>NZ_RSAJ01000250.1 GCF_003933965.1 Streptomyces sp. RP5T
AGCCGTCGTGACGCCCGTGGCGATCAGCCGCCAGAACTGCCGCTGCACCACCCGCGACGGATCAGGCCGGCCAGGCGAGCGCATCGCCGGCCTCAGCGCCCGATCGGCACGCCACTGCCGCCGAAGCTCCTCGGGCACATCGCCGGTCTTCCTGCTCCAGTCCTCCGTAGCGATCTTGAACACCTCCGAAATCAAGGTGTTGCGACGACCGGTTGAATCCGCCCTCGCTGCCGCGATCGCTGTGGATCACGCGTCCGGGCTCCAGACCGCCTCGGCCGTAGGCCATGTCGAGGGCGTCGACGACGAGCTCTGCGCGATGGTGATCGGCCATGGCATAGCCGACGACCTCGCGGGTGGCCAGGTCCAGCCAGCAGGCGAGGTAGAGCCAGCCCTCAGCCGTCGGGAGATAGGTGATGTCGCCGACGAGCTTGATCCCGGGACGCTCGGCGCGGAAGTCGCGGCCGATCAGATCCGGGGCCGGCCTCGCCTTCACGTCCGGCCAGGTCAGAAGGGATGCAAGAACCGGGCCAAGGCCCGCCTCAAAGTCGCCCGCGCCCACGCCAGCGTTGCTGACGCCCGCAGCGAGTTCCTCCCCCCATCCAGCTCTCAACCAAGCTGATCTCCGAGAACCAAGGGATCGCCGTGGAGGACCTGTCGGTGGCAGGACTGGCCCGCACCAGGCTGGCCAAGTCCGTGCACGACGCCGGATGGTCATCCTTCATCGGCATGCTGGCATACAAAGCGGAACGGTACGGGCGCACCCTCATCAAGATGGGCGGGTTCACCGACCTCCCAGACCTGCCACGCCTGCGGCACCGTGGACGGGCCCAAACCCCCAAACGTCCGGGAGTGGACCTGCAGTGCCTGCCGCACCGTCCACGACCGGGGCCACAACGCCGCACTCAACATCAAACAGGCCGCCAGGTTGCGGTGTGGCGTGAAGGGCTTGCGTGGTCGGCGTTGTCGGTGGACTACCAGCGCATCCTCACCGCGCTCGCGGACCGGGCCCGGCTCGGGCAGGGGCCGCTGACCTGCCAGGAGATGGCCGCTTTGTTCGGCATGGATGTGGTTCCGGCGCGGGTGGAGGCGCTGAGGTCGAAGGCGAAACGCCTGGTCGCGAGGGGCTGGCTGGCCGAGCCGGCGCCGGGCCGGTTCACGCCCGCCCGCGGGGTGAGCGGGCCAGGCGGCGGGTCATGAGCAGGGTCATCGACCAGTAGATCATCGCCTCGGCGCTGGTGGTGCGGCGTTCGAAGTCGCGTGCCAGGCGGCGGGTGCGCATCAGGTGGGCGAAGCGACGCTCGACGATCCACCGCTTGGCAGGGCCACGAAGCCACGCATGTCGTCGCTGCGTTTGACGATCGCCAGGACCAGGGCGAGCGCGACCAGGCAGTACTCGACGAGGGGGCCGGTGTACCCGCCGTCGGCCCAGACCAGCTCCAACTGGTGGTGGGCGTAGGCGACTTGGTGCAGCAGGACCTGGGCGGCGGCTCGGTCGCCGGTGTCCGCGGCAGTGACCATCACGCCCAGCAGCAGGCCGAGCGTGTCGACCACGACGTGCCGCTTGCGCCCGTTGACGAGTTTGCCGCCGTCGAAGCCACGGCTGTCGGAGCCGACGACGGCATCCGCCTTGACGGACTGCGAGTCGATCACCCCGGCCGTCGGCTCCGCGTCCCGGACCAGCCGCTCGCGGACTCGGGCGCGCAGCCGGTCATGGAACTCTCTGACCAGGGCGTGGTCGCGCCAGCGGCGTAAGAAAGCATACGTCCGGTCCCACGGCGGGAAGTCGGCCGGCATCGCCCGCCACTTGACGCCGTTGTCCACGAGGTAGCGGATCGCGTCCAGCAGCGCGCGGTGGCAGTATCCCTCCGGCCGGCCGCCCCGCCCGCGCATCCAGCCCGGCACCGGCAGCGGCGGCCGGACCACGGCCCACTCCGCGTCCGTCATGTCCGTCGGGTACCGACGCTGCCGTTCGGGCCGGTCGGCCGCGTTGCCGTACACGTGCGCGAGGCAATCACACGTTGGAGCGGCCGAGTTGGACCGCCCGGCCATCGACACGGAAGACTGCAGCACAGGGGCCTCCTGTTGCTCTATGGATTCGACACCCACGAGCTGTTCAGGAGGCCCCGTCCTCATGCTCTGGCCCCGGCAGGATTACCCGACCGGGAATCCGCGTTCGACCGCCACCGCTCAAGATCGAAAAGACAACAGCTTCTCATACGGGACAACCTCAGCTGTTGTGTGTAGCTCGACCGCGGCAGCGAACACCGCGAGCGCAAGCGCCCGTGGCCTCGGACCTGAGCGACTCGGGACAGATCGAGCAGGACGCCAGCGGCATCATCGTGCTGCACCGCGAGGACGCCTACGACTTTGATAACCTGACCGTAACTCCGTTCAGGGCACAATTCTCTGCGGTGGGCGCCCAGCTGCTTCCACCGCTTGCCTCGGCGACGACCACGAACGAGCAAACGCAATTATCGTCCGGATGATTGCCTCGACGGTGAACGCGGAGCGTAGGCTTGGGCGGGCGTGGCGCTGGTACGGTGCTCAGAACCGCTGGACGGCGGCCGCCCCGGCGATGGGGGGATCCTCGCGGCATCTGCCATGCTTATGGAAGTGGAAGATGCCGATGGGCTGGCATTCACCACTTTCAGCGGGCTACTCGGGCTACTCAATCGCGCGTAGCGGTTTTCCGCGGCGGCTAGCATGGCTACTTCTGTTACTGCATCGGCGTTGGCTAATTCTCTTACTGCATCGGCGTACTGAGGCTTGTCGGCCTCCGTGGTCGAGGAACCACCACTGAGTCGATTGCTGGCCCTCCGGACCAGACGGCCTATCTGGCTTCTCGTACGGGTGAGCGCGGCTGCCGTTGCGTCACGGGCCTCGGCGCTTCGCTTGCTTGCCGAGCGCTTAAGGTCGGCAAATCCCTTCTCAGAGAGGGTCCAAGCCTCAGATGCAACGTCAGCGGCGGCCCCTCTGCGTTCCGCTCTTTTCTTCGATGCACTGTCGGCAGGAGAGAAACCGTGCGCGCGTACAGTCTTGTCAGGGCGCATCTCCCATGAAAGTGCGGAGTCGGAATCGGAAGGAGCAGGGCCGGCAGCGGAAGCCTCGGGGTTAGGGGTGGTCATGTTCGCTCCTACGTGAATGGATCGCTGATCCGTACAACGGGAAATCAGGAGGCGGGGTTCAACCCATTGTGGTTCAGAGTGCGCTTGATCCGCCTTGGTGTCACGCATCGCCCGAAAGGCGACCTCGGACAGGCGCAGAAAGTCGGTGGCTACTTGCGCAGCCACCGACTCATCGCCCTGGACCAGCTCATGGACGGCGGCCACCGTCTCCTGGGCACTGGCCGGGCTGTCGTTCTTCCAGCCCACCGCCTTCTTCGCCACCTCGCCGGTCCACTGCCGAAGGCCCGTGCGCTCATTCAGCGGCGGGTTCCTGATCAGCTCGAACCGGTCTGGCCAGCAAGCCAAGACCCGGTGCACCTCATACGACACACCATCCTGCCGATACTCGGCCGGCCACTGAGCGGCCACCCACCTCTGCGTACGTACCGTGTAGAAGGAGAGGCCGAGCCGGTCGGCGGACAATCGCAGCGACGCCTCCACTCTCAACAGCTGCTCGTCATCGATCGACAGGTGCCCGCCGTGACTTCGAAGTGGCTCTATCTCCAAGGCCGCGTCACCACTACCGAATTGCGCGCGAGCCTCTACTTGGATCAGGTCGAGAGAGTCAGCCACCAACTCCTCAAACCGCCCGCTGTCCACACTCCCGATCGTCTCGAGCCCGCCCGATCACCTACTCCACGGAAAGGATCGAGACCCCTCACCCCGAAGGCGCCCGCCCCGCCTGCCCTCCCGAGGGTCCGCTCTCATCTACACCGGGAGGGTTAGCTCATTAATGCGGCCGCTTCGCAGGCATCTTCATTACATCCTCTTCTTTCCCTTGTTTATCGATGCGTTATGGGCGGCAGGGGTGGCCGATGTTGTCGCGCTAGCGTCGACGCTTTGGGAGGTGTGCGTTCGAGTCGGAGGAAGCATTGACTGCATGCCGCCTGGAATGCTTCGGATACTCGCCGGGGCGCTGTTGTTTGGGGATGCGATGCCGAGTGTGCCTGTTCGACTTGCGGTAACCATGGAGACGGTCGACTGCGACTGAGGGCCGCCAAGGGCTGGCAAATATTCCCGGGATTCGAGAGCTGCGGGATTCCCGAAGAAGTGTTCTTCGTGATCCTTCTTACTTGCCGCTTCCTCTACCCTGGACGGGCCAGTTGCCGACATCGCTGCGAGCGTACTTATTCCCATTGCGGCGGCATTAGCGATGGGATTTTCGCCTCCCTGGTAAATGGCAGCAGCTATTACTGCTCCCATACCGATGCCTTGCAGAGTTGTCTTACGCATGTCGGGTATGCCTGCGCGCAATCCATCCTTCTTCGCGGTCTCCCGGGCGGAGGTTCCATAATTGACCATGTCCAGGAGTTGCGTCAGGCTCATCGTGACATTTCCTGCAGTCTTTACGGCATTTCCGGAGGGGTTACCTGACTGCTTGAGCGACTCTCCCGCAATCACTAGGGCAGCGGCAATGCTCTTGATGGCAGTCGCAACTTGCGTTCGTTCTGCCATACCCAAACTGACAATACGCGCTACCTTCACACTCCAACCGCCGACACCGTCGGGAGTGGCCTTTGCGAGGGGGCCGTTGTTGTCATGAAAGCTTACGACGGGCAAGTTTTGAATGTTGGGAGATCCGTCACTGCCGTGTTCTGTGTGGGTGCGGCTGATCGTGGGGGATGTAAAGGCAGATTCAGCGTCTTGGGAATTTACCGCGGCGGTCCGTTGCCTGAGCGTGGAAGCGACCTTTCGAGTTAACCTAATCTGTTCGGCTACCTGCGCGAAAGCGGACTCCCTTGGTGTAGTCAAGGTGACCTGCTCGTTGGGCCAGTCGAAGCCGACCCTGATCCCGTCCTCGGCTTCTTCTGCGGCCCGGTCCTCCTGGACTGTCGACAGGGGATAGCGCGGTTCTTCCGGCATATCAGATGTCCTCTCACGTAGACGGCTCTGCCTGCGATAGAACTGAACGGCCCCGCAACCCGAACGGTTCACGGTCAGCCCGAACGGACACGTTTTTCGCAGAAACGGGCCCGGAAGCGGGCATGGCCCATTGGACTGACGTGGGAGCTGCGAAGCGAACGGCTCACGCTCACCCACGAGTTGGTCCGTGATAGCGGGTGAGGCGTGCTGGTCCATTCGAGGACGGCAGTTCAGACCTGAGCAGTGCGGTCGGATACGAGGCTGGCGATGGCGCGGTAGGTGTCGGGCAGGCGGTCGTGGCGATGTGTCCAGCGCGTCAGTTGCTTCCAGCGTTTGCGATCGGCGAGGGCGTGTCCGACGGTGATGCGGTCGCAGGAGTGCCCGTGGCGTTGCGTTCCCACTGCTCGACTCGGCCAGGCAATGCTCCCGGACGTGGTTTCCTGGGCAGTGTGATCGCCTGTCCGCGGTGATCGCGGCTCAGGCCCAGGTAGCCGTCGCCGACAGAACCTCGACGTCTGGGAAGTGCTGGAAGCAAGAGGTGATGCCTTCGTTGCATCGCGCATAAGCATGCCGGCCCTTCCCCGGCCGGGACACAATCGTGTTCATCACCTCCGGCGTCAGCCTGCTGCTGCCGACCGTGGTCCGCCGGGCCCGCCTGCGTGACGCCTCCGTGCAGGAAGAACGGTTCCTCGCCGAGACCACCGCCCCAGACACAGCAACTGCAGTTCTTGATCATGCGGGTTGTGTCATGCCGTCGCGGCGGCGCTGACGTTGTTCCAGCGCCGGTGTGCTGCGGTCGCGCGCTGCTGGTGTCCGCCGCGTCAGGCGGACCAGTGCAGCAGGTGATCGAGGTCATGGCGGGGCGAGGGCAGCACGCTGGCCCGCAGTAGGCGGAGCAGTTCGCAGACGCTGGCTGACCGCGACGAGTCGGCCGCGGGTGGCCTGGGCGCTGGTGCGCAGGCGTGAGGACGAGGACGGCGGCGGCGAGCATGCTGAAAGTCCACCGCATCCAAGAGTTCCAGCAGGTGCTCTGGCCCTGGTCGAGGCCACAGGCACTCTTGCCGAACTGGAAATCCTCTTCGATCTTCCAGCGGCAGCAAATCACGTCGACCACCGAGCCTCTTCAGAACGGCCACCGATCGGGTGACGCCGGGAGCAACAGCCGGGACCGGCACGGCGGCAACCTCCGCGCTCGGGAGCATCGTCAACACCTGCCACGACATCACCCTCGCGAAGCACTACTGAAGAAGCTCGTGTGGCCAGGGCCACGGGGGCGACGGAATGAGTGGACGTTAAGTCCGTTTCTGGTAGCGGCCTCGTCCGGGCTGGGTGAGGAAGCCTTGACGGAGGAGGCGTCCGAGACGGCTGCGGGTGATGTTGACGGATGCCTCGTCGGTGGGCATGCCGAGGAGTTCGTGCAGCTCACGGGCTCGGAACTCCTGGCCGGGGTGCTGGTTGAAGGCGTTCACGATGGCCTGGTAAACGCTGTTCGTCTCGGGCGCTTCGGAGTCTTCTTGGGTCGGTGCGAGTTCGGCGATGACTTTCCGGGTGGTCGCCAGGTCCGTGAGTCGTGCTTCGATCTCGGCCAAGGCGGCGGTCAAGCGCCCGATCTGGCCGCGTAGTTCACCGGCCCGAGCCGTGGCCTTCTCGTGCTGCGTCTGGAGGTCTGCCAGGAGCTCGAGGATGTTCACGCAGCTAGCTCGAGGGTGTCGCGCCAGGCCGGACTCGGGGTGGTGAGGCGGCGGGTCATGTTCGCGATGGAGGCCCAGTAGACGCGCGAGGCAGAGGTGTCGGGCCGGTGGTCGTACTCACGGGCCAGACGCCGGTGCAGCATCAACGTGCCGTTGACCTGCTCCACGATCCACCTTTTCGGTTGCGGGACGAAGCCTTTGCCCTGGTCGGCCGGGTCACGGCGGGCGACCTCGACGTCGATGTCCAACAACGCGCCATGGATGAGGACTTCGTCCTTGAAGCCTGGTCCACCAGGGCCTTCTCCAGACGCATCCCGCACCGCTCGGCGGCCTGGTCGAGCAGGATGATCAGCCCCAGCACGTCGACGGCCAGTCCCCGCTTGCGGCCCGAGACCTTCTTGTTGGCGTCCAGTCCCGTCGTGGTCTTCGGGACACCCGCGGCCGCGCGGACGGACTGGGTGTCGGTGATCACGAGGGACGGGTCCTCTAATCGCCGGGCTCTCTCCCGTACCTGGCAGCGCAGGAGTTCCTGAATCCGCTGGTCGAGCCCGTCCTGGCGCCACAGGCCGAAGTAGTAGAACACCGCCGACCAGGACGGCAGGTAATGGGGCAGATAAGCCACTGGCAGCCCGTCCGGTTCTGATAGAAGATCGCGTTCACGACCTCCCGCAGATCACAGGATCCAGGATCTCCGGTCGCTGACCGTGCCACCCGGTCCTGTTTCCAGGCCGTGATCATCGGCTCGATCAACGCCCACTGCCCGTCCGATAAGTCGCTGGGGTACGCCTCTCGCTCCATGCCCACATCTCAGCATGCACATGCCCAGCGGATGGCCCGCCCGACGATCAGTACCTCGATCGAGCGATCACGAACCGAGAAAGATCGGACTTAACGTCCACTGACAGCGATAGAAGGAGAATTCGCCGGTGCAGCGGTGACGCCGGATGACCAGGCGGGAGTGGCCAGGCTCGTGTCCGGTCGGGGTGTCGTCGGCGGGTACATCAAGCAGGGCCCAGTCGTAGGGGCGGTCGCCCTTGAGCCCACGGCCGGTGCGCATGCGTGCCCAGGCGTTCCTGGGAACGCGCCCGGCAAATACGGCGGCGGTGAAGGTGCCGGCGGAGGCGGTGACACGGTGGTCAGTCTTGACAGCCATGGCGTAGTCAAAGCCCAGGCGGCGGGCAGCCACGCGTAGTTCGCGGCCGCCGTACACCCCGTCAGCCGTCCAACGGGCGTTGATGCCCAGGGCGCAGGCGCGCTCGAGCATGCCGACGGCCAGCTGCGGCGTGGTGGCGAACTCCCCTTCGTCGGGAACGTGGGTGACCATGCGCCGCTCTTCGTCAGCGGCCCAGGCCCTGCGCAGCTACAGCTCCCGGTCGATCCTCGCGTGGCCGTGTTCGAGACGCTCAAGGGCCGCAAGCACTGGTCCAGCGAGCGCAAGGCCCGCCTCGACGCATTCAGCTGGCTGCACCGCTACAACACCCGCTGCCGCCACTCCCACCTCGGACACCGCAGCCCAATCGCCTACGAAACAGCGTCCCGAACAGTACCAACTACCCCGGCCCAAGCCGCATAACCCGTGTTCCAAGATTCCGGATCAAGGCCCAACTCGACCTGGCCCCGCGCGAGGAACACGAAGCGATTCGCGCTCGGCGGCAGCTCCAGGACACCGACCACGGGCAGCGACTACGCCACCCTCGCCGGCGTCGAAGGCACCATCGCCCACGAGCTACTCCGCTGCGGCCTGCGCAGAAGCCGCTATACGGCCTGTACAAGACCCGCCTTCAATACGTCTTTGCCGCCGCTCTCAACCTCATCCGAACCGATGCCTGGCTGACCGGGACACCACTTGCCAGAACCCGCCACACCTCCCGCTTCAACCGCCTGCGCCCCACATAGACAACCGAGTTCGCCAACGGCGTCCTCCAAGGGGCACCATCCCACTTGGCGACTCCCCACGTGGACCGTACCCGTTTGGTGATGCCACCTGACGTGCAATGAACCGAGTTATAGATGCTTCCGTTACTCCCTTGCGGACTATGACAGGGAGGCTTGGGTGACCCAAGAATCACCGCGCTATCCACCTCGCAGGTGGCCGTGGGCTGAAAGGCCTAGCAGCCGGTGCTCAGTCACCGGCAGTGGGGACCGATCGCTCAACGACGCTGTCGCAGGCGGGTGGACGGGAAGCGCAGGCAGAACTGCCCACGTCGGTACCCGACGTGTAGACAAGCGTGCGAAGCCTCTGGTGAAGGCGGGTTCTCTCAGTCGAGAACCCGCCTACCAGGACCTGTCCGGCCAACCCGTGACTAGTCCGTCTCTTAGTCGCTCATATGAGCACGTCAGCACCATCTGACGGACGCTGAGCGGGAGGGCGGTCCCGGCCGAGGAGGACGCGACGGACGAAATCGACATCGTCACCGACGGCGGCCTCGTCAGCTTCTCCAGGATCCACACGCTCCTGGGCTCTAGCGCCCCTCACGTGATCGACGTGCTGCGCCAGGCTGACCGACTTCACGTCCCCTACTTCCGAAGGAGCCGCCATGGCGAACCCCCATCGCCTGAACGATGATCCAGACGCGCACCATCTCGTCCAGCTGCTCGGCATGCTGCCCGGCCCGGACGACATCACCTTCTGGCACACCGTGGACCGCAACGGCCGCCGGGCCGAACAGGAAGAGGCTGAACTGACCGGACACAGTTGCCTCATCAAGAAGATGGAGATCGGCATCCGCGGTCTCCTGAACCCCGAACAAGGCGACATCGCCTACTTCTGCGAGTACCTGCTGCGGTTATTCAGTGGCGAACGCCCCCTGCTGTGGGAGCACCTCAATGCTTACGTCGCACACAGTGACATCGACCGCGCCGGTGAGCGATGGGCCCGTGACCTGACCGACACCGCCTGGCAGCTGTTCGTGCGCTATGGCTCAGGCGGGCAGCGGGCCCTCACCGTGAACTGGTCAGCAGTCACCAAGATTCGCTGAGACCCGACGACACCGAAAGGTAAATCAACCTGTGCTTGGCAACAACTGGCTGGCAGACACTGCCGCCGCTGCCGCCCTCTCCGCGCTCGACGCCCACTACGCAGCACTCGGATGCAGGACACGCAGCCGCCGCCTTGAGGACTTCCTCGACGACATCGCACCCCACCAGACCAAGGAGGCCACCAAGACGCTGCGCTCCGCTTTCGCAGCGCTCGCCGATGGCGAGAGGTCTCCGCTGACCATCCGAGAACTTGCGCAAGGCACGTGGCTCACTTTCCTGGAACCCGCTCAGGGCCTCGCTGAAATAGTTGACCGCTACGGAGTCGGTGGGGCCGTCGGCCGACGCGGAGCCTACGGCCGCCAATGGGCCCGATACGCTAGTGACGCCGCCTGGACGATCTGGATCGTCTCGGGCGGATACAGCAGCCACGGCTCAGGAATAGCCCGCTGATCTTCCGTCCCCACTACGGCGCGCCGAAACGCGAAGAAGCCAGAAGGGGAAAGGGGACCGGGTGGTCAATAACTTGGGATACGGCACAGCAGGGTGTCTCAGGCTCGGCGTAACGGCTCCGTCACCGTCGAACAGGCCGTCGGCCGAACCCTTGGCGCCGGCTGTGGGAGAGCGAGCGGGCGCGGCTGGAATGTCTGCGGGCGAGGCCGGGGAGAAGGACAAGCGCATCCGTGAGCTGGAGAGGGGGCGTGATGTGTGCTAGCCGGTGACATGGAGGAGACTCCAACAGCTCAGATGGCACGTACGGCTTGCCGAAGGTGTTCTTTGACCTGGTGTGCCGGGGCTCGCGGGTGTCAGTGAATACCGTCGTTGGGGTAATTGCCGAGCCTGGGCCGGCCGGACGGAAGGTTCGCAGGTGCCGGTCGCGACCGGTCCGTGCAAGCAGCCCGCGGCTGCAGACGTCGTCCACGGGACTTCACCGCCGAGAAGCCCGACCTCGTCTGGGCAGGTGACATGACCGAGATTCGGTGAGGACAAGCTCCACCTCGCTACCATGATCGACCTGTTCTCCCCTCGACTGCATGGTTACGCGGCGGGTGTTCGGCACGGCGCCGAGCTGGTGGCCTCACTCAATAGTCGCGGTCAGCCGGGGCGGCGACGCCCGCGGCATGATCATGCATACGGACAGGAGCAACGAGTACTGCGCCCAGACGGGACAGCGGGCCTGCCGCAAGCGGCGCATCACACGGTTCCATGGGCAGAGTGGGATCTCTTTTTCTACAAGACCAGGCCGCAACACAGCGTATGCAGATTCAAGAGCCCGACCGACTACGAACGTGATTACCGAGCCCCCTCACCGGGGACAGGCCGCATAAATCTTCTCAAAGATGCACGGATCGACGTCTTTAGTTGCTTACAGAAAGAAGAAGGGATGCGCCGCTATCGAAATCCTCATAGACCATCATCGAGTCCAGCACGTTCGCCACTGGCAAGACGACCTCCAAGCAGTGAGCCGCTTCAGAACGGCCACCGATCGGGTGACGCCGGGAGCAACGGCCGACATAAGCACGGCGGCAACATCACTGCTGGGGAGCGTCGTCAACACCTGCCACGACATCACCCTCACGAGGCATTACTGAAGACGCTCAGTCCGCTCCACTATCATCCCATCGCTGGGTAGGAGACTTTGTACTGTGACTAAGGCAAGAGAACCCGGCACGGCTCGCCCGGCCGACCGGCCGGCCACCGCCGCACGGCTGCGGAACCTGCGGACCCGGCTCCTGTCGCTGGCCGCGATCCAGTCTGATCGTCTTGTAAACCAGAAGCTGGTGCAGGTGGACGCCCGCAAGCGGCATTACGCGATAATCGCCACGCTTTATGAATTCGGACCCGAAAGCCAGGAGGAGCTAGTCTCCCGCACCGGGATCCACCGTAGTGAAATGGTCACGGTCATAGATGAGCTGGCCGACCGTGGAATGGTAGAACGCTCGCCTAACCCTGCCAACCGCCGTCAGAACGTCATTACCCTCACCCAGCAGGGCCGCCGACAACTACTGAAGCTCGACAAACTGCTGGCCCAAGCGGAGGACGAAGTGCTTGCACCCCTCACGCCGTCAGAACGCGAGCAACTTGCCCGGCTTCTTGCAGTCCTTGTACATCACCACGGCTGACGCGTTGGCGCGTGATAGCGGGCGCGTTCGCCCGGGGCGCGCAGTCTGGCCTGGTCGGTTGAAGTGCTGGTAGGGGGAGGGCTGTTCGCTGTGGGGGGCCTTGACTTTGGTCAAGGAG
>NZ_RSAJ01000251.1 GCF_003933965.1 Streptomyces sp. RP5T
GTTCACGGGTGCCTCGCTGGGGTGCGCGGGCCTTGCGGCCGGGGTCTCGACGGTCAGATGTATATTGCAACCTTTTGGTGTCCGGGGAAATTCCGGCCCCCCGCCAATATTTTCCGAGCCGGCGTCACAGCGCTCGGCGGCGCTGTTCCAGATAGGCGCGCTCCGCCGGGTTCGCGGTGAGTGCGGCGGCCTGCGCGTAGGCGTCCGCGGCCTCCGCCTCGCGTCCGAGCCGGCGCAGCAGGTCGGCCCGTACGGCGTGGCGGACGTGGTAGCCGTCGAGGTCCAGCGCGTCCACCAGGGCGAGGGCGGCCGCGGGTCCCTCGGTCTCGGCCACGGCGACCGCCCGGTTCAGGGCCACGACAGGGCTCGGCGCCACGGCCATGAGCTGGTCGTACAGGCGCAGGACCTGTCCCCAGTCGGTGGGCGCGTCGCTGTGGACGGCCTGGATGGCGGCCTGGATCTGGTAGGGGCCCGGCTGGTTGCGGCGCAGACAGCGCCGTACGAGTGACCGGCCCTCGGCGACGAGCGCGCGGTCCCAGCGGGCGGGGTCCTGCTCGGACAGCGGTACGAGCGCGCCGCGCTCGTCGGTGCGGGTGGCCCGGCGGGACTCGATGAGCAGCATCAGCGCGAGCAGACCGGTGGCCTCGGGCTCGTCCGGCATCAGCTCGGCCAGCAGCCGGCCCAGGCGAACGGCCTCGGCGCACAGCTCGGGGGTGCCGCCGTAGCCCTCGTTGAAGATGAGGTAGACGACGGCGAGCACGGCCTTGAGCCGGTCGGGAAGGTCCGCGTCGCGGGGGACGCGGTAGGGGATGCGGGCGTCGCGGATCTTGGCCTTGGCGCGGACCAGGCGCTGGGCCGTCGTCGGCTCGGGGACCAGGAAGGCGCGGGCGATCTGCGCGGTGCTGAGGCCGCCGAGCAGCCGGAGGGTGAGGGCGACCTGTGCCTGGGGCGCGAGGGCCGGGTGGCAGCAGGTGAAGATCAGGCGGAGCCGTTCGTCGCGCACGGGGCCCTCCTCGGGCGGTGCGTCGGGGGCTTGCAGCAGGGCGGCCTCGGCGTGGCGGGCCTCGCGGGTGGACTCCCGGCGCAGCCGGTCGATCGCGCGGTTGCGGGCGGTCGTGATGATCCAGCCGGCCGGGCTGGGCGGCACTCCGGTCTCCGGCCAGCGCCGCACGGCCGTGGTGAAGGCGTCCTGGACCGCTTCCTCGGCGAGGTCGATGTCGCCGAGGAAGCGGACGAGGACGGCGACCGCGCGGCCGTACTCCTCGCGGAAGACGCCTTCGATGTCCGGGGTCATCAGTCCTCGGACTCGTGCTGGAAGGGCCGCACCTCGATGGGCAGGGTGGTGGCGAGGGCCGCCTTGCGCCCCCACTCCAGGGCCGCGTCCAGGTCGGGCGCCTTCACGATGCACAGGCCGCCGAGCTGCTCCTTGCCCTCGGCGTACGGTCCGTCGGTGATCAGCACGTCCCCGTCGCGGGGCCGCAGCACGGTCGAGGCGTCGGGGCTGTGCAGTCCTCCGGCGAAGACCCAGGCACCGGCCTCGCGGAGTTCCTGGTGGAAGGCGTCGAGCCGCTCGCCGATCTCGGCCAGCTCCTCGGGGGCGGGCAGCTCGTCCCAGCCGGGCTGCATGACGTTGAGCAGGTAGTACCGCATGTCCGTCTCCTCCTGTGAGTGTCTCTCACCTCCTACACGAACGGCCCACCCCGGGATCGACACCGCGCGCGGCGGAATCGGGAGAATCCTTTCCATGACCACCGCAGCGCACCCGCTCCTCGCCACCGCCCGCGCCCTGGCGGACGGCCTCCTCGCCCCGCACGCGGCGCGCGTCGACCAGGAGGGCGTACCGCAGGGCCACCTCGACGCGATCAAGCGCTCGGGGCTGCTCGGGGTGAGCGCGCCGCCGGAGTACGGCGGGTCGGGCGCCCCGGACGCGGTGGCGCGGGAGGTGCAGGAGATCCTCGCCGGGGCGTGCTGCTCGACCTGGTTCGTGCAGACGCAGCACCATTCGCCGGTACGGCTGCTCACGCAGACCGACCTGCCGGCGCGGGAGCGGCTGCTGGGGCGCCTCGCGTCCGGTGAGTCGCTGGCCGGGATCGCGTTCGCGCATGTCAGGGCGTTTCCCCGGGTGCCGGTGCGGGCGAGCGCCGAGCGGGGCGGCTGGCGGTTCGACGGCAGGGTGCCCTGGTACACGGGCTGGGGCCTGAACGACGTGATACTGCTGGCCGGGGTGAGCGAGGCGGACGAGGTGGTGTTCGCGTTCACCGAGGCACGCGAGCAGCCGGGGCTGCGGGCGTCGGCTCCGATGCGGCTCGCGGCGCTCACCGCGGCCCGGACGGTCGCGCTGGAACTGGACGGCCTGTGGCTGCCCGAGGACGCCGTGGTGCTGCGCACCCCGCAGGAGAAGTTCGCCCTGCTGGACCGGCCCCGCAACACCAACGCCTCCCCCGCCGTCTTCGGAGTGGCGTACGCGGCGCTGCAAGTGCTGGAGGACGCCGGGGAGTTCGAGACCGCGGGTGCGCTGCGCGGCCGTCTCGACGAGGTGCGCGCGCAGGTGTACGACCTCGCCGAACACCCCGTCCCGTACGAGCGCGTCCCCGAACGGCTGGCGCTCAAGACACAGTCGTACGACCTGATGCGCGCCGCCACGACCGCGGCCGTGGTGGCCGGCGGCGGCCGGGCCCTGGGCCTCGACGGCACGGCCCAACGGCTTTACCGGGAGGGGATGTTCCTCCTCGTGCAGGGGCAGACGACCGAGGTGCGCCGCGCGCATCTGGACGCTCTGGCGGAGATCTAGCCGGCCGGGGTCCGACGGGCTGGTCATGGACTGCGGGCTGCGGGCTGCGGGCTGCGGTCCGGGCTGCCGGCCGAACCGACGTACTCGCGGACGAGGGCCCGGTGCGCGGGAGCCGGTCGAGGACCGCGCCGTGCTCGCCGAGGCGCGGAGTGGAGGAACAGCACCGAAGCCGCTACGGAAGGCCCGGTCAACTGCCCGTCGCTCACGGGCTGTTCCTTCCAGGTGCGGGCAGCCGCAGAGCACGAGCTCGTCGACGGACATGGTCCTCAGCCCGCCGCCGCGAGGACCGGACGCCGTCCGAGCGCGGTCGAGAACTGGTCGACGACCTGGGCAAGAGCCTCGGTCGCCAACGGCGCCACGCTCAGCACCCCGTCCTCGTGCACGGTGATGTCCCTGTCGAGGGTGAACCAGCCCTGCACGACGTGGGCCGCGCCCATCGAGCTGAGGACGGGCCGCAGGGCGTAGTCGATGGCCAGGACGTGGGCGGTGGAGCCCCCGGTGGCCAGCGGCAGCACGGTCTTTCCGGCCAGGGCGTACTGCGGGAGCAGGTCCAGGAGCGCCTTGAGGACTCCGGAGTACGAGGCCTTGTAGACGGGGGTGCCGACGACGACCCCGTCGGCGCGCGCGAACAGCTGGGCCGCCTCGACGATCGCCGGATGCTGGAAGTCGGCGCCGAGCAGGGCCTGGGCGGGGATGTCGCGCACGTCGAGCGGGATCACCTCGTGCCCCTGGGCGGCGAGGCGCTGGTCGAGGTGGCGCAGCAGCCGGTTGGTGCGGGAGGACGCGGAGGGGCTGCCGGAGACGGACAGGACGGTGGCCATGGGTTCTCTTTCGTGAAAAGCGGGCATGCGTGATGCTCGTTACGGAATGTTTTGGAGCACGCCGAATTCAAAAGGCGCACGGGCGCACGGAATTCAGGCGTGGAAAATCACGGGAGAAGAGAAAAACGCGGCGGATCCAGGGGATTTGATCAGGCCGCGGCGCGACAGGAGGCGCTGGAGACGCGCGCGAGGTCGACATGGCGTCGCCGCGTGAGGTCCAGTCGCGTCTTCATGTCGCCGATCGTGACAGCCCGTGGTGAGAGGCGTCAAGGAAACCTGGACCGGTCTCGAATCTCGGACCGTTGAATCTCAGGGCGTGTGACAGGGAAACCCATGAAACCCTTTCACACACCGCGGGGGTCCTCCCCGGCATCGGCCGAGGGGGGACCCCCATCGCTGCGCTCGCGCCGGGGGCCGCTGCTCCGGGCCGCCCAGCCGACCTCTCTTGTTCAGTCCTCGTCCCGCCCGGGGACCACCACGAGGAACGCGTCGGACTGGATGTCCATCACGACGGTCGCCGGTTCACCCTGCGCCCGCCTCTGCGCCGCGTACTCCTCTGCCGGCCACGATCCGCGCGGAGCTCCCGCTGGAAACCGCTCCAACACCTTGGCGCTCATAGCGGCAGACACCTCCAACATCGCTGACGAACCGTCTCGTACCTGAGCGGTTGCCCGGGATTCAGGGGGACATGTCATGCCTTCTCGGTTTCGTCGACAGAGGTCGGCCACCAGACGCGGGCCCCGATGTCCCGCACCAGCGCGGGCACGAGCAGGGACCGGACGACCAGGGTGTCGAGCAGGACACCGAAGGCGACGATGAAGGCGATCTGGGCGAGGAAGGCCAGCGGGATCACCCCGAGGGCGGCGAAGGTGGCGGCCAGCACCACTCCGGCGGAGGTGATGACACCGCCCGTGGTGATCAGGCCGCGTGCCATTCCCTGCCGTACTCCGTGCCGCAGCGACTCCTCGCGGACCCGGGACATCAGGAAGATGTTGTAGTCGACGCCGAGGGCGACGAGGAACACGAACCCGTACAGCGGCACGGAGGGATCGGTGCCGGTGAAGCCGAACACATGGCGGAAGACGAGTGCCGAAACGCCCAGCGTGGTCAGGAAGTTGAGCGCCACCGTGGCGACCAGCAGCACGGGCAGCAGCAGTGACCGCAGCAGGACGACCAGGATGAACAGGATGATCGCGAGGACCACGGGGACGATGAGGGTGCGGTCGTGCTCGGCGGTGCGCAGGGTGTCGTACTGCTGGGCCGTGTAGCCGCCGACGAGGGCGTCGGCGTCCGGCACCCCGTGCAGCGCGGTGCGCAGCCGGGCCACGGTCTCCTTGGCGGCGTCGCTGTCGGGGGCCGCGGTGAGGGTCACGTCGACACGGACCCGGCCGTCGACGACCAGCGGGGCGGCGCCGGGACGTCCGGAGGCGCCGGCCGGCGTGGCCGAGGCGACCCCTTCGGTCCTGTCGGCCGCCCGGACGACCTCGGTGAGCCGGTCGGCGTCCGCGACGACCACGGCGGGGTTGCCGGAACCGGCCGGGAAGTGCCGGCTCAGGGTCTGCTGGGCGGCCACCGAGGGGGCGTCGTCGACGAAGGTCTCGTCGAGGGGGACGCCCTTCGAGGTGAGGGCGGGCGCGAAGGCGGCACCGGCCAGCAGGACGACGAGGGTGAGTGCCCAGACCTTGCGCGGCGCCCGGTCGACGAGGGCGGCGACCCGGTGCCAGACGCCCTCGCGGGTCTCGTCCGCGGAGCGGGGGCGGGCCGGCCAGTAGGCGGCGCGGCCGAGCAGGGCGAGGGCGGCGGGCAGGAAGGTCAGGGAGGTCAGGACGGCACAGGCGATACCGATGGCGCCGACGGGGCCGAGGGCGCGGTTGTTGGTGAGGTCGCTCAGCAGCAGGGCGAGCAGTCCGAGCGCCACGGTGGCCGCGCTGGCGACGATGGCGGCCCAGGACTGCCGCACTGCGGCCCGTGCGGCGCCGAACCGGTCGGCGCCGTGGGCGAGTTCCTCGCGGTAGCGGGCCGTGAGCAGCAGGGCGTAGTCGGTGGCCGCGCCGATCACGAGGATGGAGAGGATGCCCTGGACCTGTCCGTCGACGCGGACGACGTCGTGGTCGGCCAGGGCGTACACGACGGCGCAGGCGACACCGAGGGCGAACACCGAGCCGAGGATGATCACCAGCGGCAGCAGCACACTGCGGTACACCAGCAGCAGGATGACCAGGACGACGACGAGCGCGACGGCCAGGAGCAGTCCGTCGATGCCGGCGAAGGCGTCGGACAGGTCGGCCTGGGTGGCGGCGGGTCCGGCGAGCTGGACGGTCGTGCCGGGGACGCGCTCGGCGGCGGACCGGATGGTGTCGAGGGTGTCGGGGAGGCGGTCACCGAGGTCGGGGCGCAGGGGTACCACGCCTTCGAGGGCCTTCCCGTCCTTCGAGGGGATCGCGGGGGACACCTCGCCGGCGACTCCCGGCAGGTCGGCGAGGGAGTCGAGCGCCTGGTCGGCGTCCGCCTTCCGGTCGGCGACCGCGCCGTCGGTCCAGACGACGATCACGGGCAGGGTCTCGTTCTGCCGGAACTTCTTCTGCTCGGCGATGACCGCGGTCGACTCGGCGCTGCGCGGCAGGAACGCGGCCTGGTCGTTGGTCGCGACCTCGCCGAGACGGCCCGCGAAGGGGCCGAGGGCGCCTCCGGCGACCAGCCAGACGGCCAGCAGGAGGAGCGGGACGAGCACACGGGTGCGTCGGGCGGGGGACATCGGTCTCCAGGGTTCGGGGACGTGTAACTCGATGAAAAACAATCTCAATCATTGAGTTAAATCGTGTCGGTGATCGTAGTCGACACCTGTGCTTCCCCCGTCGGCCGGTCCGCGGATGCGCCCCGCCCGTCCGGATCAGCCGCCGTCCGGCCGCACCGCGGCGAGTTCCTCGTTCAGCGCCTCCAGGAAGCGCACGACCACGGCCAGCTCCTGCTCGTCGAAGCGGGCGCGGGCGGCCTCGGTCGCCCCGGCGAGCGGACGGAAGTACGAGCGCGCGGCCGCCCGGGCGTCCGGTTCGTATCGCAGATGGACGACCCTGCGGTCCGTGCTCTCCCGGACCCGGCGGATGTGGCCCGCCCGCTCCAGCCGGTCCACGCACGCGGTCACCGCGCCCGAGGTGAGCCCGAGGTGGCGGCGCAGACCGCCGGGGGTCATGGGCTCCTCCGCGTCCATGATCGCGGCGAGCGCCTGGATGTCGGTGGCGTGCAGACCGTGGTCACCGGCGAAACCCTGCACGAGACGGTTGATCTCGCCGTTCATGCGACGCAGCCGTACGGCGAAGGTGTACAGGTCGGTCGGCGGCCCGCCCGCGCCGGGCTCCGGTCGCTCGTCCTGGTCCCGCTGGTTCGCTGTGGCCACGTGATCAGCGTATAGAAGCGGCGCGCTCCCGCGGACCCGGGCCGCATCCGAACCGCGCCCGGCGGTCGAAGTGATCAGCAGGGGACGACAGAAAGGGCGCAGGCGATGGAGCACGACGACTCGCGCGCGGGACCACTGTGTCTGGTGACCGGTGCGACGGGATACATCGGCGGACGCCTGGTCCCCGAACTGCTGGAGGCGGGTTACCGCGTACGGTGTCTGGCCCGCTCCCCCGACCGGCTGCGCGACCATCCCTGGGCCGGCCGTGCCGAGGTGGTGGCGGGTGACGTGACCGACGCCGCGTCCGTCGCCCGGGCCCTGGACGGGGTGGACGTGGCCTATTACCTGGTGCACGCCATGAACTCCGGCAAGGGGTTCGAGGACACCGACCGCAGGGCCGCGCGGATCTTCGCCGAGCAGGCCCGCAAGGCGGGTGTGCGGCGGATCGTGCACCTCAGCGGGCTCATCCCGGCGGGCGTGCCCGAGCACGAGCTCTCGCCGCACCTGCGGTCACGCGCGGAGGTGGCCCGCATCCTGCTCGACTCCGGGGTCCCGACCACGGTCCTGAGGGCGGCCGTCGTCATCGGCTCGGGTTCCGCCTCCTTCGAGATGCTGCGCTACCTGACCGAACGCCTTCCCGTGATGGTCACCCCGAGCTGGGTGCACACCCGCGTCCAGCCCGTGGCGGTCCGCGATGTGCTGCGGGCGCTGGTCGGCAGTGCCCGCATGCCGGCGGAGGTCAGCCGGGGCTTCGACATCGGCGGCCCCGAGGTGCTGACGTACCGGCAGATGATGCTCAGGTACGCCGCGGTCGCCGGGCTGCCGCGCCGGGTCATCGTTCCGGTGCCGGTGCTCACCCCCCGGCTCTCCAGCCACTGGGTGGGTCTGGTGACGCCGGTGCCCGCCTCGATCGCCCGGCCGCTCACCGAGTCGCTGCGGCACGAGGTGGTCTGCCGCGAGAACGACATCGTCCGCCATCTGCCCGGCCCGCCCGTCGAACCGGTCGGCTTCGACGACGCCGTACGACTGGCGCTGCAACGGGTGCGAGAGGCACGGGTCACCACCAGGTGGTCGTCGGCCTCGGTGCCGGGCGCCCCCAGCGACTCACTGCCCACCGACCCCGACTGGGCCGGCGGAAGTCTCTACAGCGACCACCGGGAGCTGCTGGTGGACGCTTCGCCCGAGGCGCTGTGGCGGGTCGTGGAGGGCATCGGCGGTGAGAACGGCTGGTACTCCTTCCCGCTCGCCTGGGCGGTGCGGGGCCGGCTGGACCGGCTGGTGGGCGGGGTCGGACTGCGCCGGGGCCGCCGCGACGCGGCCCGGCTGCGGGTCGGCGACTCGCTGGACTTCTGGCGGGTGGAGGCGATCGAACCGGGCAGGCTGCTGCGGCTGCGGGCGGAGATGCGGCTGCCGGGCCTGGCGTGGCTGGAGATGGGTGTGACGACCGACGAGGACGGCCGCACCCGCTACCGGCAGCGCGCCCTGTTCCATCCGCACGGACTGCTCGGCCAGGCCTACTGGTGGAGCGTCTCGCCCTTCCACGCGATCGTCTTCGGCGGCATGGCCCGCAACATCGCCCGCGCCGCGGCGGCGTCGGCGGCTCACGAACCTCACCACTCCCCTGCCCACTGACCCTCCGGCTCCTTCGCGCCCCCAGGAGTACGCACCATGAGCATCTCGGTCGTCCTGTTCACCTGCGACCTGCGTCTGCACGACCACCCGCCGCTCGCGGCGGCCCTCGACGGCACCGAGCAGGTGGTCCCGCTGTTCGTACGGGACCGGGCCGTGGACGCGGCGGGCTTCGCCGCCCCCAACCGGCTGGCGTTCCTCGCCGACTGCCTGCGCGACCTCGACGCCGGTCTGCGCGAGCGGGGCGGCCGGCTGGTCCTGCGCTCCGGCGACCTCGTCGACCAGGTGCGCAAGGTCGCCGCCGAGGCGGACGCCGACGAGGTGCACATGACGTCCGACGTCAGCGCGCACGCCCACCGGCGCGAGGAACGGCTGCGCCGGGCCCTGGAGGCGGAGGGCGTAAGGCTGCACGTCCACGACACGGTGACCACGGCCGTCGCCCCCGGTGCGGTGGTCCCGGCGAGCTCGGACCACTTCGCCGTCTTCACGCCCTACTTCCGGCGCTGGTCCGAGGAGCGGCTGCGGGACCCGCTCGGGGCCCCGTGGACCGTGCGGGTCCCGGACGGCGTGGAATCGGAGCCGCTGCCGTCCCGCGACGAGCTGTCCGGGCTCTCGGAAGGACTCGCCGCCGGCGGTGAGACACAGGGCCGCAAGCGGTTCACCGGCTGGCTGCGAAGCGGCCTGGCCGATTACGGCGACCGCCACGACGACCTGGCCGGCGACGCGACCTCCCGGCTCTCCCCGCACCTGCACTTCGGCACCCTCTCCCCCGTCGAGCTCGTCCACCGGGCGCGCCGGGCGGGCGGTCCGGGCGCGGAGGCCTTCGTACGGCAACTGGCCTGGCGCGACTTCCACCGGCAGGTGCTCGCGGCCCGTCCCGCCGCGGCCGCCTCCGACTACCGCACCAAGCACGACCGTTGGCGCTCCGAGCAGAACGCGGGCGAGGACATCGAGGCGTGGAAGCAGGGCCGCACCGGCTACCCGATCGTCGACGCGGCGATGCGCCAGCTGCGCCACGAGGGCTGGATGCACAACCGCGGCCGCCTGCTGACCGCCTGCTTCCTCACCAAGACCCTGTACGTGGACTGGCGGATCGGCGCCCGGCACTTCCTGGACCTGCTGGTCGACGGTGACCTCTCCAACAACCAGCTCAACTGGCAGTGGATGGCGGGCACCGGCACCGACACCCGCCCCAACCGGGTCCTCAACCCGGTCACCCAGGCCAAGCGGTACGACCCCGACGGCGCGTACGTGCGCCGCTGGGTTCCCGAACTGGCCGCGCTGGAGGGGCCGGTGGTGCACGAGCCGTGGAAACTGCGGGGTCCGGACCGCGCCGCACTGGACTATCCGGACCCGATCGTGGAGCTGTCCGAAGGGCTCGCCCGCTTCAAACGGGCCCGTGACCGCGGCTGACTCAGGCGGACGGCTCGGCCGCGTAGAGGGCGGCCAGGCTGTCCACCGCGTCCTGGAGCCCCGTCGGCCGCAGCATCCCCGGGCCGGGGCGGCCGAGCCAGCCGGCGCCGCCCAGCATCACCACGGGCCTCCTGCGGGCGCCCTTGACACCCCACTGGGCACCGGCGATGTGCCGGGCCAGCGGCAGGCTCGCCGTGGAGCGGGCATGTGCCCACAGGACGACGGCGGCCGGGCCGAGCCGGTCCACCGCGGCGGTCAGCGCCTCCACGGGCACGGCGGACCCGAACATCCTGGTGGGCAGGGAGCGTTCGGCCAGGCCGGCGTTGAGCGCCTCCAGCGCCAGCGTGTGCTGCTCGCCGGGGACGCAGGCCAGCACGACCGGCCCGGGACCGAGCGCGTCGCCCCGTCGGGCCGGCGGGCGGGTGCAGCGGCGCAGCGCGGTGGACATGTGCCAGGACAGCAGGTGCTCGACCTCGACGTAACGGTCCCCGGACGAGGCCCACTTGCGGCCCACCGCGTGCAGCGTGGGCACCATCACCTCATGCCAGGCCACGGCGACGCCGTGCGTCTCGATCGCCGCGGTCAACTGCTCCTCCACGGCGGGCGCGTCGAGACGTACGGCGGCACGGGCGAGGCCTCGGCACTCCTGGCGCACATCGCCCAGGGGAAGGGCGCCGGCCGCCCGGGACCGGGGACGGCTCGCGGGCTCCGGTGTCCTCGGCTGGGCCGCGCCGGCGCCCGGTGCCGCCGCCTCCTTGGCGGCGCGGGCGGCCTCGGCGGGCGGCACACCCGCGGAGGTGAACCGGCACATCGCCTCCAGCACGGCGATGTCCCGCGAGGTCCAGCGGCGGTGCCGGCCGTCGGTGCGGACGGCCGGGCCGATGCCGTAGCGGCGGTCCCAGGAGCGCAGCGTGGTGGGCGAGACACCCAGCCGACGGGCCAGGGCGCCCGTGGTGAGACTCGTCGCGGTGTCGGGGGAGGCCGGTTCCGGCAGGTCCACGGCCTGCGCACCGTCCGGTATGCCACTCATGCCACGACTATACGACGCAGAAGCGATGCGAGTTGCCGAGAGTGGCCCTGTTCCGGACTGCGGCGGGCACGGTGGCCGTGTGGACCACAGGTCGCTGGAATATTCGATGCAGAAGCGGTGCGTGGGTGATCGGTCGCCCGGGCACCCCGACCCGGCCTCCGCTACACATAAAGGGAAAATAAGAGCAGAATGGGGAGAGGCGGCGCTTACCGCACACCGCACAGACGCGGTCAGGCCAGTCAGTCAAAGGAGACGATCATGGCCAACGTCTCGCACTCCAGAAGTGACATCACCAGTCATCCCGACGCTCCGGAAATGCGGGAACGCTATGCCCGCATGCTCGGCGGTCGCGATGTGGCGCTCGTGGACGGACCGGTGTTCCTCCTCGGTCTGTACTGCGCGGTGTCCCCCTGGATACTCCACTACACGACGAGCCAGCCCGCCCTCGTGCCCCACAACATCATCGTGGGCATTGCGATCGGCCTGCTGGCCCTCGGATTCACCCAGACCCCTGAGCGCATGTACGGCCTCAGCTGGGCGTTCTGCGCGGTCGGCATCTGGATGATCATCGCTCCCTGGGTCGTGGGCGACAGCCCGGACACCGGTGTGGCGCTGAACAACATCATCATCGGCGGCCTCGCGGTGATCCTGGGGCTGATGTGCACGGTCACGGCGGCGAAGAGC
>NZ_RSAJ01000252.1 GCF_003933965.1 Streptomyces sp. RP5T
CCCCCTTGGAGGGCCCCCTTGCAGGGCCCGCCGCGCCTCCCGCGGTCAGCGCAGCCAGCCGTGGCGGCTGACGAGCGGGAGCCTGGCCCAGAGCCTGCCGAGGCCGAGGGTGTCTCCGGCGCGGACGGCGGCGAGGGCGATCAGGACGAGTGCGTAGACGAGGTGGTAGTCGGCGAAGGGGTTCGTCGACATGCTCGGCGAGCCGTCGGAGAGGTGCTGGGCGGGCGGCCACTCGGCGACCCACATCAGCGCCATCATCACGGTGCCCGCGACGGCCGCGAAGCGCAGCGCCACCCCGGTGACCAGGGCGACGCCGATACCGAGCAGACCGAGCATGAACAGCCAGTCGGCCCAGGTGTCCCCGGCCCAGGAGTGGAAGGTGGACTCCATCGGTCCCGCGGCCACTGAGCCGAGGAAACCCCGGGTGGGCGAGCCGCCGTCGATCCAGCCCTTGCCGGACGCGGTGGCGTACCCGAGGCCGAAGGTCTTGTCGAGGAAGGCCCACAGGAAGACGACCCCGGTGAGCAGACGCAGCGAGGCGAAGACGTGGGCCCGTGTGTCGTCGCGCACCGACACGGTGAGTTCGGCCGTGGCGACGGCCCGGCTCCTGTGGAAGGAGGGCAGGTGGAAGCCGGGGCTCCGGTGAGGGTGCTCGTGCACGGCCATGATGGTGTCCCTTCGAGGAGCTCCGGTCGGTGCTCCGACGCCCCTCACCCTGCCTGTGCGCGATCGTGGCCGCCGGGTGCCGAAGGTCGGTGACCACGGGGCTGAACGGCCCTTACCGCGGGGCCGGTTGGGGGCGCACGCTCCCCTCGGCCGGCCCGCTGGGGACACGCGCTGCGCCGGTGTCGCGCGCACCTCGCGCTCGGAGGACCGCCGGTGGATCATGGGGCCGGACGGCGGGAGGCGGTTCATGGGACAGGACAAGGACGTTGCCGGGCGGCGCCGGAAAAGGCTCGGCGGCCTCGCGGGCCGTCTGCTGCCCGGCGCGGTCACCCTCCTCGGCTACCGGCGCGCCTGGCTCCGAGGGGACCTGCTGGCCGGGCTCACGGTGGCCGCGTACCTGGTGCCGCAGGTCATGGCGTACGCGGGCGTGGCCGGACTGCCGCCGGTGGCCGGGCTGTGGGCCATCCTGCCCGCCCTCGCCCTGTACGCGCTCCTGGGCTCCTCACGCCTGCTGTCGGTCGGCCCCGAGTCCACGACCGCGCTGATGACGGCCACCGTGGTCGTCCCGCTCGCCGGCGGCGACCCCGCCCGTCACGCCACCCTGGCGGCCACCCTCGCCGTCACGGTCGGACTCCTGTGCCTGGTGGCGCGGGTGGCCCGGCTCGGCTTCCTCGCGGACCTGCTCTCCCGGCCCGTCCTGATCGGCTATCTCACCGGCGTGGCACTGATCATGATCGTGGACCAGCTGCCCAAGCTCACCGGGGTGCGGACGACCGGGGCGGAGTTCCTCCCCCAGCTGTGGTCCTTCCTCACGAACCTGCCCGACGCCCATTCGGCGACCGTGATCCTGTCCGCGGCTGTGCTCGTCTTCCTCTTCGCGGTGCCGAGGAACGTACCGGGCCCGCTCGCGGCCGTCGGACTCGCCACCGCCGCCGTGGCCGTCCTCGATCTCGACGACCGGTACGGCCTCAAGGTCATCGGCGACATCCCCTCGGGCCTGCCCGAGTTCGCCCGGCCGGACCTGGCCGAGCTGCCGGAGCTGGTCCTGCCCGCCCTGGGCGTGCTCATCGTCGCGTACACCGACTTCGTCCTCACCGCCCGCGCCTTCCGCGCCGAGGGACCCGCGCTCGACGCCGACCAGGAGTTCCTGGCGCTGGGCGCGGCCAACCTCGGCGCGGGCGTCCTGCAGGGCTTCCCCGTCAGCAGCAGCGCCAGCCGCACCGCCCTCGCCGCCACCGCGGGCGCCCGCAGCCAGGCGTACTCCCTGGTCGCCGGTGCCGTGGTGCTCGCCGTCCTGCTCCTCCTCAGCCCGCTGCTCGCCCGCACGCCCTCGGCGGTGCTCGGCGCCCTCGTCGTCTACGCCGCCGTCCGCATGATCGACCTCGCGGGCTTCTCCCGCCTCGCCTCCTTCCGCCGCCGCGAGCTGCTGCTCGCGCTCGGCTGCCTGGCCGGGGTGCTCGCCCTCGACATCCTCTACGGCGTCCTCGTCGCCGTGGGCCTCTCGGTCGCCGAGCTGCTGAGCCGGGTGGCCAGGCCGCACGACGCGATCGAGGGCGTGGTGCCCGGGGTGGCCGGCATGCACGACGTGGACGACTATCCGACGGCCCGCACGATCCCCGGTCTGCTCGTCTACCGCTACGACTCCCCGCTGTTCTTCGCCAACGCCGAGGACTTCCACCGCCGCGCCCTCGCCGCCGTGGACCAACAGACCCAGCCCGTACGCTGGTTCGTCCTCAACGCCGAGGCCAACGTCGAGGTCGACATCACCGCGCTCGACGCGGTCGACGAGCTCCGCCGTGAACTCGGCTGCCGTGGAGTGGTGTTCGCGCTCGCCCGGGTGAAGCAGGACCTCCTCGCCGACCTGCGGGCGTACGGCCTCGCGGAGGCGGTGGGTCCGGAGTTGATCTTCCCCACCCTGCCGACGGCGGTGGACGCCTATCGCCGCTGGGGTGGGGAGCGGCCGGCGTAGTCCGCCTCAGGGCGCTCGGCGCGGTCACGAGCTCCGCCGTGAGCTCGGCCGCCGTGGAGTGGTGTTCGCGCTCGCCCGGGTGAAGCAGGACCTCCTCGCCGACCTGCGGGCGTACTCCGCACCCGGGGCGGACGGGGCCGGTGCAGGCCCGCCGCGCCGGAGCCGAGTGGCCCCGGCGGAGGACCGAGTGGCCCACAGCGGACCGTCCCCGGCGGACCCACGCTGGCCGTAGCAGCTCCGCACCCGCCGGGAGGCACGCCATGATCACCACGCCCACGCCCAGCATGCTGCGCGCCCTGCCCGTCGAGCACCGGCACCGGCTGATGCGTGTCGCCCGTGAGGTGTCCTTCCCGCAAGGAGCGCGACTGTTCGAGGAGGGGGGACGGGCCGACCGGTTCTGGATCATCCGGACGGGGACCGTCGAGCTCGACATGCGGGTGCCGGGCCGCAGACCGGCCGTCATCGAGACCCTGCGGCACAACGAACTCGTCGGCTGCTCCTGGCTGTTCACCCCGCACTGCTGGCACCTGGGCGCCGAGGCGACGAGCCCGGTGCGGGCGTACGAGTTCGACGCCACGGCGGTGCGTCTGATGTGCCGTGAGGACCCGGCCCTGGGCAGCGCCGTGGCCCAGTGGGTCGGGGACGTCCTCGCCCACCGGCTGCACTGCGCGCGGATCCGGCTCCTGGACCTGTACGCCCCGTACGGCTCCGGCAGCACCGTCTGAGGCCGAGGAGGTCACCGTGCACGGCACCCCGCACATCGTCGGCGACGTCATGACGCACACCGTCGCCGCCGTCGGCCGCACGGCCCGTTTCAAGGAGATGGTGCAGCTGATGCAGGACCGTCGGATCAGTGCCCTGCCGGTCCTCGACGGCGAGGGCCGGGTCGTCGGGGTCGTCTCCGAGGCCGACCTGCTGCCCAAGGAGGAGTTCCGCGACAGCGACCCGGACCGGTACACCCAGCTGCGGCGCCTGACCGACCTGGCCAAGGCCGGGGCCGTCACCGCACAGGAGCTGATGACCTCACCGGTCCTCACCACCCGCCCGGACGCCACGCTCGCCCAGGCCGCCCGCACCATGGCGCACGCCAAGGTCAAGCGGCTGCCCGTGGTCGACGAACGGGGTCTGCTGGTGGGCGTCGTCAGCAGGTCCGACCTGCTCAAGGTGTTCCTGCGCGGCGACGAGGAGATCGCCGAGGAGGTGCGGCGCGAGGTCGTGGCGTACCTCTTCCCGGCACCGGGCTCGTCGGTCCGCGTCCAGGTCGACGACGGCGTGGTACGGCTCGTCGGCCGGGTCCGGGACACCTCCCTCGTGCCCGTCGCCGCCCGCCTGGTGCGCGCCGTCGAGGGCGTGGTGGACGTGGACTTCGAGCTGGACGGCCACGGCACCCGGGACTCCGCCGGCGACCGGTCCTCCGACGCACCTTGGGCCGGTCGGCCCTAGTGACAGGGGCACCGCCGCGCGATGATCGTCCTCACGGACAGCGCGCGTCCGTCCACCAGCGGGAACGAGGGGTCGTCATGACCGAGCCAGGCACCTTCACGGAGGAGAACCCGATCCGGGTCTTCCTGCTGGACGACCACGAGGTCGTACGACGTGGCCTGACCGATCTGCTCGACGCCGAACCGGACATCTCGGTGGTCGGTGACGCCGACACCGTCGAGCACGCCCTGGTGCGCGGCCCCGCGCTGCGCCCCCACGTGGCCGTGCTCGACGTGCGCCTCCCGGACGGCGACGGCATCACCGTCTGCCGCGAACTGCGCAGCCGGATGCCGGAGCTGGCCTGTCTGATGCTGACGTCGTTCGACGACGAGGAGGCCCTCCTCGACGCCATCATGGCCGGGGCCTCGGGCTATGTCCTCAAGCAGATCCGGGGCTCCGACCTGGTCTCGGCGGTCCGCACGGTCGCCTCCGGCCAGTCCATGCTGGACCCCGCGACCACCGCCCGCCTGATGCGCTCCCTGCGCGCCGACACCCCCGAGACCGCCCCGGCGCTCGCGCCCGAACTCGCGAGCCTGTCGCCCCGGGAGCGGGACATCCTCGCGCTGATCGGGGACGGACTGACCAACCGCGAGATCGGCAGGAAGCTCTACCTGTCCGAGAAGACGGTCAAGAACCACATCTCCCGGCTGCTGGCCAAACTCGGCGTCCAGCGCCGTGTCCAGGCCGCGGTCCTGGCCTCCCAGCTGGACCGGACGGATGCGGACGACCGATCCACCAGGTGAGGGCCGCCGTACCGGAACCGCAGCCCGTGACCGTGTCCGAAATACCGGTCAGTCACCTGCGCCCGGCCCTCCGTCCGCCTACGCTCGCCCCGTGCTGCGCATCACCGACGCCCGAACCGGCGAGACCGTCGACGCCGTCCCCGCCCGCAGGGGCCTGACCCGCGTCGAAGCCCATGTGCCGGGCTACGACCCCTCCGCCCTGCGCGTCCTGCTCGTCGCCGACCTCCTCGTGCGGGCCCTGGAGATCGGCGGCACGCCCGTGTGGGCGCTCCTCACCGGGGACCGCGAACAGGCCGAGCTGCACGCGGGCGCCGCCGCCCTGGGCATCCGGCCCTTCGAGGACCGCCGGGACGTCGGCCCCGGCTGGGGCGAGTCCCAGGCCGTCCACGTGGTGGGCGAGGGCGGCACGGCCCCGGACGGGGTCCGGGTCGCCGTCGCGCCCGTGCGGACCCCGGACATCCCGGCGGGCACCGACCCCGCCGAGATCCGCCTCGCCCTGCTCACCGTGCCCCGGAGCACGCCCGCGCGGCTCGACGCGGCAGCCCTGACCGAGGCCCACGACACCCTCGCGCGCTGGCGCCGGGCCGTCGCCGGGTGGGCCCGGCATCCGTCCCGGCCCGTCCCCGACACCGTGCGCGGACGGCTCCGTACCGCCTGGGAGGACGACCTGGACGTACCCGAGGTGCTGCGCGTGCTGCGGTGGGTCGAGACGTCGGACCTGCCGGAGGGCGCCCGTTTCGAGACATACGCCTACGCGGACCGGCTGCTCGGCCTCGAACTCACCCGCGATCTGGGAGCCCCGGCATGATCGAACGCGCCGGAACGGGCCCGCTGCGCCGTCTGGTCGTGCTCAGACACGCCAAGTCGGCCTGGCCCGAGGGCGTAGCCGACCACCGACGTCCCCTCGGGCCCCGCGGCCGCCGGGACGCACCCGAGGCAGGCCGCGTCCTCGCCGCCTGCGACCTGCTCCCCGACCTCGCCCTGTGCTCCACCGCCGTACGCGCCCGGGACACCTGGGAGCTGGCGTCCGCCCAGTGGGGCACCCCGCCGCCGGTACGCCTCGACCCCGGGCTGTACGGAGCCGACGTGCCGGAACTGCTGGCGGCCGTGCGCGAGACCCCCGCCGAGGTCGTGACCCTGCTCCTCGTCGGACACAACCCCGGTCTGGAGGAACTGGTCCTCACCCTGGCCGGGGACGGCCTCGACGACGCGCTCGACCAGGTACGGGTCAAGTTCCCGACCTCGGCGATCGCGGTGCTGACCTGGCACGGCCCGTCCTGGCGGGCCCTGGAGCCGGGCTCCGCGCTGCTCACCTCCGTGCTGGTGCCGCGGGGAAGGAAGTGACCGGGGCGGGCCGCTGCGCACGGACGGCCGGGGTCCGGGCAGCGATTACGCTGGCCGGATGCAGGACGAGTACCGCACAGTGGCCCGCGCGGGCGTGCACGAGACCGAGGTCAACCGCTCCCGCTTCCTGTGCGCCCTCGCCCCGGCGGCCACCGAGCAGGAGGCCCAGGACTTCGTGGCCTCCGTCCGCAAGGAGCACGCCGACGCCACCCACAACTGCTACGCCTACGTCATCGGCGCCGACGCCGCGATCCAGAAGGCGAGCGACGACGGCGAACCCGGCGGCACCGCAGGCGTCCCCATGCTCCAGATGCTGCTGCGCCGCGACATGCGGTACGTCGTCGCCGTCGTCACCCGCTACTACGGCGGCGTCAAGCTCGGCGCGGGCGGATTGATCCGGGCGTACGGCGGCGCGGTCGGCGAGGCCCTGGACGCGGTCGGCACCCGCACCCGCCGCCGCTTCCGCCTCGCCACGGTGACCGTCGACCACCAGCGCGCCGGCAAGGTGGAGAACGACCTCCGCTCGACCGGACGCGAGGTGCGGGACGTCCGCTACGGCGAGGCGGTCACGATCGAGATCGGCCTGCCGGACGCGGACGTGGCGGCGTTCCGGGGGTGGCTGGCGGACGCGACCGCGGGCACGGCGGTGTTCGAACTCGGGGGAGAGGCGTACGGCGACGTCTAGTCGACCTTTCCGGGCATAACGGGCGTCGCTGTGTCCGGTCGTGACGGAGCGATACGGGAGTAACCGCACGTGATGTCCGACCCGGCGGTTAGGGTCGGGGATCATGCGATTGCTGCACACGTCCGACTGGCATCTCGGCCGAGCCTTCCACCGGGTCACCATGCTCGGGGCCCAGGCCGGGTTCATCGGTCACCTCGTCGACACCGTGCGCGAGCGCGACGTGGACGCGGTGGTCGTGTCGGGAGACGTGTACGACCGTGCGGTGCCGCCCCTCGCCGCCGTCGAGCTGTTCGACGACGCCCTGCACCGGCTCGCCGATCTCGGCGTACCCACGGTGATGATCTCGGGGAACCACGACTCCGCCCGCCGCCTGGGCGTCGGTGCGGGACTGATCGGCCGCGCGGGCATCCACCTGCGGACCGAGGCGGCGGCGTGCGGGACCCCCGTGGTCCTCCCCGACACCCACGGTGACGTCGCCTTCTACGGCCTGCCCTACCTCGAACCCGCCCTGGTGAAGGACGAGTTCGGCGTGCGGAAGGCAGGCCACGAGGCCGTGCTCGCCGCTGCCATGGACCGGGTCCGCGCCGACCTCGCGACGCGCGCGCCCGGGACGCGGTCCGTCGTCCTCGCCCATGCCTTCGTCACCGGCGGCGAACCCAGCGACAGCGAGCGGGACATCACCGTCGGGGGAGTGGCCGCGGTGCCCGCCGGTGTCTTCGACGGCGTGGACTACGTGGCCCTCGGACACCTGCACGGCAGCCAGACCCTCACCGAGCGCGTGCGCTACTCCGGCTCCCCGCTGCCGTACTCCTTCTCGGAGACCGACCACCGCAAGAGCATGTGGCTCGTCGACCTGGACGCCCACGGAGCGGTCACCGCCGAGCGCGTCGACTGCCCGGTGCCGCGGCCCCTGGCCCGGATCCGGGGGACGCTTGAGGAGCTTCTCGCCGATCCGCGGCTCGCACCGCAGGAGGAGGCCTGGGTCGAGGCGACCCTCACCGACCCGGTCCGCCCCGCGGAACCCATGGCCAGGCTCTGTGAGCGCTTCCCGCACACGCTCAGCCTCGTGTTCGATCCCGAGCGGGCCCCGGACGACCCCGACGTGTCGTACGCCCGGCGGCTGGCCGGGCGCAGCGACCAGGAGATCGCCGAGGACTTCGTGGCCCATGTGCGCGGTGCCGGACCCGACGAGCGCGAACAGGCCGTGCTGCGGGACGCTTTCGACGCCGTGCGCGCGGACGAGGCCGTGCGGGAGGTGGCGCGGTGAGGCTGCACCGGCTGGACATCACCGCCTTCGGCCCCTTCGGCGGCTCCCAGACGGTCGACTTCGACGAGCTGTCGGCGGCCGGCCTGTTCCTGCTGCACGGTCCGACGGGCGCGGGGAAGACCTCCGTGCTCGACGCCGTCTGCTACGCCCTGTACGGCTCGGTGCCAGGCGCCCGGCAGAGCGGCCAGGGCACGGCACTGCGCAGCGATCACGCCGCCCCGGGCACCCGCACCGCGATCCGGCTCGAACTGACCGTGGCGGGGCGCCGGTTGGAGATCACCCGGCAGCCCCCCTGGGAGCGCCCCAAGAAACGCGGCACCGGGACGACCCTCGACAAGGCGCAGAGCTGGCTGCGCGAGTACGACGGACCCGCCGGCACCTGGAAGGACCTGAGCCGGTCCCACCAGGAGATCGGTGAGGAGATCACCCAGCTGCTCGGCATGAGCCGCGAGCAGTTCTGCCAGGTCGTCCTGCTGCCCCAGGGCGACTTCGCCCGCTTCCTGCGGGCCGACGCCGAGGCGCGCGGCAAGCTGCTGGGCCGCCTCTTCGACACCCACCGCTTCGCCGAGGTCGAGAAGCGGCTGGCCGAGCGCCGCCGCGCCGCCGAGGCACAGGTGCGCGAGGCCGACGCCGCGCTGCTGGCCGACGCGCACCGCATGCAGCAGGCGGCCGGGGACGCCATGGAGCTGCCCGAACTGGCGCCCGGCGAGCCGGGGCTGGCCGAGGCCGTCCTGAGCGCGGCCGCCGTCGCCCGCAGCACCGTCCGCGAGCAGCTGACGATCGCCCGCTGCGGACTCGGTGCCGCCGAGTCCGCCCAGGCCGCCGCCGAGCGCGCCCTGGCCGACGTACGCGAGGTCGAACGGCTGCAGCGCCGGTTCGCCCAGGCGCGCGAGCGGGCCGCGCTGCTGGAGGAGCGGGCCGCGGGCTATGAGCAGGCGCAGGCCCGGATGGAGCGGGCCCGCAAGGCGGAGGCGGTGGCTCCCGCACTGGAGCTGCGCGATGCGGCCGAGGCCGAGCACCGGCGGGCGGCCGCGGCCGAGGCACGCGCGCGTGGACTGCTGCCAGAGAACTTCGCGGGAGCGGGCGCCACCGGACTCGCCACCGCCGCACGCCGGGCCGCCGAGGAGCTGGGCGGCCTGGACTCGGCCCGGCGCGCCGAGCAGCGGCTGGCCGAACTCGCCCGAGAACGGGCCGAGTTGGACAGCGAGGAGCGGTCCGACGAGGAGGTCCTCCAGGAGGCCGGGGCCTGGCTCGCCGGTTGGGAGGACGCACGCGCGGGCCTTCAGCACGCCGTCGAGTCGGCCCAGGAGGCGGCCACCCGCGCCGAACAGCTGGACGTGCAGCGGGAGCCCGCCCGCAGGCGGCTCGCCGCCGCACGACAGCGCGACCAGTTCGCGCGGGACACCGACGACGCCCAGCGGCAGGCCGTCGACGCGACGGACCGGGCCCTCAAGGCCCGCGCCGACTGGCTGGACGTCAAGGAGCGGCGCCTGAACGGCATCGCGGCCGAACTGGCCGCGCAGCTCACCGAAGGCGAGCCCTGCGCGGTCTGCGGGGCCACCGAGCACCCCGCCCCCGCCCGCAAGGACGCCGGACACGTCGACCGCGAGACCGAGGAGCGCGCGCTCGCCGCCTCGCAGCACGCCGACGAACAGCGGACCGAGGCCGAGCGGCGCCTCGCCGTCGTCCAGCGGGCGCTGGCCGCCGCCCAGGGCGAGGCCGGTGACGCCTCCACCGAGGAACTCGCCGTGCAGGCGGCCGATCTGGAGCGCGAGTACACCGAGGTCCGCGCCCGCGCCTCCACGCTGCGCACCGCGACGGAACAGCTGCGGCACGCCGAGCGGGAGCGCGAACAGCGGCTGACCGCCCAGCAGGAGGCCGCCCTGCGCACCGCCGGCCGCGGCGCCCGCCGGGACGCTCTGGAGCGGCAACGCGCCACCCTGGAAGCGGAGTTGACCGAAGCGCGAGGTGCCGCCGAGAGTGTGGCCGCCCGCGCCGCCCAGCTGGAGCGGCAGGCCGCGCTGCTCACCGACGCCGCCGACACAGCGCGCGTCGCCGAGGACACCGCCCAGCGGCTCAAGGACGCCGACGCCCGCCTCGCCGACGCCGCCTACCGGGCCGGCTTCGACACCCCGCAGGCCGCGGCGGCCGCCCTCCTCGACGACGCGGCCCACCGCGACCTCCAGCACCGGCTCGACGCCTGGCAGGCCGAGGAGGCCGCCGTACGGGCCGTGCTCGCCGAGGCCGACACCGCCGAGGCGGCCCGGCAGCCGTCCGCCGACGTCCCGGCGGCCGAGCGGGTCGCCGCCGAAGCGGGCCGCCGGGTCCGGGAGGCCGCCTCCGCGCTCGACGCGGCCGCCCGGCGCTGCGCGGAACTCGACCGGCTCTCCGCCCGCTCGGCGGCCGGACTCAGGCGGCTCGCTCCCCTGCGCGACGAGTACGACCGGGTGGCCCGGCTCTCCGCGCTCGCGGCCGGCACCTCCGCAGACAACGAACGCAAGATGCGCCTGGAGTCCTATGTGCTCGCGGCCCGCCTGGAGCAGGTGGCGGCCGCCGCGACCGTGCGCCTGCAGCGGATGTCGTCCGGCCGTTACACCCTCGTCCACTCCGACGACCGCACCGGCCGCGGCCGCAGCGGACTGGGACTGCACGTCGTCGACGCCTGGACCGGACGCGAGCGGGACACGGCCACCCTGTCGGGCGGCGAGACCTTCTTCGCCTCGCTCGCCCTGGCCCTCGGTCTCGCGGACGTCGTCACCGACGAGGCGGGCGGGGTCCGGCTCGACACCCTCTTCATCGACGAGGGCTTCGGCAGCCTCGACGAGCAGACACTCGACGAGGTCCTCGACGTCCTGGACTCCCTGCGCGAACGCGACCGCAGCGTGGGCATCGTCAGTCATGTGGCCGATCTGCGTCGCCGTGTCCATGCCCAGCTGGAGGTCGTGAAGGGGCGGACGGGGTCCGCGCTGAAACAGCGCGGCGGAGGCTGAGGGGCAGGACCCGGACCCCGGGGCTCGGCGCCCCGGGAGTCAGCGTCCCAGCGGCCGCCGGGGGAGCGGGGAGGAGTAGACGACGCTGGTGGTCACCGAGCCCAGCGTGCCGATCCGGCCCGACACCTCCTCCAGGTGCCGCATCGAGCGGGCGGCGACTTTGATGACGAAGCAGTCGTCGCCGGTCACATGGTGCGCCTCCAGGATCTCGGGCGTGACCGCGACCAGGTCGTGGAAGGGCTTGTAGTTGCCGGTGGGGTAGCGCAGGCGGACGAACGCCAGGATCGGCAGGCCGAGGCGGTCGGGGTCCACGACGGCGGCGTACCCCTGGATGACGCCCGCCTCCTCCAGCCGCCGTACCCGCTCGGTGACCGCGCTCGCGGACATCGAGACGGCACGGGCCAGCTCGGCGAAACTGGCCCGGCCCTCCCGCTGGAGGACGTCGAGGATGCGCCAGTCGATGGCGTCCGGGGAATACGCGGTCATGCCCGAGGAATAGCAGGGGATTCCCTGGCAGGGCAAGGAGTACGCCGTGGAATCGCCCTTCAGCTTGCCGATCACCGACCGTAGATTTCCCGGCATGACGACAACCG
>NZ_RSAJ01000253.1 GCF_003933965.1 Streptomyces sp. RP5T
GCGGTGGGCCGTACGACGATCCCGCCCAGGTCGACCGATCGACCGACCGCCACGGGCTGCCCGACGCCGAACGCGACCGCCCGGCGACGGCGACGGCGTCGGGTGCGATCGCGACCTCGTCCCACCACCTGCACCGCCCCCGACACGGACCGGAGGCCTACATGGCCGAGACGTGCTCCGCGGGGTAGGGGAGTTCCTGCGGCAGCAGCCGGGTCGCGGCTGCCAGGTCACCATCCCGGACGAGGGCGTGGATCTCGTGGGCCAGTGGGGTCACGTCCCGGATACCGACCGTCCACTCGTCCGCGTAACGCCGCACGGCCTCACCGGAGAGCCCCAGCTGCAGCGACCGGTAGGGAAGGGGCTGGAGGCGCAGATCCCGCTCGGGATCCCACTGCACACGAGCGGGAGCACGCTTCAACTGCCGCTGCCAGGCGGCCCGGTCGGCGTGCTCCCCGCGGACGTAGTGCGACAGACACGAGTGGCGCAGTGCCCACTCGAACCCGTCACGGCTGATCTCGACAGCGAGAACGGTCTCCTGCCCGGCCTTCGTGCCCCAGCCGCAGCGGTACATCATCCACAGGAACGACGGCTTGATCCACGTCATCCTGTCGCGCTTCCACACGGCGGGAAACCGGCCCTCCCGGGCGGCGGGCAGGCCGATCTCCGGGGTGTACGCCTGGTAGACGGTGATCGTGGACGGCGTGTGCAGTGCGCGGATCTCGTGGTGCGGGTGTGCCTCGTTCATGACGCACAGGGTGCGATCCCCTGATCCCCGCGGGCCATTCAATTTCGAACGTGGATGTCGCGGCGAGCTCGGGAAGCCGGGTGGGGGCCGCTTCAAGGGGCGGCCAAAGCACGCACGGTGACGTCAGCCGCCGGCCCCCGTCACGCCGACCGGACAGGACACCCCGGTCCCGCCGATTCCGCAGTAACCCGCCGGGTTCTTGTCCAGGTACTGCTGGTGATAGCTCTCCGCCGGATAGAAAGGGCGGGTTTCCGCGGGCAGGATCTCGGTGGTGATCGTGCGGTGGCCCGAGGCCGTGAGGACCCGTTGGTAGGCGGTGCGGGAGGCCTCGGCCGCCGCTGCCTGCTCGGGTGTGTGGGTGTGGATCGCCGAGCGGTACTGGGTGCCCACGTCATTGCCCTGGCGGAAGCCCTGGGTGGGATCGTGGGACTCCCAGAAGGTCTTCAGGAGGCGCTCGTACGAGATGAGGGCGGGGTCGAAGACCACGCGGACCACCTCGGTGTGGCCGGTGAGACCCGAGCAGACCTCCTCGTACATGGGGTTCTCGGTGTGGCCGCCCTGGTAGCCGACCAGGGTCGTCCAGACCCCCGCCGGGAGCTGCCAGAACTTCCGCTCGGCGCCCCAGAAGCAGCCCATGGCGAAGTCCGCGATCCCGTAGCCCTCGGGGTAGGGGCCGAGCAGCGGGGTGCCCAGGACGGTGTGCCGGTCGGGCAGCGTGAACGCCGGCTCGGAGCGGCCCTGCAGTGCCTGCTCGGCGGTGGGCAGGACGGGCGTACGGCCGAACAGCATGAGGCGGGCTCCTTCGTTCGCGCGGGCGGCAGCCAGGTCAACGGTTCCGGGCCGGCCCGCATTCCGGTGGGCCGGGGGCGTCGACCGGCCCGAGCCGCGCGGTCATGTCACTGCGTCAGTGTCGCCGGGCTGCCGCCGTTCGCCTCGTAGCCCGCCACCGCCAGCGCACGGTATATCGCGAACTCCGAGGCCGGGTCGGCGGACAGGGTCCAGGGCAGGGCGCCGACGTGGCCGTCGATGTGCACGAGCTGGTTCATGGCCTCCGCCCAGCGCTCGCCGCGCACCAGGAAGAAGACCAGCAGATGGCGGACATGGGCCAGCATCGGGTCGTCGGCGCGGGCCGAGTGGACCGCGTGCAGCGCGCCGTGGATCGCCTTGGTCACGACCTCGCTCCGGTAGAAGCCGCTGACCAGATTGACCTCGGGCAGGTGCTCGAAGACCGCGAACAACGGCATCGCGGCGAGCAGCGAACCCCGCGGCGCCCGGGCGGCCGCCGCCTCCGCGAAGCCGTACGCCAGCTCCCGCGAGCCGTGCCACTTCTCGCACCAGTAGTGCAGCGCGGCCAGATGCGCGCCCATGTGGTTCGGCGCGCGGTCCAGGATCTTCAGCCACAGCTGCTCGAACTCCGGCTGCGCATAGGCCAGTCCGCGTGCCACGGAGAGCTCGACGATGTACGGGACCGGATCGCCGGGAGCCAGCAGGGCCGCCTCGCCGCAGGCCGCCCTCGCCTCCTCCATGATGATCCGGAAGTCGTCCGTGCCGGGGGTCGAGGTCCGCCACGCCTGCTGGACCAGGAACTCCGCGTGCACGGCAGCGCCGCCCGCGTCCTTGGGCTGCTCGGCCCGCCACACCCGCAGCCACTGCCCGCCCGGTGCCTCGCCGACCCCGCCCGGCCGCTGCTGAAGCTCCAGCGAGGCCGCCCCGGCGAAGGCCTGCACACGCTGCCAGCGCAGCTCGCCCTCCCGCTCGGTGCCCGCCAGGAGCTGGGCGGCCGCCTTGTAGTCCTGCGTGCGCTGCACCAGGTCCAGGACGTCCAGCAGGTCCTGGTCGGGGCCGGGCATGCGGATGTCCAGCTCCTCCTGGAGCACGAAGCCGTAGTCCGCCGGGTCCGCGGCGTCCGGGTGGCCGGCCGGGACCTGCTCGATCCCGCCCCGCCTGCGGCGCAGGAACGGAAGCAGCACGAAGCTCAGCATGACCGCCGCCATCAGGACCCAGAGAATCTCCATGCCTCAAGAGTTCCAGACGCCGCCGACAATTGCCCAACCCGGTCCGCGCCCTGTGGAAAACTCCCCGGCCCGGCCCGCACACCTGGGGAAAACCCTGCGGTGCGGACGCCGGGAGGCCGTCGTCCGGCACCGGCCCCCCGGGCGGACTACCCTCGGAGCCCATGAGCGACAGGCACATCAGTCAGCACTTCGAGACCCTCGCGATCCACGCGGGCAACACCGCCGATCCCCTCACCGGCGCGGTGGTGCCGCCGATCTACCAGGTCTCGACCTACAAGCAGGACGGCGTGGGCGGGCTGCGCGGCGGCTACGAGTACAGCCGCAGCGCCAACCCGACCCGCACGGCCCTGGAGGAGAACCTCGCCGCCCTCGAAGGCGGCCGCCGGGGCCTCGCGTTCGCGTCCGGACTGGCGGCCGAGGACTGCCTGTTGCGCACGCTCCTCAGCCCCGGCGACCACGTGGTGATCCCCAACGACGCGTACGGCGGCACGTTCCGTCTCTTCGCGAAGGTCGTCGCCCGCTGGGGCGTCGAGTGGTCGGTCGCCGACACCAGCGACCCGGCCGCCGTACGGGCCGCGATCACCCCGAAGACCAAGGTCGTGTGGGTGGAGACCCCCTCCAACCCGCTGCTCGGCATCACCGACATCGCGGCCGTCGCCCAGGTCGCCCGGGACGCGGGCGCCCGGCTCGTCGTCGACAACACCTTCGCGACGCCCTACCTCCAGCAGCCCCTCGCGCTCGGCGCCGATGTCGTGGTGCACTCCCTGACCAAGTACATGGGCGGCCACTCCGACGTCGTGGGCGGCGCCCTGGTCACCGCCGACGAGACGCTCGGCGAGGAACTGGCGTACCACCAGAACGCGATGGGCGCGGTCGCCGGACCCTTCGACTCCTGGCTGGTGCTGCGCGGCGCCAAGACGCTGTCGGTGCGCATGGACCGGCACAGCGAGAACGCCACCAGGATCGCCGACATGCTGACGCGGCACGCGCGCGTGACGCAGGTGCTCTACCCGGGTCTGACGGAGCACCCCGGCCACGAGGTCGCCGCCAAGCAGATGCGCTCCTTCGGCGGCATGGTCTCCTTCCGCGTGGAGGGCGGCGAGGAGGCGGCCGTCGAGGTCTGCAACCGCGCCAGGATCTTCACGCTGGGCGAGTCCCTGGGCGGTGTCGAGTCGCTGATCGAGCACCCCGGCCGGATGACGCACGCGTCCGTGGCGGGCTCGGCGCTGGAGGTCCCCGCCGACCTCGTACGCCTGTCCGTGGGCATCGAGAACGTCGACGACCTGCTGGAGGACCTCCAGCAGGCGCTGGCCAAGTAGTACGGCCGGCTCACCAGCCCGTCATCGGTGGAGTCGTCGTGGACGGCGGCTCCACCCAGGGGCGCGCGGTCAGCGCCCACACCACGAACGCCACACTCGCGGCGAGCAGCAGCAGCCACATGCACCGGCGCGCCACGGACCTGCGCCGCAGCATCCGCGTCCCGCGCCGCAGGACGTCCCCGTACAGATCGGCCGGCACCTGCGGCGCACCCCGCTCCATGAGCTGCCGCACGGCGGCCTCGCGCTGGGCCCGGTTCACGCGCACCTCCCGGGGCGCGCCGTCCGTGTCATGACGCCGTCACCTTCGCCCCCACCACCGCCGGTGCGGGCCCGCGCGCCGGGTGCAGCAGGGTCGCCGTCGCCCGGTCGCAGATCGTGTGGACGCGTTCCGCCGGCAGGCCCAGCAGGGCCGCCGTCTGCTGCTCGGCCACGCCCTCGTACAGGCGCAGCACCAGGATCAGCCGCTCCTGGGGGGTGAGCCGGGACAGCGGGCTGTCGGGGTGCGTGCGGCCGCCGAACAGCACGCCGTGGCGGCGCCACGCCCCGTGGGCGAAGCGCAGGGCGAGGTACTGCCGGGCCCGGTCGTAGGGGTCCTCGCCGCGCAGCCGGTCCCAGCACGCGTACGTGTGGGCGAGCGCCAGCGTCAGCAGACGCCGCGCGCGCGGGTTGTCGTCGGGGGACTCGGCCGTCAGGAGCGTCGCGGCGTGCAGCAGCCGCCCCGCCGCGCCCGCGACGAACGCCTCGAACTCCCGGGACCGGCGCGTGCCCTGGGACGCCTGCCGTTGCCGCACCGCACCTCCCCGCCTGCGGATGGCCGTACGACGGCTTCGTACGACCAGGAGGACCCAGAGGACCCGGTCTCATATGAGGCCCGGCGCGGCCGTCCGGTCAAGAGGCGGGGCGGTACACGCGCGTGCGCGTGGCTAGGAGGACTGCGCCTCCGGCCCCGGGACGCCCTGGGCCGCCATCCGGGAGGAGAGCGCGGTGTTGAAGCGCGTGAGGAGCGTGCAGAACGTCTCGCGCTCCTCGGGCGCCCAGTCGTGTGTCAGCTCGGCCATCAACTGACGCCGGGAGGAACGCACTTCCTCCAGCCGGGACTGTCCGCGCGGGGACAGCTGAAGGACCACCGCGCGCCCGTCCTCGGGGTGCGAGGTGCGCTTGACCAGACCGGTGTCGACGAGCGGGGCCACCTGCCGGGTGACCGTCGACGAGTCGATGCCCATGCTCGCCGCGAGCGCCTTGACGCCCATCGGGCCTTCCTTGTCGAGCCGGTTGAGCAGCAGGTACGCGGCGCGGTCCATGGAGTTGCGCACCTGCCCGACCCCACCGAGCCGGGTCTGTTCGGCACGACGGGCGAAGACCGCCACCTCGTGCTGCAGGGTGTCGAGGAGACCGGTGTCACCGACGGTCGTCATGTCCATCGACATTTCAGGTGTTGTGGGCATGGCCGGAGGCTCACTTCATGAAGGGGGAGCTGGATTGGGGGACAGAGTACGCGGCCCGGAGGCAGGCCGTACCGGCGCTGCGCAAACCCGTCTCGGACGTTGGTCACAGCGCGAGCGCGCGCGTGTGAACTGCGAGACTTGAGTCATGAACTACCCCAAGGCCCGCCCTGTGCCGCCGGTGACGCTCGACGACGTGCGCGGCGCGCAGAAGATGCTGTCGGGCGTGGCGCGGACGACCGCGATGGAGGGCAGCCGCCATCTGAGTCGGCTGGTGGGCGCGCCGGTGCACTTCAAGTGCGAGAACCTCCAGCGGACGGGGTCCTTCAAACTCCGCGGCGCCTACGTGCGCATCGCGGGACTGCTGCCCGAGGAGCGGGCCGCGGGGGTCGTGGCCGCGAGCGCCGGCAACCACGCGCAGGGCGTCGCGCTGGCGTCCACGCTGCTCGGCGTGCGCTCCACGGTGTTCATGCCCAAGGGCGCCCCGCTGCCGAAGATCAGCGCCACCCGGCACTACGGCGCCGAGGTGCGGCTGCACGGGCAGGTGGTCGACGAGACCCTGGCCGCCGCGCAGGAGTACGCGGCCGAGACGGGTGCAGTGTTCATCCACCCCTTCGACCACCCGGACGTCATCGCGGGCCAGGGGACGGTCGGCCTGGAGATCCTGGAGCAGTGCCCGGAGGTGCGCACGATCGTCCTCGGGATCGGCGGCGGCGGCCTCGCGGCCGGGGTCGCGATCGCCGTGAAGGCGCTCAGGCCCGACGTGCGGATCGTGGGCGTGCAGGCGGCGGGCGCGGCCGCGTATCCGCCCTCGCTGGCGGCCGGGCACCCGGTGTCGATCGAGAACCCGGCGACGATGGCCGACGGCATGAAGGTGGGACGGCCCGGGGACGTGCCGTTCGGGATCGTGGACGCACTCGTGGACGAGGTGCGCACGGTGAGCGAGGACGAACTGTCCGCCGCGCTGCTGCTGTGCCTGGAGCGGGCCAAGCTGGTCGTCGAGCCCGCCGGGGCGAGCCCGGTCGCCGCTCTGCTGAGCGATCCGGGCGCCTTCGAGGGGCCGGTCGTCGCGGTGCTGTCCGGCGGCAACGTCGACCCGGTGCTGCTCCAGCGCGTCCTGCGGCACGGCATGTCCGCGCAGGGCCGCTACCTGGCCGTCCGGCTGCGGCTGACGGACCGGCCCGGTGCCCTCGCGACGCTTCTCGGGGTGTTGTCAGTGGCCGACGCTAATGTCCTGGACGTGAGCCACGTCCGGACCGATCCACGGCTCGGGCTCGCGGAGGCGGAGGTCGAGCTGCACCTGGAGACGAAGGGGCCGGAGCACTGCGTCGAGGTCGGCCGTGCCCTGCGTGAGGCGGGCTACACGGTCATCGACTGAGTCGACGGGCTCGGGTTCACTCGTTCGGGAAATTCCATTGAGAGACGCGATACATCGCGTTACGGTGTGTGTCGCGCCACCCCTTTCCAAGAATCCCCGACGACGTGGAGACTCATATGCCAGGCGCCATCTATGCCGAAGGCCTGGTCAAGACCTTCGGAGACGTAAAGGCACTGGACGGCGTCGACCTCGATGTCCCCGAAGGCACCGTCCTGGGCCTCCTCGGACCGAACGGCGCGGGCAAGACGACGGCCGTCCGCTGTCTGACCACCCTGCTCAAACCCGACCGCGGCTCGGCGGTCGTCGCCGGCATCGACGTCCTCAAGCACCCCGACGCCGTGCGCCGCTCCATCGGGCTCTCCGGCCAGTTCGCGGCGGTCGACGAATACCTCACCGGCCGCGAGAACCTCCAGATGGTCGGCCAGCTCTACCAGATGAAGGCCAAGCACGCGAAGGCCCGCGCGACCGAACTGCTGGAGCAGTTCGACCTCGCCGACGCGGCCGACCGTCCCACCAAGACGTACTCCGGCGGTATGCGCCGCCGCCTCGACCTCGCGGCCGCGCTGGTGGTCTCACCGCCCGTGATGTTCATGGACGAGCCGACGACCGGCCTGGACCCCCGCAACCGCCAGATGCTGTGGGAAGTCATCAAACGGCTGGTCTCCGGAGGCACGACCCTGCTGCTGACCACCCAGTATCTGGAGGAGGCCGACCACCTCGCGCACGAGATCGCCGTCGTCGACCACGGCCACGTCATCGCCACGGGCACCTCCGACCAGCTCAAGGCCCGCACCGGCGGCGAGCGGGTCGAGGTCGTCGTGCACGAGCGCGAGCACATCCAGGCCGCCTCGGACGTCCTGCGCGGCTTCGGCAAGGGCGACACCACGGTCGAGGACCACATGCGCAAGCTCACCGTGCCCGTCACCGGCGGCGCCAAGCTGCTCGCCGAGGTCATCCGCGAGCTCGACACCCGGGGCATCGAGATAGACGACATCGGACTGCGCCGGCCCACCCTCGACGACGTCTTCCTGTCCCTGACGGGCCATGTGGCCGAGGCCAAGCCGGAGGACACGGCCCAGCCGGCCGGCGGCAAGGCGGACCGGAAGCCGGACAAGAAGCCGGACCAGAACACGGACCAGAAGGAGGCAGCCAAGTGAGCGCCGTCACCGACACCGCGCGCGTCGCGGCTCCCGGCAACGCCCTCGGCCAGTCCGTCCGGGACTCGCTGGTCGTCGCCAAACGCAATCTGATCAGGATGTCCAGGATTCCCGAGATGGTGATCTTCGGGCTCATCCAGCCGATCATGTTCGTGGTGCTGTTCAGCTATGTCTTCGGCGGCTCCATGAACATCGGCGGCACCACGGACTCCTCCGTCTACCGCGAGTTCCTGATGGCCGGCATCTTCGCGCAGACCGTCACCTTCGCCACCGCGGGCGCCGGTGCGGGGATCGCCGACGACATGCACAAGGGGCTCATCGACCGCTTCCGTTCCCTGCCCATGGCCCGCGGGGCCGTCCTGACCGGACGGACGCTCGCCGACCTCGTGCAGACGGCCCTGACCCTGTTCGTGCTGGCCATGGTCGCCCTGCTGGTCGGCTGGCGCACCCACACCAACATCGCCGAGGTCCTCGGCGCCTTCGGTCTGCTGCTCCTGCTCGGGTACGCGTTCACCTGGGTCGGCGCGCTGATCGGCCTGTCCGTGCGGACGCCGGAGGCGGCCACCTCGGGAGGGCTGATCTGGCTCTTCCCGGTCACCTTCATCTCGAACGCGTTCGTGGACTCCAGCCGTATGACGCCCTGGCTGCAGCACGTCGCCGACTGGAACCCGTTCAGTGCCACGGTCCAGGCCTGCCGCAAACTGTTCGGCAACCCCGGGGTGTCCCCCTCGGACGCCTGGCCCATGCAGCACCCGGTCTGGGCCTCGCTGATCTACTCGGTCCTGATCATCGTCCTGTTCAGAACCCTGGCGGTCCGCAAGTACCGCTCGGCCACCGCATGACGAAGCCCCCGGCGCCGCGAGGGCGCCGGGGGCCCGCCGAAGACGTGCCGGTCGGTCCGGGTCAGCCGTTGTAGGGCTCGGCCTTGAGGATGGTCACCGAGGCCTTCTTGCCGTTCGGCAGTTCGTACTCCGCCTCCTCGCCGACCTTGTGGCCGATCACGCCGGAGCCCAGCGGGGACTGCGGCGAGTAGGTCTCGACGTCCGCGCTCGCGTACTCGCGCGAGGCGAGCAGGAAGGTCATGGTGTCGTCCTCGTCCCCGTCGAAGGCGATCGTCACGACCATGCCGGGAGCCACCGCGCCGTCCGCGGACGCAGGCGCCTCGCCGACCTTGGCCTTCTCCAGGAGCTGGGTCAGCTGGCGGATGCGGAGCTCCTGCTTGCCCTGCTCTTCCTTGGCCGCGTGGTACCCGCCGTTCTCGCGCAGGTCGCCCTCCTCGCGCGCTGCCGCGATCTTCGCGGTGACTTCCTCGCGCGCGGGACCAGACAGGTACGCCAGCTCTTCCTTGAGCTTGGTGTACGCCTCCTGGGTCAGCCAGGTGACGTCTTCGCTGGTCTGGGTCACAGGTGCTCCTCGTAGGTACTGGGAATACAAAGCATCGCCCTACCCAGAAGAATGTTCCTTCACGGATGGGCGAAACCACGAGCCTAACAATTCAGGACCCGAAGGGGGAGGACATAAGCCATCAGAAATACGTCGACGCAGGTCAGGGTCGAGTATCGAGGGTGACGTCAGTCGGTGTGACAGCCCAGCAGCTCGGCCGTGGTGCCCCGGGCCGTCGTACGGAGCGTGACGACCTTGTCGATACGGGTGGCGTCACCGCCGAAGCGGAAGTCGGCCCGGCCCACCTCGGAGCCGTTCGCCGCCTGGGAGCGGACCGTGCAGTAACCGGAGGTGCCGGAGTCCTTGCGGACCTCCAGATGGACCTCGACCGCGGAGTCCGTCGCGTCGAAGGCGATCACCTCGCCGCTGATCTTGCTCTGACCGACGTAGTGGTAGGCGAAGTAACCGACCAGGGCGAGCAGGAGGGCTCCGAGCACGGTCCCGGCGATCTTGAGCTTGTGGTCGGCGCGCTCGTCCGAGGAACGGCCGTAGCGGCCCTCGGGCAACCGGGTGCTCGCCGTGCTCATGATCGTCTCCCTGGAAACCAGGCCGCGGAATTAATCGTCCCCCGATTCGGTCACTATAGAAGCCGCCGTTCGCGCCCGAAGACACCGGGGGCACCGACTTACGAGGATTGAGTCTTGACTGACCAGCTGCGACTGATGGCCGTGCACGCCCACCCCGACGACGAGTCGAGCAAGGGCGCGGCCACCATGGCGAAGTACGTGTCCGAGGGGGTGGACGTGCTGGTCGTGACCTGCACGGGAGGGGAGCGCGGCTCCATCCTCAATCCGAAGCTTCAGGGCGACACGTACATCGAGGAGCACATCCACGAGGTACGCAAGAAGGAGATGGACGAGGCCCGGGAGATCCTCGGCGTCCGGCAGGAGTGGCTCGGCTTCGTCGACTCCGGTCTGCCGGAGGGGGACCCGCTGCCGCCGCTGCCCGAGGGCTGCTTCGCCCTGGAGGACGTCGACAAGGCGGCGGGCGAGCTGGTGAAGCAGATCCGCGCCTTCCGTCCGCAGGTGATCACCACCTACGACGAGAACGGCGGCTATCCGCACCCCGACCACATCATGACCCACAAGATCACCATGGTGGCGTTCGAGGGTGCGGCGGACACCGAGAAGTTCCCGGAGTCCGAGTTCGGCCCGGCGTACCAGCCGCAGAAGCTGTACTACAACCAGGGCTTCAACCGTCCCCGCACCGAGGCGCTGCACAACGCGCTGATCGAGCGGGGCATGGAGTCGCCGTACGGGGACTGGCTCAAGCGCTGGAACGAGTCGCCGATGCGGGACCGCACGCTGACCACGCACATTCCGTGCGCCGAGTTCTTCGAGATCCGTGACAAGGCCCTGATCGCCCACGCCACGCAGATCGACCCCGACGGGGGCTGGTTCAAGGTCCCGCTGGAACTCCAGAAGGAGGTCTGGCCCACGGAGGAGTACGAGCTCGCCAAGTCCCTCGTCGATACCTCCCTCCCCGAGGACGACCTCTTTGCGGGCATCCGCGACAATGCCTGACATGAGCGCAAGCGCAAGCCTGGCAATGACGCACCTCGTGACCTTCGCCAAGGAGGTCGACGAGGACAAGGTCACCCCCGGCGTCCTCGGCTTCATCGTCTTCGCGGCGATGGCCCTGGCGGTGTGGGCCCTGATGAAGTCCATGAGCAAGCACATGAACAAGGTCGACTTCGCGGAGTCCCCGGACGAGGCCTCCGGCGGGGACACCGCGGAGAGCCCGTCCGGGAAGGCCTCCCCGGCCAAGGGCTGAGGCATACGGCGGGCCATGACGGGCGGGATCGCCTGCCCGTCATGGGCTGCGCCCGGCCGGGGCCGGCAGGTCTGCGCGGGGTGGCCCGTGTGGGGGCCGTGGCCGCCGCCCGCCGCGGTGGCGACACCCACCCGAGACGCCTCCGGGGTGCCTCTCGCCGCCGACGCCGGGCGGATGAGCCGAGCCTCGCCCCTCCCGTGCCGGGCGGGTGAGCCGCCCCCGTGCCGGGCAGGTGGCCTGCTGCGCCCCGTCACTTCCGTACCCGGCAGGTGGGCCGGGCCCCGTCACCACCGCACGCCGGGCAGGCGAACCGCCCTCTCCCGCACCGGGCGGGTGAACCACACCTCCGGCCACCCCTTACCGGACAGGCGAACCGCCCCCCCCGAGTCAGACCCCTGAAC
>NZ_RSAJ01000254.1 GCF_003933965.1 Streptomyces sp. RP5T
GGGTGACGGGCACGCCGGAGGGGGTGCGGGCGCCGGTGATGCGGTTCAGCTCGGCCTCGCCCGGGCGGACCCGGGTGGTCCGCGCGGTGACGCCGGCTTCGGACATCAGACGGTCCACCGAGCGCCGCTGGTGCGGCAGGACCAGGGTGACCACGGTGCCGGACTCGCCGGCGCGGGCGGTACGGCCGCCGCGGTGCAGGTAGTCCTTGTGGTCCGCGGGCGGGTCGAAGTTGACGACGAGGTCGACGTCGTCGACGTGGATGCCGCGGGCCGCCACGTTGGTGGCCACCAGGACGGTCACCTGGCCGTCCTTGAACTGGCCGAGGGTGCGGGTGCGCTGCGGCTGGGACTTGCCGCCGTGCAGCGCCGAGGCCCGCACGCCCACCGACAGCAGGTGCTTGGCGAGGCGCTCCGCCGCGTGCTTGGTGTCCAGGAACATGATCACGCGGCCGTCGCGGGCCGCGATCTCGGTGGCGGTGGCGTGCTTGTCGTCGTCCCGGACGTGCAGCAGGTGGTGGTCCATGGTGGTGACGGTGCCCGCGGACGGGTCGACCGAGTGCACCACCGGGTCGTGCAGGTAGGTGCGCACCAGCCGGTCGATGTTGCGGTCGAGCGTGGCCGAGAACAACATCCGCTGGCCGTCGGGGCGCACCTGGTCGAGCAGGGCGGTGACCTGGGGCATGAAGCCCATGTCGGTCATCTGGTCGGCCTCGTCGAGCACGGTCATGGTGACCTGGCTCAGGCTGCAGTCGCCGCGCTCGATGAGGTCCTTGAGCCGGCCGGGCGTCGCTACGAGGACCTCGGCGCCGGCCCGCAGCGCGGAGGCCTGGCGGCCGATGGACATGCCGCCGACGACGGTGGCCGCGCGCAGGCGCAGCGCTCGCGCGTAGGGGGTGAGCGCGTCGGTGACCTGCTGGGCGAGCTCGCGGGTGGGGACGAGGACCAGGGCGAGCGGGTGCCGGGGCTCGGCGCGCTGTCCGTCCAGCCGGGCCAGGAGCGGCAGGCCGAAGGCGAGCGTCTTGCCCGAGCCGGTGCGGCCGCGGCCGAGGACGTCACGTCCGGCCAGGGAGTTCGGCAGGGTCGCCGCCTGGATGGGGAAGGGTGTGGTCACACCCTCGGCCAGGAGCGCGGCCTGCAGACGCTCGGGCAGGTCGAGGTCGGTGAACGCCTCCACCGCGGGCAGGGCCTCGGTGACGGTGGTGGGGAGGGTGAACTCACCGCGGGGCGCGGCGGCCGGGCGGGAGCGCTGGTGGCTCGCGCCGCGGGAGCGCGGGCGGGCCGTGGTGTTGCCGGTGTTGCCGTTGTTCCCGGTACGGCGGGTGCGGTTCATGGGAGGGGAACCCTTCCTCGATGCGTGCGGCACGTGTCGAGGAATTCCTCCGGGGCGCGGCGAAACCGCACGAGAATTCGCAAGAAAGAGCCGGGGAGAAACGAAGAAAATAAGATTGTTCGAGACAATCGGATTCTTCAGAGCAATGGGACAGGGCCCGCACCCCAAGAGTGCGGGCCCCAGCCGTGAAGATACGCGTCAGCGTCAGGCGGGAACGATGTTCTCGGCCTGCGGGCCCTTCTGGCCCTGCGTGACGTCGAAGGTAACCTTCTGGCCTTCCTGAAGCTCGCGGAAGCCGGAGGTGGCGATGTTCGAGTAGTGCGCGAACACGTCGGCGCCGCCGCCGTCCTGCTCGATGAAGCCGAAGCCCTTTTCCGCGTTGAACCACTTCACGGTGCCAGATGCCATATTGAATCTCCCTAGGGGGCAGTGCCGGGACCCGCACTGTACGGACCCCGAGTCGCCGCGATGGACTCCCCTCCGGAAGACCCGGAAAGACGCCGGCGAACTTCAACGAAATTCTCCGGAAACCAAAACTGCAACTTTTATCACGGTAACACACGGTAGGTGGCCGGATCTACGGCGACCCGCATTCTGGTGGTGGCCGGGCCGAAAACTTCGCGGCGCCCTGCACGCGATTCTGTCGCGGCGGTGACAGTTATTCGTCCGGAGAGTGGCGTGTCTCCTCGTTCGTGCCGCCTCCGCGGGGTGCGCCGGTCCGGGGAAGTCGAGGCCCGCGCCCGCCGGGACGGTCCCAACCTCACGCAGGTGCGCACGTAAATCTGTCGCCGTGACATCAGACTTCCGCGTCCCCTCGGCGTGCCCCGGAAGCGCCCCCGCGGCGGGCCGTGATCCACCACACGTGCCGACACGCGGCGCCGATCGACCCGTACGACACCCCGGTCCCGTGGTGACCCCGCGGAACTGCCGAACCGCCCGGCCGCCCGGCCTTCCGATCGGGCCCGCGCAGGACGGTGTTCGATTACCGGCCCCATGTCATACCCTGCATTTTCGGTGAAAGGGCCTCTCAGGGGGGACACAGGAACCCGCACCGCGATCCTTCCCTCTAACCCAGTTGGGCGGGCGGTTCCTTGACGAGCATCTAGTGAAACTGGCTGAAATTGATGGATATGCCACCGCAGATTCGTTCGCGGGCGAGACTCTGGGCCGTGGCGGCCGTCGTGGCCCTCGGGTTCTTCGTGGCGATGGAGTGCGTGGCACGCCACTACGGCCTGACCGGGCCGCTCACCACCCAGCTGCGGGAGTTCGTGCACCCGCCCAAGTCGGGTCCCCTGCTGTACGCGGGCCTGGCGCTGATGATGGTGGTGCTGACCTGGCGGCAGCGGTTCATCGCACTCGGCGCCGCGATCGGCATCGACCTGGCCCTCGTCCTGTTCCGGTGGCTGTTCGACATCGAGGTGACCCACGGCCACCCCTTCGGCAACGGCGCGCTGTGGGTGCTCGTGGCCTGCGCGATCGTCGCCCTCACCCGCCGCACCGGCCCGGAACGCGTCCTGCTGCTGAAGGGCGTCGGGCTGGGCCTGCTCCTGGTGGCCGGCCGCAAGACCGGCGACACCTGGCTCCTCATCACCGCCAAGAGCCGCCACCTGGTCCTCGACCCGTACCTGGCCAACGCCGACCACGCCCTGGGCAACCCCTCGTGGATCATGGGCCGGCTGGTCACGGCCACCGGGGCGGTCGGCTTCAACTTCCTCGACACCATCTACGGCCAGCTCGCGGTGGCCGCGGTGCTCGTCGCGCTGTACCAGCTGCGCAACGTCGCTGCCGAGCGCCGCTTCCCGCGCCACCACCTCGTGCGCACCTTCCTGCTGATAGGGCTCCTCGGACCGGCCATCTACATGATCTTCCCAGTGGTCGGACCGGTCTTCGCCTACGGCACCGGCACCGACCACTGGGCGTCGATAGCCCTGTGGTCGCCGCAGATACCCAGCGACGGGCACTGGGCGGTGGCGAACCTGTGGCCGACGACACCGCCCCCGATATCCGCCCCGCACTCCATACCGTTCGACGGGATCACCCCCCGCAACTGCATGCCCAGCCTGCACACCGCCTGGGCAGTCGCGATCTTCATCCACTCCCGCTCGGGCCCCCGTCTCCTGCGGTACGGGGGCACCTTCTGGCTGATCGCCACCCTCTGCGCCACGCTGGGCTTCGGCTACCACTACGGCGTGGACCTCGTCGCCGGTGTGGTGTTCACCCTCACCATCGAGGCGGGACTGCGCTCCTACGACCGCGGCTGGGACCGCTCCGGCCTGCGGCTCACCGCCTACGGCGCGACCGTCTTCGTCGCGCTCCTCGTCTCGTACCGCTTCCTGCCGGTGACGATGGCCGAGTACCCCTGGCTGGCCGGCCCGCTGCTCCTGCTGGCGATGGGCTCGGTGATCTACGGCTATCTGCGGACCGAGGGCGGCCGGCAGCCGGCGACCGCGCCGACACCCTCCCCGCAGCCCCAACCCGAACTGCTGTGAACCGCGGCCACGGCCCGGATCAGCCGCCCACCCGCTCGATCCACTCGCTGCCGCCCAGCGGGTAGTCGTAGCCCGGGCGGCCCACGTCCGCGCTGGTGCGGAACGGGCTGCCGGCGTCGTCGATGTGCACGGTGCCGCTGCGGCCGCCGCTGGACCAGTCCAGGCTGAGGTCCCAGCGGACGTCGTGCGCCGTGGTGCGGGCGTTGATGTAGAAGACCTCCGGGTCGGACTCGCTGACCTTGTACGGGAAGTCGCGCTGGCCGTTCTTCACGGTGACCGTGGGGCTGCCGTTGTCGAGGTCGATGTCGAACGACTTGGTGCCGACCCCGCCTCCGCAGCCGACGCCCATCGAGTAGTCGTTCCAGGCGAGCGGCGCGCCCTTGGTGAGGAAGCGGACGTGCAGGGCGTTCAGGACGACGGTCTCCTCGCCGGTGCCCTGGACGGTGAGCGCGATCCGCTGCTCGCCCGAGGAGACCGCCCCGTACGCGCCGGCCCAGCGCCGCGCGTCCTGCTCGGTCGCCGGCGGGCCGACCTGCTCGGGTTCGCTGTCGACGAGGAAGTGCTGGCTGCACGGACTGTCGTAGACGTAGGGGCGGACGCCGACCGCGAGCGGGACGGCGTCGCCTGCACCGCCGCCGGTGGACCGCCCGGCGTCCTGCCTGCCGCCGGCGTCCGAGGCGTCGCCGCCGCCGGTACGGGCGGTCGTGGTCGGGGAGCCGGTGGCGGACGCGGACGGCCGGTGTGTGCTCCCCCCGGCGGACGGGGCGGTGGAGGGCTGCCCGGCGACACCGGTGCCCAGGGTGCCGGTGGAGGCCGGGACGGTGGTGTCCCCGGCCCGGACGAGCACCGGACGCAGGACGTACGCGGCGGCACCCAGCGCGGCGACCACCGCGACGGAGGCGATCAGCGCGGTACGGCGACGGCGGAACCAGGGGGAGGGGGGACGGGACGGGCCGCCCTCGACCTCACCGGTGCCGGAGTCGGTGCCGGCTGCGGCGGCGGTGTCGGTCCCGGTGTCGGCCCCCGGCACCGGGTCCCCGGCCGCTGGCCGGTCCGGCCTGCGACCCCGTTCCGCGTCCGCCAGGATCCAGTGCCGGTGCAGCTCCACCAGCTCCTGCGGGGTGGCCCGGCAGACCCGCGCGAGGCGCTCCACCGGGGCGTACTCGACCGGCACGGCGGTGCCGTTGCAGTAGCGGTGCAGCGTCGACGTGCTCATGTGCAGACGCTTGGCGAGCGTGCCGTAGCTCAGCCCCGACCGGTCCTTGAGCTCCCGCAGCAGCTGCGCGAACTCCTGCGTCCGCTCGGTCCCCGTTGCCCCTGACACCCGTTCCCCTCAACCCCACGCGTCCCGGTCACGCATTCCAGGGTCAGCGTGTTCCCCCTGGTCAGAGCCCATTTCGGCGTTCCAGTGTCCCCAACTGGCCGCAGGGCGTGGCGGTTGGGACGGATCACCTCACAAGCTTCGGTCATCCAATCACCACCGCCACCCGAACTCCGAAGGGGCACAGCAGCATGTCCAACACCTCCCGCGCCCGTCTCGTCGCCGCCGCCGCGACCACCGTCCTCGCCGCCCTTTCACTGACCGCGTGCAACGACGGGACGGGCGCCCAGGACGAGGGCCGCGCGGCCTCCACGAGTCCTTCCTCCGCGGCCTCTTCTCCGGCCGCGGACTCCCCCTCCCCGGCCCCCTCGGCCGGCACGGACCAGTCGTCCTCGACGGGTTCCAAGGGTTCCGCGGGCTCCTCCGGTTCCGGCTCCGCGGGTGGTGCCATGACGGCCGCGTCGCCCACCCGCGTGTCGAAGGCCCCGGGCTCCGCTGCCAGGCCGGTCACCTGCGAGGGTTCCACCACGAGGACGGTCGCGGCCCCGCTGACCCGCCCGGTCAACCACATGCTGCTCACGGTGACCAACACCGGCAGCAAGACCTGCTACCTGTACGGCTACCCGGCCGTCCGCTTCGGCGAGGCCCAGGCGGTGCCCCCGGTCATCGAGGCCTCGCAGCCGCAGGCGGTCGTCACCCTCGCGCCGGGCGAGTCCGGCTACGCCTCGGTCAACCTGTCCGCCACCGACGGCAGCGCCGGGAACGGCTACACCGCCACGTCCCTGACCGTGTACTTCCAGGGCCGCTCCGGCACCGGGAGCACCGGCACGGCCGCCCACCCGCCGCTGCCCGCGAAGGGCGTCCACGTCGACGACTCGCTCAAGGTCACGTACTGGCAGCAGTCGATGGACGACGCCGTCAGCTGGTGACACGCAGCCGGGACCGGGGGCCGGAGTGAGCCGGCGCCCGCTCCGTCGGCCCCGCCTTCGCGGGGTCAGCCGGCGCGGGAGCCGGCGTTGTCGCCCGCGGCGTTCGCGGCGCGGCGGTACTCGGCGTTGATGCGCTGTGCTTCTTCCAGCTGGTCCTCGAGGATGACGATGCGGCAGGCAGCCTCGATCGGAGTGCCCCGGTCGACGAGTTCACGGGCGCGGGCGGCGATCCGCAGCTGGTAGCGGGAGTACCGCCGGTGTCCGCCCTCCGAGCGCAGCGGAGTGATCAGTCGGGCCTCGCCGATGGCCCGGAGGAAGCCCGGGGTGGTACCGAGCATCTCCGCGGCCCGGCCCATCGTGTATGCCGGGTAGTCGTCGTCGTCCAGGCGATCGCCGAGTGGATTATCTGCTGCCATGTCACCTCGTTGTGCAACGCGTCGAGGGGCCCTGATGCCGTGCGGCACCAGGGCCCCGAAGGGAATTCAACACCATCTGTCGGCCCTCATGCTGTGCCGACCTTCTGTTTCCGCTGCCCGGCCCGGTGACGGGCGGGGTGCGGGGATCGCGGCTGCGTGACCGGGGACCACCATCCAATCCGGGGTCTTGCGGTACCCGGGCCGAATGCATCGGGCCGGGCGATCCTGATGGCGTCTGCTCCTCCGTCCTTGCTCTGAACCGATTACCTGTGAACGGGTACTGCGGTACTGCTTCCCGCCAGTTCGTGTCTGCCGGGTCTTGTCTGACCATGTCTACGAGAAGAACAGTAACCGGATCAGGGGCCAATGTCTACTCTGACAAGAGGAGATTTTGGTGTTCGAGGGACGCAGGGATCCGTGCCTGGAGAACTCCATGGGCAGACGACGAAGGGGCCCTGCCGACGCGCGTCGGCAGGGCCCCTTCGGGCTTCGGAGGAATCAGCCGGCGAGGCCGAGGACGTCCCGCAGTCGGAGCCGGTCCGTGTAGCAGGCGCTGTCCCGCAGGACGGTGAGCCCGGCCAGGGTGACCAGGCCCGTGTGCTGCTCGTCCCCGTCGCACAGGACGAGGTGGTCGACGCGGGCGCCGGCCATGAGGGACAGGGCCACCTCGACCGTCATGTCGTCACTGACCCGGGGTCCGGACCCCGGCCGGTCGAGGACCGCGTGCTGCGTCCGGGTCGGCGTCATGGGTGCCTCCTGCTGAAAGGGGTGGGTGCGTGGGCCGGTCGGACAGGCTGTCCTAGGCGGCGGAGCCGAACCCGGTCCGCCTCGGCGTGCCGCGGCGTGCCGCCTCGCCCGCGGGGCGGCCCTGACCCGCCGGGCCCCGGCGCCCACGTCGGCCCCGGGACGGGGACGAGGACGAGGAGGCCGAGCGGCGGGGACGTTCCGCCTGCGGGGCGGTGATGACGACCGGGATGCCGGAGGGGGCCTGCGCCCCGGTGATGCGGCTCAGCTCCGCCTCGCCCGAACGCACCTGGGCGATGTGGGGCGTGATGCCCGCCGAGGCCATCAGCCGGCTCATGCCGCGCCGCTGGCCGGGGGTCACCAGGGTGACGACGCTGCCGGACTCGCCGGCACGGGCGGTACGGCCGCCGCGGTGCAGGTAGTCCTTGTGGTCGGTGGGCGGATCGACGTTGACGACCAGGTCGAGGTTGTCGACGTGGATCCCGCGCGCCGCCACGTTGGTCGCCACCAGCACGGTCACGTGCCCGGTCTTGAACTGGGCAAGGGTGCGGGTGCGCTGCGGCTGGGACTTGCCGCCGTGCAGGGCCGCGGCCCGGACGCCGCTGTTCAGCAGGTGCTTGGTCAGCCGGTCCACCGCGTGCTTGGTGTCCAGGAACATGATCACCCGGCCGTCGCGGGCCGCGATCTCGGTGGTGGTGCGGTGCTTGTCCGTGTCGAGCACGTGCAGGACGTGGTGCTCCATCGTGGTGACCGCTCCGGCGGAGGGGTCGACCGAGTGCACGACGGGGTCGTGCAGGTAGGTGCGCACCAGGCGGTCGACGTTGCGGTCCAGGGTGGCCGAGAACAGCATCCGCTGCCCGTCGGGGCGTACCTGGTCGAGCAGCGCGGTGACCTGGGGCATGAAGCCCATGTCGGCCATCTGGTCGGCCTCGTCCAGGACGGTGACGGCCACCTCGTCGAGCCGGCAGTCACCGCGGTCGATGAGGTCCTTGAGCCGCCCGGGCGTCGCGACGACGACCTCGGACCCGGTGCGCAGCGCACCGGCCTGGCGGCCGATGGACATGCCGCCGACGACGGTGGCCAGTCGCAGGTTCACGGAGCGGGCGTAGGGGGTGAGCGCGTCGGTGACCTGCTGGGCGAGCTCACGGGTGGGGACGAGGACCAGGGCGAGCGGCTGCCGCGGCTCGGCACGGCGTCCCGCCGTACGGGCCAGGGTGGCGAGGCCGAAGGCGAGGGTCTTGCCCGAGCCGGTGCGGCCGCGGCCGAGGACGTCCCGTCCGGCCAGGGAGTTCGGCAGGGTCGCCGCCTGGATCGGGAACGGCACGGTCACGCCTTCGTGGCCCAGGGTGGCAAGGAGCCGGCCGGGCATGTCGAGGTCGGCGAAGTTCTCGACCGCGGGCAGCGCGGGCGTGATCGTCCTGGGCGGCGCGAACTCGGCCGGTGCGCTCTGCCGATTTCCGTACGTCCTCGTACCGCGGTGCGAACCGCCGGAACGGCCTCGGGTGGGATTGGAGCGTGTGCGATTCATTGCGAAACCTTCCTTGATGCGGCACGTATCAAGGAATTCCCGCAGCCGATGGGCGGCGCTGAGAATCGCGAGAACGGGCCGGAGGCGATGTGGGATGCGCCTGAAAAACCGCGAGCTGGGGCCCGCACCCCTAGGTGCGGGCCCCAGCTGCGAAAGTATGCGCGGCGGTGCCGGTGTCAGGCGGGAACGATGTTCTCGGCCGTCGGGCCCTTCTGGCCCTGCGCGATGTCGAACGACACCTTCTGACCTTCCAGCAGCTCACGGAAGCCCTGGGCGGCGATGTTGGAGTAGTGGGCGAAGACGTCGGCGCCGCCGCCGTCCTGCTCGATGAAGCCGAAGCCCTTTTCCGCGTTGAACCACTTCACGGTGCCAGTAGCCATGTCATATCTCCTTCGGAGGCGGTTTCGGAATTCACCCTGCGTGAATTCCGTGTCGCCGTGCTGATTAACCCGTCGGAAATAAACCTTGTGGCAACCACACCTGCAACTGAGATCGACAGTAGCACGGTGCGATCGGCCCTGCACGGGCGATGATTTCGGGCCGGTCCGGTGTTCGGGGAATACTTCCCGGGCCCCGTTCCTATATCTCATTCGGCGGGCACAGATATTGCCGTCCCCGGGATGCGGCCTACCTCCCGCGCGGCCCGCCCGCACCCCTGTGACCTCCGGTGACGGGTGATGAGCGGCCGTCACCGGAGTCGGTGGACGGCAGTGCGGCGAACGCCCCGGAATTCCGCGATCACGACGAACATCACATCTCGTCGCCGTCCGTCGTGCCGGTCAGTTCCTCCAGTTCGGCGGCGTACAGGAGCGCCGGGTCGAATCCCATTCCGGTGAAGTGGCCGGCGAGCTCCAGGGACAGGGTGCCGTGCAGCCGGGTCCAGAAGGTCAGGGCCCGGTGGAGGGTCGCGGCGGAGGCGGGGTGGCCGCCCGCCCAGTCCCGGTGCTCTTCGAGGTGCGCGGCGAACGGTGCCGCCGGGCCGCTCGACGGCTGTCCGGCGAAGGCGTCCAGGAGTGTCGCCATGACCTCGGAGGCGATCGCGGTGATGTCGTCCGGCGCGTGATAGCCGGGGACGGGGGTGCCGTAGACGAGGAAGTAGCGCTGGGGATCCTCCAGGGCCCAGGTCCGCAGGGCGGCCGCCAGCGCGGTCACGTCGGCGCCGGGCCGGGAGGCGGCGGCGCGGAAGGTGTCGGCGAGGCTGCGGTACGCGTCCCTGACGAGTTCGGTGATCAGCTCGTCGCGGCCCGCGTAGTACCGGTACAGGGCGGGTCCGCTCATGCCGAGCCGCTTGGCGATCGCGTTGAGGGAGAGCGCCGACGCGCCCGCCGTGGCGATCTGCTCCCACGCGTGCGCCTTGATCTCCGTACGCACCTGGGCGCGGTAGCGCTCGCGCGGGGTCTTCGCTTCCGGATTCACCATGGTTAGAGGCTATCACTGAAGTTATTGACACTTCCGATCCCGTGCAGTTATAACTTCTAACGAACGCGAAGCCATCTACGTGGAGGTCGTCATGAACGCCGAAGGACTCGTCGAGGTCGTCCTGCCGGGCGAGGTCGAGCCCGAGGGGCTCCAGATCCGGCACGGCGCGGTCCCCGCCGCGGGCCCCGGCCAGGCCGTGATCCGCATGGAGGCGACCGGCGTCTCCTTCGCCGAGCAGCAGATGCGGCGCGGCCGCTACTACGACCAGCCGCCGTTCCCCTTCGTCCCCGGCTACGACCTCGTCGGCACGGTGCTGACGACCGGCGAGGGCGTCGACCCGCAGCTGGCCGGCACCCGCGTCGCCGCCCTGGTCAAGGTCGGCGGCTGGGCCAGCCATGTGCTCGTCGACGCCGCCGACCTGGTGCCGGTGCCCGACGGGATCGGCGCCGCGGAGGCCGAGACCCTCGTCGTCAACGGCATCACCGCCTGGCAGATGCTGCACCGCAAGGCCCGTGTCCGGGCCGGCCGGACCGTCGTCGTGCACGGCGCCAACGGCGGCGTCGGCTCGGTCCTGGTCCAGCTCGCCCTGGCCGCCGGCGCCCACGTGATCGGTACGGCCTCCCCGCGCCACCACGAGGCCCTGCGGGAGAAGGGGGTCGTCCCCGTCGACTACCGCGCCGACGGTCTCGCCGCACGGATCCGCGCACTCGCCCCGAGCGAGGGCGTCCACGCCGTCTTCGACCACGTCGGCGGCCGCGGCATCGTCGACTCCTGGCGCCTCCTCGCCCCCGGCGGCACCCTCGTCTCGTACGGCAGCGCCGCCACCCGCGACGCCGAGGGCTCCAAGCAGTGGCCCGTGCTGAAGCTGCTCGGCCGGGTGTGGCTGTGGAACGCGCTGCCCAACCGCCGCCGCGCCTTCTTCTTCAACGTGTGGGCCGGGCGCGCCCTGGCCAGGAACCGCTTCCGGGCCCGCCTGCGCGCCGACCTCACCCAGGTCTTCGCCGCCTTCCAGCGCGGCGAGGTCACCGCCCACATCGCCGCCCGGCTGCCGCTCGCCCGCGCCGCCGAGGCCCTGCGGCTGGCCGAGTCCGGCACCGTCACCGGCAAGGTCGTCCTCAACCCCTGACCCGCAGGCGCAGACCCGGACCCACCTCGACAACCGAGAGGAACACCATGTCCAGAAGCTTCCGGCCCCGCGTGCTCGCGGTCTCGCTCACCCTCGCCGGCGTTCTCGCCGGCACCGTCCCGGTCGCACAGGCGGCCACCCATGACGCACCCTCCCGCTGCGGAGGACTCGGCGTCGACGCGGACGCCCGGATCCGCTACGAGTCCGACGTCGTCATCAAGGCGCCGCTGCACACCGTGTGGAAACTCCAGACCGACGTCGTCCGCTGGCCGTCCTGGCAGCCCCCGGTCCTGACGGCCGAGCGTCTCGACCCCGGGCCGCTGCGCAAGGGCTCGCGGTTCCGGTG
>NZ_RSAJ01000255.1 GCF_003933965.1 Streptomyces sp. RP5T
GAACCCGACTGCTACACCCGCCCGCCGGCCCTGCACGACGAACTCACCGCAAAACTGGGCACCTTCCCTCTCTTCCACTTCTGGGGACCGGGCGCCGATCTCGTCTCCAGCCAGTGGATCATCGACGCCACCCGCCACATCATGGCCACCCGCCACCCCGACCTGACCCTCTGCTATCTCCCTCACCTCGACTACGACCTGCAGCGCTTCGGCCCCGACGACCCCCGCTCCCTCAAAGCCGCAGCCGAACTCGACCATGCCATCGGCCCGTTGCTCGACGACGCCCGCGCGCAGGGCCGTACCGTCGTCGCGCTGTCCGAGTACGGCATCACCCGCGTCAGCCGCCCGGTCGACATCAACCGTGCCCTGCGCCGGGCCGGTCTCCTCGAAGTGCACACGCAGGACGGCATGGAGTACCTCGACCCGATGGCCTCCCGCGCCTTCGCCGTCGCCGACCACCAGATCGCCCATGTTTACGTCCGCAGGCCCGAGGACCTGCCCGCCACCCGTGCCGCCCTCGACGGCCTGCCCGGCATCGAGCGACTCCTCGACGACGAGGGCAAGAAGGCCCACCACCTCGACCATCCGCGCTCCGGCGAACTCGTCGCCGTGGCGGAGCCGGACGCCTGGTTCACGTACTACTACTGGCTCGACGACGACCGCGCACCCGACTTCGCGCAGCTGGTCGAGATCCACCGCAAACCCGGCTACGACCCGGTCGAACTCTTCATGGACCCGCTCGACCCGTACGTCAAGGTCAAGGCGGCCACCGCGCTGGCCCGCAAGAAACTCGGCATGCGCTACCGCATGGCGGTCGTGCCCCTCGACCCGTCACCTATCCGCGGCAGCCACGGCCGCCTTCCCGAGAGCGACGACGACGGTCCGCTCCTCATCTGCTCCACCCCCCGTGCCGTCGGCGACCGCGTCGCGGCCACCGACGTGAAGTCACTGCTGCTCCACCTCGCCGGTCTCGGCTGACCGGCCCGCACCACCGGCAGCCGAGGAGCCGGGCCCCGACGACCGGTCCTCTCCGACTGGTTCCCAGTGAAGCACCCGCCACTGACAACGCCCTCCGACCCCTAGGAGTCCCAGGCATGAGCCGCATCTCCCAGCCCGACCCCGAACTCACCCACCGTCTCACCAGACGAGGCATGCTCGGTGTGGCCGCGGGCGCCACCGCCGCCGCGCTCCTGGGCGCCGCGGCCGCCCCGGCCGGCGCCGCCACCGGGACGGCGACCGCCACCACCGGCCACGGCCGCGGCCGTCCCGTCCTGCCCCCGGGCCGCCTCGGCATCCAGCTCTACAGCCTCCGCGACAAGGTCGCGACGCTCGGCTTCGCCCCCGTCTTCGCCGAACTGGAGAAGTACGGCTACGACGAGGTCGAGTTCGCCGGCTACACCCAGGGCTCGGCCGGACCGATCACCCTCGCCCAGCTCAGGCGTCTGGCCCGCGACCACGGCCTGAACCCGATCGGCAGCCACGTCGGCTACTACTCCGACGACCCCAACGCCTACACCTTCGCCCAGAACCTCACCAAGGTCCTCGACGACGCCCAGGCCCTCGGCCTCAAGCACATCGGCACCGCCTCGGGACCCTTCCGCTACGGCTCGACCGTCGACGCGTGGAAGCGCGCCGCCGAGGAGTTCAACACCTACGGGGCGGCGGCGAAGGCACGCGGCATGAAGTTCTACCAGCACAACCACTCCGAGGAGTTCTCCTTCGCCACCGACAACCCCAAGGTCCGGCTCTACGACGTGCTGCTCAGGGAGACCGACCCCGACCTGGTGTTCCTGGAGATGGACATCTTCTGGGCCTACTCCGGCCAGTTCCGCTTCTCCCGGCGGCCCGACGGCACGCCCGCGCCCTTCGAGCCCCTCGACTACGTCCTCAGGCAACCCCACCGCTACCCCCTCTTCCACGTCAAGGACGGGGTGAGGGATCCGGCCGACACCTACGGCTACCGCATGACCGACGTCGGCGACGGCGACATCGACTACCAGAAGTTCATCTCCGCCGTATCCCGCCTGCGGGGCGAACGCCTCGCCCACCACTGGCAGGCCGAGCACGACCAGCCCGCCGAGTCCTTCACCTTCGCCCGCCGCTCCAGCGCCCACCTGCACTCGCTGCGGGAGAAGTGCTGACCGCACACGAGTGAGGCGGGACCCCGAGGGCGCAGGGGGCGCTCCCCGCCGGTCGGGGTCCCGCCGTCGTGCAGCGGGCAGGACCGTCAGCCCCGGGCGGCCGGAACGACCGCCGGGGTCAGGCGCTCCTCTCCCGCGTACACGTTCATGGAGGGTGTCATCGCCCGGGGTGCGCAGGGTGAGGGCGAGGCGCTCGCCGTCGAGGCGGGCCTCCCCTGGGTGACGCGTCCCGTGTCCGGGCTCACCGCCGCACCGCCACCACGGGCACCTTCTCGATCCGGATCGCGGCGGCCTCGAACTCGACGGCCCCCGCGATCGGACACCCGGCCCTCGCCGCCGCCTGCTCGGCACCGGTCCCGTCCGGCGGGCGGCCGTTCATGAACGCCAGACCGGGCCGCAATGCCGGATCCACCCACACCGGCGCCGTCGTCGAGCCCCGCCGGGTGGCGACCCGCACCTCCTCGCCGACCACCACGCCGTAGCGCTCGGCGTCCTCCGGACTCAGCTCGACACACTCGGCCCGCCGCACCGACGACTCCGAACCGCCCTTGCGCAGAGAGGTGTTGGACGAGCCGGTACGGCGTCCCGTGGTGAGCCGTACCGGATACGCCTCGTCCGTCAGATCGACGGGAGGGGCGTGCTGGACCAGGTGGAAGGGCGTACGCGGCTCCCGGGCGCCGTGACCGCGGCCGGTGAGCAGCGACAGGTCGGCCACCGCACGCGCCTCCTCCTCCCCGGTGCCGGTGCACGCCCGCAACGGCTCGCCTCGGGCGCAGGCGTGCGCCAACTCCCGTACGACGGCGGCCGGTACGCCCGTCACCTTCACCGCGAGCGACACCGTCCACGGCTCGACGAGCCGTCTGTACTCCTCGAAGCCGGAGGTCGAGCGGGCGATGAACTCCCGGTCGGCCAGCCCCGCCCGGATGATCTCCCGGCCGATCGCATGGGCCATCGGCACCCCGGTACCGGTGTTCGGCCGGTACCGGGGTCCCACCCCGAGGACGTGGGCGCCCAGGCCCGTCATGCGGCGGACCGGAGCGCGAGAAGGTCGGAGAGGGCGTGGACGGTACGGAGCGTGGGCACGTCCACTCCGGTGATCTCCGCCAGCTCGATGACGGCGGTGAGCAGGACGTCGAGCTCCAGGGGCTTGCCGCGTTCCAGGTCCTGGAGCGTCGAGGTGCGGTGGTCGCCCACCCGCTCGGCACCGGCGAGACGGCGTTCGATGGAGACGCCGACCGTGCAGCCGAGCGTCTCCGCGACCGCGAGGGTCTCGGCCATCATCGTCTCGATGACCTTGCGGGTACCGCCGTGCAGGCACATCTGGCGCATGGTCGCCCGGGCCAGCGCGCTGATGGGGTTGAAGGAGATGTTGCCCAGCAGCTTGAGCCAGATGTCGTCCCGCAGGTTCGGTTCGACCGGGCACTTGAGCCCGCCGGCCTGCATGGCCTCGCTGAAGGCCAGACAGCGGGGGGAGAGGCTGCGGTCGGGCTCCCCGACGGAGAACCGCGTCCCCTCCAAGTGCCGTACCACACCGGGTCCTTCGAGTTCGGTCGCCGCGTAGACGACACAGCCGATGGCCCGGGAGGGCGCGAGCACCGCACTGACCGCGCCTCCCGGGTCCACGCTCTCGATGCGGTGGCCGTCGTGCGGTCCGCCGTGCCGGTGGAAGTACCACCAGGGGATGCCGTTCTGTGCCGCGACGACCGCGGTGGTGTCGGTGAGAAGGGGCTCGATGAGCGGCCCGCACGCCGCGTACGAGTTGGCCTTCAGACCGAGGAAGACGTAGTCGACCGGGCCGATCTCGGCCGGGTCGTCGGTGGCGTGGACGTGGGCGGTGAAGTCACCGCGTGGGCTGAGGACCTGGACACCGTGGTCCCGCATGGCCGCCAGGTGCGGACCGCGGGCGATGAGATGGACGTCGGCGCCGGCGCGGTGGAGTGCCGCGCCGACGTAGGCGCCGATGGCTCCGGCGCCGAGGACTGCGACTTTCATGGGTGGAAGCTCCGTTCGGTGAGGGTGACCGAGGAACTGCCGACTTTGTCGACTGGATATTGTCTACAGGATGGAGAGAGCGCTCAGCAAGAGTCGTGACGTCACCAAGCCTTTGAGCTGCCGCTACGAGCCGGTACGACCTGCGCTCATGGCGGTTGTGCGCCGTAGACTGTAGGCGAAAACCAATTCATACTTATCTCTCAGCCGCAGCGACGACGCTGCACAGGAGGGACCGAGATGTTGCCGACGACAGGACTCCCGTACGGGACGGTGCCCAGGCTCGAGCGTCCCGGTCCGCTGCGTGATCGTGTGTACGGTGCGTTGCTGGAGTTGATCACTACGCGTGCTCTGCAGCCTGGTCAGCATTTGGTGGAGAGTGAGCTGGCGGGTCATCTGGGGGTGTCGCGGCAGCCGGTGCGGGAGGCTTTGCAGCGGTTGAACACCGAGGGGTGGGTGGATTTGCGTCCGGCGCAGGGTGCGTTCGTGCATGAGCCGACGGACGAGGAGGCGGATCAGCTGTTGACGGTGCGGACGTTGTTGGAGGCGGAGGCGGCCCGGCTGGCGGCGGCGAATGCGGGCAGTGCGGGTGTCGCGGCGCTTGAGGACTTGTGTGTGCAGGGGGAGCGTGCGGTGGCGGCGGACGACGTGGATGCCGCGGTCGCGTTGAACGCGCGGTTGCATGCGAAGGTGATGGAGTTGGCGGGCAACGCGGTGCTTGCGGAGTTGGCGGGGCAGGTGGATCGCCGGGTGCGCTGGTATTACACGCCGGTGGCTCGTCAGCGTGGCCGGCAGTCGTGGATCGAGCATCGTGAACTGATCGCCGCGATCGCCGACCGCGACGAGCAGCGCGCCACCGCCGTCATGCGGCAACACACGGAACACACGCGGAAGATGTACCACGACCGCGAGAAGTAGCCCTCCGCCGCTGAGCCGCGCGCGAACAGGCCCGTTCCATCGGATCAGGCGGCCCTTCCCCGGTGGACGCCGTGGGAGAGGGCCGCCCGATGTGTGAGCCGCTTTGCTCAGGTCGCGGCTTGTGGTTGTGTCGCCGGGGCTCCGCTGCGGGGGCGCCCGGGCTGTCGTAGCAACAGCGCGATCCCCGCCGCCAGCATCGAGGTGGCGCCGGCCAGGGCGTACGCCCCGTCGTAGCCCCAGGCCGCCACGACCATGGAGCCCAGACCGCCGCCGAACAGACCGCTGATCAGCTTGCCGCTGTACACCAGGCCGTAGTTGGAGGCGTTGTAGTTCTCCCCGAAGTAGTCCGGGGTGAGCGCCGCGAACAGCGGGTAGAACGCGCCGCCGCCGAATCCGGACAGGAACGCGAACACCAGGAACAGCGACTCGCTCCTGATGTCACCCGCCCAGATCACCCCGAACTGCGCGAGACCCAGCACGACGATCACGAACACCAGCGTGGACTTGCGCCCCCACTTGTCGGACAGCCAGCCCACGACCCCGCGCCCGATGCCGTTGATGACCGCCATGACACCCATCGAGGAGGCCGCGACCAGTGGGCCGAAGCCCACCTCCTTGGCGTAGTCGACCTGGAAGGAGATACCGAAGATCGACACCCCCGCGGTCATGACGAGGGCGATCCACATGAGGGGAAGCATGCCGGTCCTGATGGCCTCCTTCGGGGTGAACTGCCGTACCGCTGGGGGGTTCTTGGAGAGCGCGGCGGCACCCTTCCCGTCGCCGCCGTACGTCAGCGGGTCGATGTCCGCGGGCCACCAGTTCTTCGGCGGGTCCTTGAAGAAGAACGCGCACCCCACGACCACGATCAGGATGTAGCAGCCGATGAGGTCCAGGACCCGGTGGTAGTTCGCCGTGTCGAAGCCGTAGTTGAAGATGAAGATGAAGGGCAGGGACCCGTACGCGAAGCCGCCGTTGACGAACCCGGTCCTGGCGCCCCGGCGTTCGGGGAACCACTTGCCGACCATGTTGATACAGGTCGCGTAGACCAGGCCGGCGCCGATTCCTCCGACGACGCCGAACCCGAGGATCGCCAGCCAGACGTTGCCCAGGTGCGACAGGGCGAGGAACCCGACCAGACACATACCCGAGCCGATGTACATGGCCTTGCGGGCGGTCAGGACGCCCTTCTCCCGCAGCCAGCCCGCCGGGAAGGCGATGCCGGCCTGGAAGAAGACCCAGACACTGAGGATCCAGAAGGTGTTGCTCTGCGTCCAGCCGTGGGCGTGGGACAGGGTGTCCTCGGCCGAGCCGTACGCGTACTCGAAGACGCTGATGGCCATCATGGTGATCCAGGGCAGATACACCATGAGCTTGCGCGAGTGACCGAGGATGTCCCGGTCGGTCTCGCCGACGCGGTAGACGCGGCCGCCCGCGTCGGTCACTTCTCGGTAGGGACGTGGTGCGGCGGTGGGCTGTGCGCTCTTGTCGGTCTCGCTGCGTGCTGCGTACGGATCTGCCGTCATGTCAGGCCATTTCCTCGCCGAGCGGTTGCGGGTTGGGTACGGTCCGACGGCTGGTCTGGGGCCTGCCGGGCGCCTTGAGGAACAGCGCGAGGACCGCGGACGCCAGGCCGATCGAGCCGGCCAGGACGAACGCGCCCTGGTAGTCCCAGGCGCCGACCACGATCGAGCCGACACCGGAGCCCACGAGCCCCGAGATGAGCTTCGAGCTGTAGACCATGCCGTAGTTGGAGGCGTTGTTGTTCTCACCGAAGTAGTCCGCGGTCATCGCGGCGAACAGCGGGAAGATCGCGCCGCCGCCGAAGCCGGAGACCATGGAGCAGAAGAGGAAGAACGGCATGCTGCCCATCTGGCCCGAGACCAGCACACCGAACTGCGCGGTGCCCAGCACCAGACACACGATGATCAGCGTGTTGCGGCGGCCGAACTTGTCGGAGATCCAGCCGATCACCCCGCGCCCGGTGCCGTTGACGATCGCCTTCAGGGACATCGCCGTGGCCACGATCCCGCCCGCGAAGCCCATGTCCTTGCCGAACGGCACCTGGAAGGCGATGCCGAAGATGTTGATGCCGGCCGTGCACAGCAGGCAGAACCACATCATCCACAGGACGGGCGTACGCGCGGCCTCCTTGGGGGTGTACTGCTTGACGGCCGGCGGGTTCTTCTCCAGCGCCCGCCGGATCTTCGGGTCGTCGGTCTGCTTGAGCGGGTCGACGTGCGGCGGCCACCAGTTCTTCGGCGGGTCCTTGAAGAACCAGCCCGCGAACGCCACCACCGAGCAGCACACCAGGCCCACCGTCACCAGCACGCCCTTGTAGTTGCTCAGGTCCATGTACGACGTGAACAGGAAGACGAAGGGCACCGAGCCGTAGGCGAAACCGCCGTTGACCATGCCGGTCTTGCCGCCCTTGCGCTCCGGGAACCACTTGCCGACCATGTTCACGCAGGTCGCGTACACAAGGCCGGCGCCGATACCGCTGCACACGCCGAAGCCCAGGTAGGCGACGATCACGTTCGGCGCGAACGCGAGGGACAGATAACCGAGGACGGTGCCCAGCGCGCCCAGCATCATCGCGTAGCGGGCCGGAAGCTTCCCGCTCTCCCGCAGCTGCCCGGCGGGGAAGGCCACGGCCGCCTGGAAGAACACCCAGACGCCCATCAGCCAGAAGATGTGCCCGCTGCTCCACAGATGCGCCTCGTGCAGCGTGTCCTCGGCCGACGTGAACGCGTACTCCGAGGAGCTGATGCCCAGCATGCCCATCCACGGGAAGAGCACCATGGTCCATCGTGGTCGTCCCATGATGTGCCGGTCGGTCTCGCCGACCCGGTACACGCGGCCGTTGCGGTCCGTCACCTCCCTGTAGGTGGCGGACGACGAGTAGTCGATGGTTGTCATAGTCTTCAAGCACTCCTTGCGTCGAAAGATCTGGCCAGCGCCCCCTGTCCAAATGCCTTTCGTGTGCGCACGGATCCCGGGGTCCGTCCGACGCGCACCGCCGCCGGACCCCGTGCTCAGTCACGTCATGGACCACCGCCCGACGGGCCGGGACCATGGCTCCGGTTCACCACGTCAGATCACCCCGCCCGACCTGAGGAGCCGCAACTCCTCGTCACCGAGGCCGAGTTCGCCGATGTATATCTCCTCGTTGTGTTGGCCGAGGAGGGGTGGGGTGGTGATGCGGGTGGGTGAGTCGGAGAGTTTGAGGGGGTTGCCGACGGTGGTGAAGGAGCCGCGTTCGGGATGCGCGACCTCGACGATCATGTCGTTCGCCGCGAGTGAGGCGTCCTCGATGATCTCCTTCGGGGACAGGATCGGCCCGCACGGAATGTTGTGCCGGTTGAGCTCTTCCAGCACCCGCCACTTCGGCAGCAACGCGGTCCATTCCTCGATCAGCTGGAACATCTTCGCCAGCTTGGGAAGACGTGCCTCAGGCGTGGCCCATTCAGGATCTTCGGCGAGTTCGGGTCGGCCGATCAGCGCGGCCAGCGGCTCCCAGCCCTGCGGCTGGACGATGACGTACACGTAGTCGTTCGCACCGCCCGGCGCGCACCGCACCGCCCAGCCGGGCTGCCCGCCTCCCGAGGCGTTGCCCGAACGCGGCACCTCGTCGGTGAAGCCGTCGGTCAGGCCGTCGCCCGGATACTCCGCCAGCGGCCCGTTCGCCAGGCGCTGCTGGTCACGCAGCTTGACCCGGCACAGGTTCAGCACCGCGTGCTGCATCGCCACGTCCACCCGCTGCCCGCGCCCGCTGCGCTCCCGCTGGAACAACGCCGCCAGGATCCCGGCCACCGCATGCACACCGGTCCCCGAGTCACCGATCTGCGCCCCGGTCGCCAGCGGCGGACCGTCCTGGAAACCGGTCGTCGCCATCGACCCGCCCATCGCCTGCGCCACCACCTCATAGGCTTTGAAATCCGTGTACGGACCCGGCCCGAACCCCTTGATCGACGCATACACGATCCGCGGATTGAGCTCCCGGATCCGCTCCCACGAAAACCCCATCCGCTCCACCGCACCCGGCGCGAAGTTCTCCACCAGCACATCCGCACCCCGGATCAACGCGGACAGGATCTGCCGGCCCCGCTCCGACTTCACATTCAGCGTGATGCTGCGCTTGTTGCAGTTGAGCATCGTGAAATACAACGAGTCCGCACCCGGCACATCCCGCAACTGCCGCCGCGTGACGTCCCCGCCCGGCGCCTCCACCTTCACCACATCCGCCCCCAGCCACGCCAGCAACTGCGTCGCCGACGGACCCGACTGCACATGCGTCATGTCCAACACCCGCACACCATCAAGCGCCAACGTCGTCATGGATCACCTCACGGCCATGTTTGGCACATTGCATACAGTCGACGAATACTGTATGAAGATTGTTATCCCGCATCCGATGGGCGATGTCCAGGGGGCGTGCAGCACTTTTGAGTCGTGCACTTTGAGACGGGAGCCCAAGCATGGACCTGTACGAGCACGAAGCCCGGGCCCTCTTCGAGGAACACGGAATCCCGGTGCCGAGGGCGGAGGTCACCGACTCGCCCCAGGAGGCCCGCGCCATCGCCCGCAGGCTGGGCGGCCCCGTCGTCGTCAAGGCGCAGGTCAAGGCGGGGGGCCGGGGCAAGGCGGGCGGTGTGCGGCTCGCCGCCGACCCCGCCGAGGCCGAGCGGACGACCCGCCGGATCCTCGGCATGGACATCAAGGGCCACACCGTCCGCGAGGTCATGCTGGCCCAACCGGTGGACATCGAGAGCGAGTTCTACGTCGCCTACGTCCTCGACCGGGCAGCGGGCCGCTTCCTCGCCGTCGCCTCGGCGGAGGGCGGCATGGACATAGAGGAGGTCGCGGCGGTCCGCCCGGAGGCGGTCGCCCGGATACCCGTCGACCCCGCCGAAGGTGTCACCTCGGTGAAGGCGGGCGAGATCGCCGAGGCCGCCGGCCTGCCGCCGCGGACCGCCGACGTCCTCGTACGACTGTGGGAGGTCCTCGTCCACCAGGACGCCCTCCTCGTCGAGGTCAACCCGCTCGTGCGCACCCGGCAAGGACACATCCTCGCCCTCGACGGCAAGGTCACCCTCGACGACAACGCCCGCTTCAGGCAGGCTCGCTGGGGCGAGGAGGGCATCGCGTACGACGATCCGCTGGAGGCGGCCGCCGCCGCGAAGGGCCTCAACTACGTCAGGCTCGACGGCGAGGTCGGCATCATCGGCAACGGCGCCGGACTGGTCATGTCGACCCTCGACGTGGTCGCCGGCTGCGGAGCCCGCCCCGCCAACTTCCTCGACATCGGCGGCGGCGCCTCGGCGCAGGTCATGGCCGACGGACTGACGGTCATCCTGTCGGACCCGGCCGTGAAGTCCGTGTTCGTCAACGTCTTCGGCGGCATCACCGCCTGCGACGCGGTCGCCGACGGCATCGTGCGGGCCCTTCAGGAGGTGCGGCTCACCAAGCCGGTCGTCGTGCGCCTCGACGGCAACAACGCCGCCCGCGGCCGGGCCGTCCTCGACCGGCACGCCCACCCCCTGCTCCAGCAGGCCGTCACCATGGACGGCGCCGCCCGCCGTGCCGCCGAACTCGCCAACACCACCTGAAGGAGAGGGACATGGCCATCTTCCTGACCAAGGAGTCCCGGGTCCTCGTCCAGGGCATGACCGGAGGCGAGGGCATGAAACACACCCGGCGCATGCTCGCCGCGGGCACCGACGTGGTCGGCGGCGTCAACCCGCGCAAGTCCGGCCAGACCGTCGACCTCGACGAGCGTGTCCTGCCCGTCTTCGGATCCGTCGCCGACGGCATCCGGGAGACCGGAGCCGACGTCACCGTGGTCTTCGTGCCACCGGCCTTCGCCGAAGCGGCAGTTGTCGAGGCCGTCGACGCCGGGATCCGGCTGGCCGTCGTCATCACCGAGGGCATCCCCGTCCACGACAGCGTCGCCTTCACCTCGTACGCGAAGAAGAAGGGGACACGGATCGTGGGACCCAACTGCCCGGGTCTCATCACGCCCGGACAGTCCAACGCCGGCATCATCCCCGCCGACATCGCCAGATCCGGCCGCGTCGGCCTGGTCTCCAAGTCGGGCACGCTCACCTACCAACTCATGCACGAGCTGCGCGACATCGGCTTCTCCACCTGTGTCGGCATCGGCGGAGACCCCGTCGTCGGCACCACCCACATCGACTGCCTGGCCGCCTTCCAGGACGACCCCGACACCGAACTGATCGTCCTCATCGGGGAGATCGGCGGCGACGCCGAGGAGCGGGCGGCCGCGTACATCCGTGCCCACGTCACCAAACCCGTCGTCGGCTACATCGCCGGATTCACCGCGCCCGAGGGCCGGACCATGGGCCACGCCGGCGCCATCGTGTCCGGTTCGGCGGGCACGGCACAGGCGAAGAAGACGGCGCTGGAGGCGGTCGGCGTCAAGGTCGGGAACACCCCCACCGAGACCGCCCGCCTCGTCCTCACCCTGCTGGACACGGTCCGCGAGGCCCCCCTGGCCTGACCCGGACCCACCCGGCGGCGCACGGAGCTTTCTCCGGCCCCGCCGCGTTCCCCCGTACCC
>NZ_RSAJ01000256.1 GCF_003933965.1 Streptomyces sp. RP5T
ACCGACAGGGGCGCGAGCGTCGCGAGGGGGGCGGTGAGGGCGGAGTGGTCGGAGTAACCCGTGGGCGGTTGAGCGGCGTACTCGGGGAACGCCGTGGTGGCCTGCGCGGCGTACTCCGGGAGCCCGGTGCCGGTCTGTGCGGCGTACTCGGGAAACCCGGTGGTGGCTGACGGCGCGTACTGCGGTGCCTCGATGCCGAGTTGACCGGTCTGCGCGGTGTACGCCGGAAGGGCGGTGCCGGTCGGCGGGGTGTACGCCGGGACGGTGGTTCCGCTCGGCGGGGTGTACTCCGGCGCCCCGGTGGCGAGTTGAGGTCTGTACTCGAAGGAGCCGGTGTCGGTCCGTGCCGTGTACTCCGGGACCCCGGTCACGGGCTGCGAGGTGCCCAGGGCGGGGAAGCCGCCGGTGCCGGTGAGGTCCTGCGGGGTCGGTTCCGGAGCCCATGAGGGGGACTGGGCCGGCGCGGCGGTGAGGGCGGCCTGGGCCGGTTCCGGCGCGCCGGGCAGGGCGAGCACGGGCTTGGCGGCCAGTTCCGGAAGGGATCGTTCGGCCGGCTTCGCCTCGCGTGCACGCACCGCGTCCGCGGTGGCACTCGCCGGGCGCTGACGGCTCGGCTCGGCCCGGCGGTTGGCGACGCGATCGGCGGGCAGGGACGCCTCGATGACGGGCCCCATCTTCGCGCGGGCCGAGCCGTACCACTGCCGGGCGATGGCGTCGAGGGAGGGGTCGCCGCCCGACCTGCTGCCGCCGTCCGACCTGCTCCCGCCGCCGGTCGACGAACCGCTGCGGCCACGGGTGCTCGACGCCGTTCCGGCCGCGCGCGTGGCGTTGTAGGTGCCCGAGTCGTCCTCGGCCCGGTTGTAGAGGCTGGTGATCCGCCGGTTCACCTCGTCAGGGCTGGGTACCTCGTCCGCCGCGGCGTTGCCTGTCTGCGACAGCAGGGCCGCGGAGGCCATGGCGGCCGTCGCGAGGGCGGAGTTGCGCTTGGCGGGGAGGCTGAACCCTCCATCGCGCGAAGTTCGATCCGGCGCCATGAAAGTCGTGCCCCTTCCGTCGTGCTGCTCGCCGTCAACCTAACCAACTTGTGAGGCTCGCGTGAAGATTGAAGTGTGAAAAGCGTGAGATGTAACTGTGACCTTCGTCGCGTAAGGCCACTGCTCCCGCTGCGCGTCACCCCCTGCGCCGCTGTGCGCGCCACGCCTCGTAGTGGTCGAGGACCGTCTCCTCGACCGGCCGGTAGTCGATGCCCAGCTCGTGCACGCTGCGGCTGTTGTCCACGCGGAAGCGGATGCCGAGGTGCCCCCGGATGTAGTCCTGGGTGAGCCCGAACGCGGGGCCGAGGACGCGCACGGGCCAGTGGGGGAGCGCGGTGCGCGGGATCCGCGGATCACGGGGGTACCGGCTGCGGATGATGCGGGACATCTCGTGGAACGACGTCATCGTCTCCGCGGCCAGGATGTAACGGCCCTTCGCGTCCGGCCGCTCCGCCGCCGCGATGTGCGCGTCGGCCACGTCACGCACGTCGACCGTGGTGAAGCTGAAGTCCGGGGCGCCGTAGAAGAAGTAGCCCTTGAACAGTTCCTCCAGGAGGAAGAGGCTGCCGGACTCGGATGCGGGTGTCAGCGAAGGGCCGAGGATCAGACCGGGGTTGACGGACACCATCCGCCAGCGGTCCTGTGCCGCCTCCGCGTCCCAGGCCGCGCGCTCGGCGACCGTCTTGGCGTAGTGGTACGGGTTGTTCTCCACCGTGCTGCTGGTGTTGAAGTACCTCTCCGACAGGACCTGCCCCTCCATGTCCCGCACGTCGGAGTAGTCGCCGAAGATCGCGCCGACCGTGGAGGTGAACACCAGCCGCTCCACCGACGCCGTCCGCCCGACACCGGCCAGGACGTTGCGGGTGCCGAGCAGCGCGGGGTCGACCATGTCCCTGCGGCCGTCCTTGATCCTCTCCGGCATGAAGAACGGCGAGGCCACATGGAAGACCACACGGCAGCCCGCCATGGCCTCGTCGAAGGAGCGCTCCTTGAGCAGGTCGGCCTCGAACAGCGTGAGAGCGCCGGGGAATTCGTCCTGCATGTCCCGCAGCGGGCGCACCTTCGCCGGGTTGGTGAGACTGCGCACGGTGGCGTGCACCTCGTATCCCCGCTCCAGCAGCCGCCGCACCAGATGGCTCCCGACGAACCCGCTGCCACCGGTCACCAGGACTGTGTCCATGCCCGCGCTCCTCCACCCAGGGGGTGACATTGAAGCACCGGTGCAGGCCTGTTGCTCATGGCGCCGTCCGGGGCGGGCAAGTCCTCGCTGCTCAACGCCGGACTCGTCCCAGCGTTGCGCGCCGGCGCGCTGCCGATGGCTGGGGTGCGTGAGTGGCCGGTGGCGGTCCTCACCCCGACGCCCGGCCCGCTGGAGGAACTCCTGTCCCGGACCTCCGAGGCACTAGGGCGTGTTGCGAAAGTCCCGCCTGCCTCGCGACGCCATGCACGCGCCTGACGCCGCGAGGCCCGCCCTTCGGGCGAACGACGGGACTTTCGCAACACGCCCTGGGCGAGGACCTGGGCGTCACGGCTGGCGAACTCCGGGAGGACCCGTCCGCGCTGGCCGGGGCGGTCGCCCGGGCGAGGTTCCGGGCCGCGGCGGGGGACCGGGCGCCGACGGGAGACCGGGTCCGCACGGAGGGGCGAACTCCGGTGGGAGACCGCACCCGGCCCCGCCGAACCGACCGTGAACCCCCGGCGCAGCTCATGACGGGCCTGCCGGTGGACCGGTGCCGGAAAGGAGGCTGAGCCGGAGGGGGAGGAGGCACGGCAGGGCGCCCGGGATCACCGGGCGCCCTGGTTGGTCCCCCTTCGTCTACCAGCGGGGAAGGCGCAGTTCGTAACCGGGCCGGAAGCGGCGCATGTACCCGGTGTCGTCCCGGCTGCGCATTCCCGAGTCGAGGTAGAGGCGGTGCAGACGGTCCAGGGCCTCCTGGTCCAGTTCCACACCGAGGCCGGGACCCGTGGGCACCTTGACCTCGCCGTCGCGGAACTCCAGGACGCCCGGGCGGATCACGTCGTCGGCGTGGTTCCACGGGTAGTGGGTGTCGCAGGAGTGGTCGAGGTTGGGGATGGCCGCGGCCACGTGGGTCATGGCGGCGAGGCTGATGCCGAGATGCGAGTTGGAGTGCATCGACAGGGCGATCCCGAACGCCTCGCACACCGCGGCCAGTTCCCGCGTGCGGCGCAGACCGCCCCAGTAGTGATGGTCCGTCAGCAGCACCTGGATCGCGCCCTGTTCGATCGCCGGCCTCAGGTGCTCCCAGGCGATCACGCACATGTTGGTGCCCAGCGGCATCGGCGCGTTCTTCGCCACCGCCGCCATGCCCTCTATGCCCTTGGTCGGGTCCTCCAAGTACTCCAGGACACCGTCCAGTTCACGTGCCACGTACGCCGACGTCTCCACGGTCCACGCCACGTTGGGGTCCAGCCGCAGCGGCTGCCCGGGGAAGGCGTCCGCGAGCGCCCTGATCGCGGCGATCTCCTCGTCGGGCGGGAAGACACCCCCCTTCAGCTTGAACGACCGGAAGCCGTAACGTTCCTGCATCAGCCGGGCCTGCGCCACGATCCCGGCCGGGTCCAGGGCCTCGCCCCACTCGTCTCCCACGGCCGCGCGGCCGTCCAGTGCGGGGTGCTCGGCCCACTTGTAGAAGAGGTACGCGGCGAACGGCACCGAGTCCCGGACCGTCCCGCCGAGCAGGTCGCTGACCGGGCGGCCCAGCAGCTTGCCCTGGGCGTCCAGACAGGCCACCTCGACGGCGGAGCTGGTCCAGCCGCGTTCGTGCGAGGAGGGCACCGTGGGCAGCAGGGCGGCGTCGATCGCGGCGGAGACGGCCGTGGTGTCGAAGACGTCCATGCCGACGACGACCTTCGCGGCCGCCTCCAGTCGTTCCAGACGGGCCACCCCGCCGGGGGACTCACCCAAACCCACCGTGCCGTCCTCCAGCACGAGTTGGAGGATGATCCGCAGGGCGAGCGGCTCGTGCACCCCGTTGGAGTTGAGCAACGGCGGGTCACGGAAGGCGATCGGGGTGACGATCAGTTCCTTGACGCGGGTCGGCTCGCTCATGCGCCGACCACCTCCAGACCACGGTCGATGAGCTTCGAGAGGCGCGCGACGTGCTGCGGAGACGGATCGACGAGGGGGGCTCGTACGCCACCCACGTCGAGACCACGCAGGGCCACTCCTGACTTGACCAACGCCACGGCGTACCCCGGTACTTCGTCGCGGAGCTGGACGAGGGGGCCGTAGAACTCGTCGAGGAGCGTGTCCACCAGCGGCCGGTCGCCCGCGGCGAGCGCCCGGTGGAAGGCGAGGGCGATCTCGGGCGCGAAGGCGAACACGGCGGACGAGTAGAGACTCACGCCGATGCCCTGGTAGGCGGGGGCGGTCATCTCGGCCGTCGGGAGGCCGTTGAAGAACTGGAAGTCCTCCGTGCCGGGGACGGCCCGCACCGCGCGCACGATGCGGTGCATCGCCTCGATGTCGCCGAGGCCGTCCTTGAGGCCGACCACACCCGGCAGCGCGGCGATCTCGGCGGCGGTCCGGGCGGTGAGGCGGGCGGTGCCGCGCTGGTAGAAGATCACCGGCAGGTCGCTGTCGGCGGTGACCTCCTCGACATAGCGCACCAGGCCCTGCTGCGGGGCCGTCACCAGGTAGGGCGGCAGCAGCAGGATGCCGTCGGCGCCCGCCCGGGTCACCCGGGCCGCGTGGTCGCGGGCGACCGGCGTGGGGCCGCCCGCGGCGGCGAGGACCGGCACCCGGCCCGCGGTCGTCTCGACCGCCACCCTGGTGGCCCGCTCCAGCTCGTCGGGTGTCAGCGCGTGGAACTCACCCGTGCCGCAGGCGACGAACACGCCGCCCGCGCCGGCCGCCACACCGCTGTCGATGTGCTGGGCGAGCCGTTCCTCGTCCAGCGAGCCGTCCGCGGCGAACGGCGTCACCGGGAAGAACAGCACTCCTTGGAACTTCATGTCTCCCTCAAACGTGGGGGGTCGGTGTCAGCCCTTGGTGGCACCGGCGGCGATGCCGGTGACCAGCGAGCGCTGGAGGAGCAGATAGACGATCAGGCTGGGGATCAGGGCGATGACCGCACCGGCGAGGACCACACCGGAGCCGACCACCGGGTCGGTGCGCAGGGTGGCCAGTGCGACGGTGACCGTGTAGTCGGTGGGGTCCTTGGCGGCGATCAGGGGCAGCAGGTACTGGTCCCAGATCATGATGAACCCGAGGACACCGGCCACGCCCAGCGCGGGCCTGCACAGCGGCAGGATGATCTGCCACAGCATCCGCAGTTCGCCGACGCCGTCCAGGCGGGCCGCCTCCTCGATCTCGTCGGGGATGTCCCGCATGAACTCGGTCAGCATCATCACCGAGAAGCCCCAGGCGCCCAGGGGCAGGACGACGCCCCACACCGTGCCCTTGAGGTCCGCGTGCACCACCGGCACGTCACCGAGGACCAGGGACAGGGGGATCGCGATGACCTCCTCGGGCAGCATCAGCGTCATCATGAACAGCATCATGATCAGCGCCTGGCCCCGGAACCGGTGCCGGGCCAGCGCGTACGCGGCCAGCGTGCACACCGCGAGCTGGAGCAGGAGCCCGCCGCCCGCGATGACCAGCGAGTTGCCGAGGTAGTCCCACATGCCCTGCGCGCCGGCCACCCTGAAGTTGGACAGGGTGGTGTCGTGCGGCAGGAAGGACAGCGAGGAGCCGCTGGGGTGGGTGGTGAAGGCGCCGGAGAAGATCGTCAGGAACGGTGCCGCGAAGATCGCGAGGGCGATCACGCAGAGCAGGATCCTCAGGCTCCAGGCGAGACCGGGCCTGTCGTTCCAGCCGAGGGCGGTGTCGAAGCGGGCCGGGGTGGTCCGCGTGTCCCTGGCGGTCCGTCCGGCCGGGGTGTCAGGGACCGCCGGCCGGACGGAGTCGATGACGGGGGCGCTCATCGCGCTTCTCCCCTCGTGCGGAGGTGGTTGACCAGGACGGTGAGCAGGAGCGTCACGCAGAGCAGGACGACCGAGGCCGCCGAGGCGCCGCCGATGTCGTTGCGGGTGAAGCCCAGGGTGTAGGCGCGGGTCATCCAGACGTCGGTCGACCCGGCGGGGCCGCCGCCGGTGAGGACGTAGACCTCGGTGAACACGCGCAGACCGCGGATCGTGGCGAGGGTGAGCACGATCATCAGCGCCGGACGGATCGCGGGCAGTGTGACGTGACGCAGGCGCTGCCACAGCGAGACACCGTCCATCGCCGCCGCCTCGTACAGCGAGCGGTCCACGCCCGCGAGACCGGCCAGGAAGATCACCATGTTGTACGGGGCCCAGATCCAGATGCCCATCACCATCGTCGAGTACAGCGCGATGTTGGGGTTGTCGAGGAACTGCACGGTGCCGAGCCCGAAGAAGTGCAGGCCGCTGTTGATCAGGCCGTCGGAGGTCGGGTAGTACATCAGCCGCCACAGCTCGCCGACGACCGCGGTGGCGGTGACGGCGGGCAGGAAGACGGCGGTGCGGAGGAACTTCAGCGAGCGGGCCTGGCCCTCCAGAAGCAGCGCGAGGGCGAATCCGAGCAGGATCGCGCCGACCGCCTGGCCGATGCCGAGGACCAGGGTGTGCCCGATCGCCTCCTGGAAGCGGTGGTCGGTGAGGACCCGCGTGTAGTTGTCGAGCCCGGTCCACTCGTTGCCGAGGAAGGGCCGCACGTGGAAGAAGCTGAGCCAGATGCCCTTGGCCATCGGCCAGAACTTGAACACCAGGGCCAGCAGCAGACCCGGGGCCAGGAAGAGCCAGGGGACGACGGCCTTCTTGGGGAAGGCCCGGTGTGCCGTGGGGGCGGATACGGTCGCGGTCATTTCAGCAGCCCCTGGTCCTTGAGGTCTCCGGCGAGCGTGTCGTTCAGCTCCTTGAGCTGGGAGCGGACGTCACCGCCGCAGTACGTGAAGATCGAGTTGAGCGCGTCGGCGGTGTCCTGCTTGATCGGGGCGAAGTCGGGCGCGTTCGGGAACTGCTGGGAGGCGGTCTCGTAGGCCTTCTGCACGACGCTCCAGCGGGCGTCGCCCCGCACCTTCGCCGCGTCCAGCGTGGAGTTGACGGGGATACGGACGACGGGCTGGTGGCCGTCGACGCTGGTCATGGCAATCCTCTGGCCCTCGGGCGACACCAGGAACGAGGCCAGTGCCAGCTCCTGCCCGTCCTTGCCGGTCTTGGCGCCGAGGTAGACGTTCTCGCCGTCGGCCAGCACGTCACCCCCGGCCGGGCCCGCCGGTGCGGGGACGACCTCGTAGGTGTCCTTGCCGGGCGTGGTGTCGTAGGTGGTGATGTTGTACGGGCCGGTCATGTACATCCCGGCGTTGCCGTCCTGGAAGTTGGTGGCCGTCCCGGTGACGGCGGTGATCGCGCCGGGCTGGACGACACCCTTCCGGCCGCAGAAGAGGCTCTCCTTCATCCAGGTCACGGCGTTCACCGCGGCGGCCGAGTCCATGGCCGGGGTGTACTTCCCCTTGCCGTCCGGCTTGATGATCTGCGCGCCGCCCTGCCACAGGAAGCTGGAGCCCCACATGGCCGCGTAGCCGTTCTGTGCGCTGGCCGGGGCGACGATGCCGTAGGTGTCGGCCTTGCCGTCGCCGTCCGGGTCCCGGGTGGCGAAGGCCTTGGCGACGGCGAGCATCTCCTGCCAGGTCGTCGGCGCCTTCAGCCCGAGCTTCTCCAGCCAGTCCTTGCGGATCATCAGTGTCTGGGCCTGGCGGGAGTAGGGGACGCCGTAGTGCTTCCCGTCGACGCCCACCGTGGAGGACCAGGACTTGGCGGAGATCTGGTCGCCGCCCGTGATCGAGGCCGGGTCGATCGGCTTGAGCAGCCCCTGGCTCTGGTAACTGCCCATCAGGGCCGTGTCGTTGATCATGACGTCCGGCAGGTCCCTGGTGGAGGCCCGGCTCTGGAGCTGCTGGTCGAAGTTGATGATCGGCTGGTAGTCGACCTTGATGCCGGTCTTCCTGGTGAAGGCGGCGAAGACCCGGTCGTAGGTGGCGGCGTCGTCCGGATTGCTCCGGGTCCACACCTCCAGCGTGTTCGGATCGTTGCCCGCCGCGCTGTCGGAGCCGGAGCCACAGGCGGCCGTTCCGAACATCAGTCCCGTGACGGTGGCCGCCGCGGCCAGGCGGCGTCGTCGTCGGCGATCGCCCATGGAGACACTCCGTTCATATCCGTGAACCCGCTTCACGAATCTAAATGATCGGCCAAGCTACGGATTGGTTCTTCCATATGTCAAGACATGGCTGGGAGTCTTCACAGAGGCTGTGCACGAACCCTTCGGGTACACGGGGGGCGAGTGCTGATCGGAGGTGCGGGGTGTACGACGACGCAGACGGCCCCGGTTCGGTGGCCACGCGGCTCACCGGCCGGACGGCAACCGGGGAGCGCCCGCTGTCCGGCGCGCTGACCGAGGTCACCCTCGACGACGGCCGGGCGGTGGTGGTCAAGCGGGTCGGCTCCCCGAACGAGGCCAGGGCCGAGGCGGCGGGCCTGCGCTGGCTGGCCGAGGCCGGCACGCTCCGGGTGCCGGCCGTGCACGGACAGGACGGCCGCCACCTGGTGACCGACCTGGTCCCGCGCGGTCGGCCCAGCCGGGAGGCGGCACGCGAACTGGGCCGGGCGCTGGCCGGGCTGCACCTCGCCGGAGCGCCCGCCTTCGGCTCGGCGCCGCCCGGCGGCCCCCGGGAGGCGAACATCGGGGGCGCACCCCTGCACAACGTCGAAGGCGCCCCGTGGCCCCGGTGGTACGCCGAGCACCGGGTGCTGCCGTATCTGCGGCACGCGGTGGACGACGGCACGATCACCACGGACGAGGCCCCGGTGATCGAACGGCTCTGCACGCACCTGCCCGCACTCGCGGGGCCCGCCGAGCCGCCCGCCCGGCTCCACGGCGACCTCTGGAACGGCAACGTCCTCTGGGGTGCCGACGGCCACGCCTGGCTGATCGACCCGGCCGCGCACGGCGGCCACCGCGAGACCGACCTCGCGATGCTCCACCTGTTCGGCTGTCCCCACCTGGACGAGGTGCTGCGCGGCTACGAGAGCGCGGCGCCGCTCGCCGACGGCTGGGCCGGCCGGATCGGCCTGCACCAGATGTTCCCGCTGCTGGTGCACGCCGTGCTGTTCGGCAGGGGCTACGCGGAACAGGCGCTCAGCACGGCGAAGGCGGCCCTGGAACGGTGAGTGCACCGGTCCGGGGCCGCCTGGGCTCGTGACGTCGCGGGCGAGGAGAGCGAAGGAACTGGGGCCATGAGAAGGCCGGTTTTCGAGACCGGTGAGAAGGAAGCTCCCTCATGGCCTCGCCGCACGCGTCATATCGAGGGCGAGGAGAGCGGAAGGGCTGAAATCCGAGCCCCATGGGGGCTCATCGCGTTGAGAAGGAAGCCCTTCCATTGCCTCGCCACGGGCAACGCTAACAGTTACTCGGGGATCAGGTCGCGCAGATTTTCCGGCGTGATGACCACCGACTCCGGGTGCAACCCCTCGGGACGCTCCAGGCCGATGTAGGTCACGGGCACGTCCGGCACCGACTCGGGATCCCAAGTCGTCACCTCCGTACCGCTGTTCGCCATCAGCGCGGCCAGGTGGCCGACCGTGAGCTGCTCGCGCTCCACGACGGCGCGCACCAGCGTCGCCACCGACACCTGGTTGCCCTCGACGCGGTTGTACGCCGGATGCCCCTTCAGGTACAGGTGCAGCCACCTGGCGTGCCAACTGCCGTCCCGCGCACGCCGGAACGCCAGTGGCAGCGCCACCCTGCCGGGACCGCGCAGCTCCGACTTCATGCGCACGGTACGCGCCTCGAAGGGCCGCCCCTTCTGCTCGCCCTCACGCAGCATGAACCCGAAGAACGACTCCTCGGCCTCCTCGAACCCCTCCCCGGAGTAGATGTTGACCTGGGGCACGATGTACGTGCCCCGCACCGCCCCGAGCCGCAGATTGATGAACTCCGAGGCTCCGTCCGGGGCGTCGGTGATGTCACCCGAGTGCTCGCCGTCCATCGAGCGGAGGTTGGTGTACGACAGCCACGACACCGTCTCGTACTCCGCATTCAGGAGCAGGGCCGACAGGTCGTAGTCGGTGACCTTCCGGGCCTGCTTCCAGTACACGAAGAACCGCAGCAGCTCCCCGTCGACCGGCGAGACGGAGCCGCGGGGCAGCACACCGAGCCCTGCGGAGGTGGCCCGCCCGCTGAGCGGAAGGGCCACACCGAGGACGTCGGGGTCGACCAACAGCCGCTCCGGAGCGGGGAGTCGACGAGCCGTTTCCGCGTCGAGCACGGTGATCAGCCGCTCCCGCTCCTGCTCCGGTACGGCCTGACGCGCGTCGTCGGTGACATGCGCGCGGCCGGCGCGGTTGATGAACACCCGCTTGCGGTCCGTGTCCCCGGACCGGTTGTGCAGGTACTCGCGCACCGACAGCACGACCCGTCCGGAGACCTCCGGGGCGACCTCCTCGACGGCGGCCACCACGGCGTCCCGCTCCTCCTGCGTGCGCGCGGTGCGCAGCAGCCGGTCCAGCGCGCGGAACAGCTTGCCGGGCGCGGACTTCAGCAGCAGCACGGCCCCGGAGACGTCGTCGGCGCCGAGCAGCGCCTCGACGCGGGAGTCGAAGCTGTGTGCCTTCTTCTCACCCCGGGCGACGGCGAACACCTCGGCCGCGTACGGCCACTGGGGGTGCTCGTGCGGATGCAGACGCTCGCCGAGCCGCTTGAAGGCCTCACGGTGCGTGAGGACGTCGGCGATCTTGGCGGGAGCCCGGGCGACTACCTCGTCCAGCCCCGCGAGCAGGGCGCGGCGCGCCGGCCGGGACAGGCCGCGGAACCGGGTCGGCTCCTGGAGGCTCACGTCTCCGCCGGACAACGCGCAGGCCAGCCGCAGCACATCGGTCACGGTGTCGAGGAGCAGGCCCGAACCCGCCTTCAGCCGGGCCTCGTTGACCACGGCACGGTTCTCCCGCACCGGGATCGTCTCCGGCTGGGGGCCGTCCGCGCAGTGCTCGGCGAGCACCTTGAGATCGGCCAGGTGCTCGTCCCCGAGCGGCGTGCTGCTGCCGGCCAGCGCCAGGTACAGGGCGGAGAGCTCGTCCTCCAGGGTGCCGCCCAGGTGCAGGACGGTCAGCCGGTCACCGACCGCCGCCGTCAGCTCGTCGTGCGCGGCGAGCATCTCCTCGTACGTGTGGCGGTAGTTGCCGTACGACGGCAGGGTGAGCAGGTTGATCACGCCGTTGCGCAACTGGGCGAGGACGCCGGAGCGGGCCTTGCCGTCCTCCAGGGCCTCGCGCACACAGCGCATCCAGAACTCGAAGGTGTCCGGGACGTTGGCCGGGAAGTCCTTGAAGTAGACGTTGTGCTCCACGTGGTCGCCGGTCATCCCACGGACGGCGGCGAGCGTGGGCGCGGCGGTGCCGAGGACGGTGCTCTCGGACAGCCCCGACAGCGTCCTCAGCGCGTCGGCCGACAGCTTGAAGCCGACGGACATCAGCGC
>NZ_RSAJ01000257.1 GCF_003933965.1 Streptomyces sp. RP5T
GCACCCCACACCGCCAGCACCCGCATGCCACCCACTCCTCGCTCCAGCCGCCCGAACCCGCCGCGGTCGCAGGGATGTATCCCACGTACGGCGAGCGGCAGGCGCCCTCCATCAGGTGACACCGGCCCGGCATGCCAAGCTGGCCCCATGCTCGTAGCCCGCTCCGCCGCCCTGTTCACCGTGGCCGCCCTCTTCGAGATCGGCGGCGCCTGGCTGGTCTGGCAGGGCGTACGGGAGCACCGCGGCTGGATGTGGACCGCGGGCGGCGTCCTCGCCCTGGGTGCCTACGGCTTCGTCGCCACCTTCCAGCCCGACGCCCACTTCGGCCGCATCCTCGCCGCGTACGGCGGCATCTTCGTGGCCGGCTCGATCCTGTGGGGCATGGCGGCCGACGGCTACCGCCCCGACCGCTGGGACATCTCGGGCGCCCTGATCTGCCTCGCCGGCATGGCGGTGATCATGTACGCCCCGCGCGGCGACTGAGCGACCGTACGCGGTGAGCGCCCCGGCGAACCGTGGGCCCACACAAAGAGACCACCCTCCGGCGTCGCACCGGCCCGCGATCCGGACCGCCCGGAGCCCCGGACCACGGCCGACCTATTCTGGCGGGAGTCCGAACCCGCGCCCGCCCGAGGAGCAGCCCATGGCATCCGCCGCCCCGTCCCCCGCGTCCCGGATCGCCGTCGTCACCGGGGCGAGCAGCGGAATCGGCGCGGCGACCGCACGGCAGCTCGCCGCGGCCGGCTACCGGGTCGTGCTGACGGCCCGCCGCAAGGACCGCATCGAGGCGCTCGCGGAGGAGATCAACGCGGCCGGCCACCAGGCGACGGCCTACCCGCTGGACGTGACAGACCGCGCGGCCGTCGACGAGTTCGCCACGGCCTTCAAGACGGTCGGCGTCCTCGTCAACAACGCCGGCGGAGCCCTCGGCGCCGACCCCGTCGCCACCGGTGACCCCGCCGACTGGCGCACGATGTACGAGACCAACGTCATCGGCACCCTGAACCTCACCCAGGCCCTGCTGCCCAAGCTCGACGCGAGCGGCGACGGCACGATCGTCGTCGTCTCCTCGACCGCGGGACACGGCACCTACGAGGGCGGTGGCGGCTATGTCGCCGCCAAGCACGGCGCCCACGTCCTCGCCGAGACCCTGCGCCTGGAGATCGTCGGCCGCCCCGTCCGCGTGATCGAGATCGCGCCCGGCATGGTCAAGACCGACGAGTTCGCCCTGACCCGCTTCGGCGGCGACCGCGACAAGGCGGAGAAGGTCTACCGGGGCGTGGCGGAACCCCTCACCGCCGACGACGTCGCCGACACCATCACCTGGGCGGTCACCCGCCCCAGCCACGTCAACGTCGACCTCCTGGTCCTGCGCCCCCGCGCCCAGGCCTCCAACACAAAGGTGCACCGAGACCTGTGACCCGGGACCAGAAGGACCCCCACGACGAACGCCACATGTGGTGGTGGCTCGCCTACTTCCTCTTCGGCATCCACATCGTGGCGTTCGTCATGATCTACGCGGTGACCCACGCTCCGAAGTGAGCGCGGCTCACCCCTTCACGCACACGACCTGCTTCAGCTTCGCCACGACCTCCACCAGGTCCCGCTGCTGGTCGATGACCTGGTCGATCGACTTGTAGGCAGCCGGGATCTCGTCCACCACGCCGGAGTCCTTGCGGCACTCCACGCCCCGTGTCTGCTCCTCCAGGTCCCCGGTGGAGAAGCGCCGCTTGGCCGCGTTGCGGCTCATGCGCCGACCCGCGCCGTGCGAGGCCGAGTTGAAGGCCTTCTCGTTGCCGAGGCCCTTCACGATGTACGACCCCGTCCCCATGGAGCCCGGGATGATGCCGTACTCGCCGGAACCGGCCCGGATCGCGCCCTTGCGGGTCACGAGCAGGTCCATCCCGTCGTAGCGCTCCTCGGCCACGTAGTTGTGGTGTGCGCTGATCTCCGGCTCGAAGGTCGGCCTGGCCTTCTTGAACTCCTTGCTGACCACGTCCTTGAGCAGCGCCATCATGATGGTGCGGTTGTACCTGGCGTACTCCTGCGCCCAGAACAGGTCGTTGCGGTACGCCTCCATCTGCGGTGTCCGCGCGATGAAGACGGCCAGGTCGCGGTCGACCAGTCCCTGGTTGTGCGGCAGCTTCTGGGCCACGCCGATGTGGAACTCGGCCAGTTCCTTGCCGATGTTGCGGGAACCGGAGTGCAGCATCAGCCAGACAGAACCGGTCGTGTCCGTGCAGACCTCGACAAAGTGGTTGCCGGATCCGAGCGTTCCCATCTGCTTTCCGGCCCGCTCGTGACGGAATTTGACCGCCTCCGCAACCCCGTCGAACCGCCTCCAGAAGTCGTCCCACCCCCCGGTCGCCAGCCCGTGGAAGCGGCCCGGGTCGACGGGGCTGTCGTGCATTCCCCGTCCCACCGGAATCGCCTGCTCGATCCTCGACCGCAGCCGGGACAGGTCACCGGGAAGGTCGTTCGCCGTCAGGGACGTCTTCACCGCCGACATTCCGCAGCCGATGTCCACGCCCACCGCCGCCGGGCACACCGCACCCTGCATCGCGATGACCGACCCGACCGTCGCACCCTTGCCGTAGTGGACGTCCGGCATGACGGCCAGCCCCTTGATCCACGGCAGGGTCGCGACGTTGCGCAGCTGCTGCAGGGCCCCGTCCTCGACGGTCGCCGGGTCGGCCCACATGCGGATCGGGACCTTCGCGCCCGGCATCTCCACGTACGACATATCGTCCTCATTCCCCCGCAAAACCAACAGAAGTCTCTAAACGCAAAACCGGCGCCAAGGTCGACGTATGGGATGACGGACCGGCGTTCACGGCAGTGCGTGCGATACACATTGTCTGCTGGGGACGCCCCCGTGCGGCAAGCGAATAACCTGCGGGGACACTGAGATCCCCACGAGTCGGAGACATTCCGAGAGGAGCCCCACCGTGCAGCGGAAGGCCTTTGTACCCGGCGTCGCCGCCCTCCTCGCGGCGCTGCTGGCCGGCTGCACCGGCAGCTCCGGCGACGACGGCACGACGGACGGCGCCAACCCGGGCGACACCGGCACCGCCTCCGCCGCCGCCCAGCCCGGCAAGTACCGCACGCTCCCCGAGCCGTGCGGCGTGGTCGCCCAGAGCACCCTGGACGCGCTCCTGCCCGGCATCCAGCAGATCACCGACGAGAAGCAGCGCGCGAAGGCCTACGAGGGCGACGCGACCCTCACCTACGACACGGACCGCAAGGTCGGCTGCCGTTGGAAGGTGGAGGCCACGGACGCCACCGAGTACCTGTCGGTCGACTTCGAGCGGGTGGTGTCGTACGACAACGCGGTCAGCGACGACAGCCAGGCGCAGCAACTCTTCGCGCAGGCCGAGGAGAAGGCGGATCTGCCGGTGGCGGCGACGTCCGCCACCTCGGACGTGGAGGAGAGCGGTACCGCCGCCGCCACCGCCTCCCCGACGGCCGGCCCGAGCGGTTCCGTGAGTCCGAGCGGTTCGGCCTCGGCCTCCGCCACCCCGTCAGATCTCCAGCCCCGCCTGCTGGACGATCTGGGTGACGAGGCGTTCCTGGACGACGCGTCGAGCAACTCGGGTTCGACGGCCCAGCAGCGCAAGGTGACTGTGGCGTTCCGCACGTCCAACGTGATCGTGACCATCGAGTACGAGGAGCAGCCGACGACGATCGGCGTCACTCCGGACAGCAAGGAAATGCAGGACAACGCCCGGAAACTGGCCGCGCAGCTGGCCGGGTCGCTGTCCGGCTGAGGGCTCTGCACACACCTCTCACCCGTGCGCACAAAGCCTTCGATGCTGGACCGCACGGCATCCTCACCGCGTACCGTGGCCCCTCGGACCCGTTCCGACGGCAGGAACCACAAGCGTCATGAGTGAAGGAACCATGCAGCGACGAGCAGAGCGTGACCAGGGTGTTCAGCGAGAGAAGCGTCTTCACCGCGTCCTTGTCTGCGCGGCCGCAGTCCCGGTGATGCTGATCGCCGCCGGCTGCTCCTCCGACTCCGGCGACTCCGGCTCCGGCAGCGGTGGCGACAAGGCCGCAGGCGCCGGTGCGACGGTGTCGGCCTCCGCGAGCGCGGCGCCCACCGTGCAGGCGGCGGCGTACAAGTCGCTTCCGGAGTCGTGCGCGGTGCTGTCCTCGAAGACCCTGAAGTCGTTGGTGCCGGAGGCGTCGAAGTCCGGCAAGAAGGGCACCTCCGAGGCGGGTACGCGCGGCAGTTGCTCCTGGAGCAGCCTCGACAACAACGGGGTGAAGGGTTCCCAGTTCCGCTGGTTGAACGTGTCGCTGCTGCGGTTCGAGTCGGACACCTCGCGCGGTACGGGTGAGGCGCAGGCGGCGAAGTACTACGAGCAGCAGATCCAGGACGCCCAGTCGGTGGCGGGCGCGAAGAACACCAAGTCGCAGCCGGTGTCGGGGACGGGGGACGCGGCGACGCTGGTGCGCTACGACCTGAAGAAGAAGGAAGGCGCGTTCAAGCAGCAGACGGTCGTCTCGCGCGTGGAGAACGTCGTCGTCACCGTCGACTACAACGGCGCGGGCCTGGCCGGTGACAAGGCGCCCAGTGCGGACTCCCTGGTGAAGCTGGCGGAGCGGGCGACCAAGGAGGCGGTGACCGCGGTCGCGGCGGCGAACGGCGAGGGTGCGGCGAGTCCGGCCCCGTCCGGCTCGGCGTCCAAGGCCCCGTCGAAGTCCGCGTCCCCCTCTGCGTCCGCGTCCAAGTCGGCGTCGAAGTCGGCATCTCCGTCCAAGTCGGCCGCGAAGTCGGGCTGACGTAGCACCGAGGGCCTGTACCGGCCATCCGTGCGCAGCACATATGTGCCACTCTGTTGCGCGCAACAACACGTAACGGGAGGGGAGTACGGGTGTCCGCGCCCATGCAGCTGACTCGAATGCACCGCGTGCTCATCGGCGTGGTCGTGTTCGGCGCCGTGATCATCGCCGGCATCGGTTTCGCGGGGTCGTACGCGGCCGTCCGTGAACTCGCCGTCCAGAAGGGCTTCGGGAACTTCAGTTATGTGCTCCCGATCGGCATCGACGCGGGTATCTGTGTCCTGCTGGCCCTGGATCTGCTTCTGACGTGGATCCGCATCCCGTTCCCGCTGCTGCGGCAGACGGCGTGGCTGCTGACGGCCGCGACGATCGCCTTCAACGGCGCGGCGGCCTGGCCGGATCCGCTGGGTGTGGGGATGCACGCGGTGATCCCGATCCTGTTCGTGGTGTCGGTGGAGGCGGCCCGGCACGCGATCGGCCGGATCGCGGACATCACGGCGGACAAGCACATGGAGGGGGTCCGCCTCACCCGCTGGCTGCTCTCCCCGATTCCGACGTTCCTGCTGTGGCGCCGGATGAAGCTGTGGGAGCTGCGCTCCTACGAGCAGGTCATCAAGCTGGAGCAGGAGCGTCTCGTCTATCGTGCGCGCCTGCACTCCCGTTTCGGCCGGGCCTGGCGCCGCAAGGCCCCGGTGGAGTCCCTGATGCCGCTGCGTCTGGCGAGGTACGGGGTTCCGCTGGCGGAGACGGCGCCGGCGGGTCTGGCGGCGGCGGGCATCGAGCCTGTGCTGCTGCCTCCGGCTCCGGAGCCCGCCCAGCTCCCCGCGGCCGCCCCTGCCGTGGCCGCGGACGTCCGCCCCGCCGTGGCGGCTCCCGTCCCGCAGCAGGCTGCCGCCCGGCCCGAGCCGGAGCCCGAACTCGAACCCGACCAGAGCCCGTGGTTCGAGACCCCCAAGCAGGTCGAGTACCAGGGCGGCTACAACCCCGACTACGACCCCGCGGAGCAGTACAACAGCTGGTACGAGGAGCAGTTGGAAGCCGAGCAGTACGAGCTTCAGCAGATCCAGTACGAGGAGCCTGCGCAGGAGCCCTCGATGGAGGAGACCGGCAGCTTCCCCATCCCCGTGAGCACCGGCCGCACCCGCGAGCTGGGCGAGGGCGGCGGCACCCCCGAACCGACGGAGGAGGACTTCTACCTGGTCTTCAAGAAGTCGATAGACGGCAGCTACCCCTCCCCCGGCCAGCTCAGGGGCGACGTGGAGGCGACGTACGGCGTCGTGCTCTCGCAGCGCGACGCCGAGCGGATGGTCAACCGCTTCACGAACCGCCACACGGCGGAGCTCCAGGAAGACCACATCGCCTGAGCCACCCGGACACGAGAAGGGGCCCTCCGCACCGGAGGGCCCCTTCTCCTTACCGTTCGTCACTCCCCGAGCAGCGCCCGGACCCGCTCCTGTCCGACGGCCAGCAGCAGCGTGGGCAGCCGGGGCCCGGTGTCCCGGGAGACCAGCAGCCGGTAGAGCAGGGCGAAGAAGGTCCGCTGGGCGGTCTTGATCTCGGCCGGCAGCTCCTTGGGCGTGGCGTCCGCGGAGAACCCGGCCTGCACCTTGGGCACGCCGTACACGAGGTGGGTGAGCCCGTCGAGAGACCAGTGCGAGGCCAGTCCGTCGAGGAGCAGCCGCAGTGACTGCTGGGAGGCCTCGTCGAGGGACTTCAGCAGTTCGGCGTCGGGTTCGTCGCGCACGATGGTCCGCTGGTCGGCGGGGACCTGGGTGTTGATCCAGGCTTCGGCCTTGTCGTACCGGGGCCGGGCCTCGTCCAGCGCCGAGAGCGGGTTGTCGGGGTCCAGTTCGCTGAGGATCCGCAGCGCCTGGTCCTCGTGTCCGGCGGTGATGTCGGCGACGGAGGCGAGTGTGCGGTACGGCAGCACGCGCGCGGTCCGGGGCAGCTCACCGCCGGCCGTGCGCACGGCACGGGAGTGCGCGGCGATGTCGGCGGGCAGCGCGCTCCCGTCGGCGACCTTGGCGTCCAGCTTGTCCCACTCGTCGTAGAGCCGCTGGATCTCCTGGTCGAAGGCGATCTTGAAGGACTGGTTGGGCCTGCGGCGGGCGTAGAGCCAGCGCAGGATCTGCGGCTCCATGATCTTCAGCGCGTCGCCGGGCGTGGGCACACCGCCCTTCGACGACGACATCTTCGCCATCCCGGAGATCCCGACGAAGGCGTACATGGGCCCGATCGGCTGCTTCCCCCCGAAGATCCCGACGATCTGCCCGCCGACCTGGAAGGAGGACCCGGGCGAGGAGTGGTCGACGCCGCTGGGCTCGAAGACGACTCCCTCGTAGGCCCACCGCATCGGCCAGTCGACCTTCCAGACGAGCTTGCCGCGGTTGAACTCGTTCAGCCGGACCGTCTCGGAGAAGCCGCAGGCGGTGCAGGTGTACGACAGCTCGGTGGTGGCGTCGTCGTAGGAGGTGACGGTGGTGAGGTCCTTCTCGCAGTTGCCGCAGTAGGGCTTGTACGGGAAGTACCCGGCGGAGCCGGAGGAGCCGTCGTCCTCGGCGGCCGCGCCGGACCCCTCGGCGGCCTCCACCTCGGCCTCGTCGAGCGGCTTCTGCTGCTTCTTCGCGGCGGCCGGGGCCTTCTTGGTGCGGTACTGGTCGAGGATCGCGTCGATGTCCCCGCGGTGCGCCATGGCGTGCAGGATCTGCTCGCGGTAGACGCCGGAGGTGTACTGCGCGGTCTGGCTGATCCCGTCGAACTCGACTCCGAGTTCGGCGAGCGCCTCGACCATGGCGGCCTTGAAGTGCTCGGCCCAGTTCGGGAACGCCGACCCGTTCGGGGCGGGCACGGAGGTCAGCGGCTTGCCGATGTGCTCGGCCCACGAGTCGTCGACGCCCGGGACACCGGCGGGCACCTTGCGGTACCGGTCGTAGTCGTCCCAGGAGATCAGGTGGCGAACCTGGTGGCCCCGGCGCCGGATCTCGTCGGCGACGAGGTGCGGGGTCATGACCTCGCGCAGGTTCCCGAGGTGGATCGGTCCGGAGGGGGACAGCCCGGAGGCGACGACGACCGGTTTGCCCGGGGCCCGACGCTCCGACTCCTCGATGACCTCATCCGCGAAACGGGAGACCCAGTCGGTGGTCTCAGCGCTCTGACCCACGATCGGCACGTCCTCTTTTGCTGGTGTTGCTGAAGGCTTGATGGACGCCCCATTCTCCCAGACGGCCCCGCGCCGGAGAAAACCGCTTTACCCCCCGTGGGATACTGACCGTGTCTATCTGATCCCCCGAGGAGAACGGCACCCACTTCCATGGCCCCGGTCACGTCCCTCAGCGACTCCGTCAACCAGCAGCTCGGCTCCGCGATCTCCGCCACCCTGCCGGAGACCTCCGCGGACCCCCTGCTGCGACGCAGCGACCGGGCCGACTTCCAGGCGAACGGCATCCTGGCGCTCGCCAAGAAGGCCAAGGCCAACCCCCGGGACCTGGCGACCCAGGTGGTCTCCCGGCTGGTCACGGGTGACGTGATCAAGGACGTCGAGGTCTCGGGCCCCGGCTTCCTGAACATCACGATCACCGACCGGGCGATCACCGAGAACCTCGCCGCGCGGTACGCCGACGAGACCGGCCGCCTGGGCGTGCCGCTCGCCGCCGACCCGGGCGTCACGGTCGTCGACTACGCCCAGCCGAACGTGGCCAAGGAGATGCACGTCGGCCACCTGCGGTCCGCGGTGATCGGCGACGCGCTGCGCGCGATGCTGGACTTCACCGGCGAGAAGACGATCGGCCGGCACCACATCGGCGACTGGGGCACGCAGTTCGGCATGCTCATCCAGTACCTGATGGAGCACCCCGGCGAGCTGGCCCCGGCCTCGGAGGTCGACGGCGAGCAGGCCATGTCGAACCTGAACCGGGTGTACAAGGCGTCGCGCGCGGTCTTCGACGCGGACGAGGAGTTCAAGGAGCGGGCCCGGAAGCGGGTCGTCGCCCTCCAGTCCGGCGACAAGGAGACGCTCGACCTCTGGCAGCAGTTCGTGGACGAGTCGAAGGTCTACTTCTACTCGGTCTTCGAGAAGCTGGACATGGAGATCCGCGACGACGAGATCGTCGGCGAGTCGGCGTACAACGAGGGCATGCCCGAGACCGCCCGGCTCCTGGAGGAGATGGGCGTCGCGGTCCGCTCCGAGGGCGCGCTTGTCGTGTTCTTCGACGAGATCCGGGGCAAGGACGACCAGCCGGTCCCGCTGATCGTGCAGAAGGCGGACGGCGGCTTCGGGTACGCGGCCAGCGACCTGACGGCGATCAGGAACCGGGTCACCGACCTGCACGCGACCTCGCTCCTCTACGTCGTCGACGTCCGCCAGTCCCTCCACTTCAAGATGGTCTTCGAGGCGGCCCGCCGCGCCGGCTGGCTGACCGACGAGGTCACCGCGCACAACATGGGCTACGGCACGGTCCTCGGCGCGGACGGCAAGCCCTTCAAGACGCGTGAGGGCGAGACGGTCAAGCTGGAGGACCTGCTGGACGAGGCGGTGCAGCGGGCCGCCGAGGTCGTACGGGAGAAGGCGAAGGACCTCACCGAGGCCGAGATCCAGGAGCGGGCCGCGCAGGTGGGCATCGGCGCGGTGAAGTACGCCGACCTGTCCACGTCCCCCAGCCGGGACTACAAGTTCGACCTGGACCAGATGGTCTCGCTGAACGGCGACACGTCGGTCTACCTCCAGTACGCGTACGCCCGTATCCAGTCGATCCTGCGCAAGGCGGGAGAGGTCCGGCCGTCCGCCCACCCGGAGCTCGAACTGGCCGACGCCGAGCGGGCGTTGGGCCTGCACCTGGACTCGTTCGGCAGCACGGTGTTCGAGGCGGCCGCGGAGTACGCCCCGCACAAGCTCGCCGCGTACCTGTACCAGCTGGCGTCCCTGTACACGTCGTTCTACGACAAGTGCCCGGTCCTCAAGGCCGACACCCAGGCCCAGGTGGAGAACCGCCTGCTCCTGTGCGACCTGACCGCCCGCACCCTGCACCAGGGCATGGCCCTGCTGGGCATCAGGACGCCCGAGCGCCTGTGACAGGGGAGGTCAGGGCTCGGCGCGCGCGAACTCGCACCACACCGCCTTCCCCGGCCTCCGCTCCCGCACCCCCCACCTGTCACTGAGGGCGGCCACCAGCAGCAGCCCCCGGCCGCCCTCGTCCCCGTCCCGCACGACGTGCGGGACACCGCCCCCGCTGTCGTGCACCTCGACGACCAGGGTGCTCTCGTCGTACCGCAGGAGCAGCCGCAGTTGGCGTCCTGGCGGTACGCCGTGCAGCAGGGCGTTCGTCACCAGTTCGCTCACGCAGAGCAGTACGTCGTCCGCCCGTGAGGTCTCCGCGAGACCCCAGCCGGCCAGGGCCTGGGCGGTGAAACGGCGTGCGGCCTGCGCGGACCGGCGTTCACGGCGGAAGAACCGCTCGCGCAGGAGGGGCAGGTGGGTCGTCTCGTTCACGGGACGAGGGTTGCGGAGAGTGACTAGCGTGGATCACTCGGTGAACCCGTACAGATTTTTTGTACGGGTTCGGACCGGGTGACGTACGCGAGCCCAGGGGGATGGAGTCCTTCATGAGCGCCAGGAAGACGCCAAGGCCGAAGAACCTCACGTCCATGAAGATGCTGGGCAGACAGCTCGGCACCGCGCGCCGCGCCGCGGGCCACACCCAGATCGCCCTCGCCGGTCTGGTCCGCGTCGACGAGGAGACCATCGCGTCGATCGAGCAGGGCAGACGGACGCTGAAACCGGACCTGGCCGCGGCGCTGGACGAAGTCCTGGAGACGAAGGGGATGTTGGCGGCGGGGGTGGCCAACCTGCCGGACATCGACCAGTTCCCGATGTGGGCCGAGCTGTACGTCGAGCACGAGCGCGAGGCCATCGCCCTGTCCTGGTACGACGCCCTGGTGGTACCGGGGCTGCTCCAGACCGAGCCGTACGCGCGCGCGTTGCTGGGCGGACGTGTTCCGGCGTACGACGCCGACGAGTTGGAGACGAAGGTCTCAGCCCGCGTCGGTCGCCGGGAGATCCTGCACCGCAAGGTCCCGCCGACGCTGAGCTTCGTTGTCTGGGAGCCCGCGCTCCTCATGCCGACGGGCGGCCGCGAGACGCACCTGGACCAGTTGCGCTTCCTGCGCGAATGCTCCGAACTCCCCTGTGTGTCCTTGCAGATCCTGCCGCTGAAGCGCACTTCGCACGCGGGGGACGCGGGACCGTTCATCCTCCTCGAAACACCCGACCATCAGCACCTCGCCTACACCGAGTCCCAACGCGGCAGCCAGTGGGTGTCCAACGCAGACGACGTGTCCATCCTTGCGCGCAAATATGCGATGCTGCGGACGCAGGCCCTCACCATCGAGGACTCCAGAAGCCTGCTGGACCGTCTGCTGGGAGAGCTATGAGCACCGCACTTCAGTGGTTCAAGTCGACCTACAGCAGCAGCGAAGGCGGCGCGTGTCTCGAAGTCGCCGTCACCTGGCGCAAGTCGAGCCACAGCAGCAGCGAGGGCGGCCAGTGCGTCGAGATCGCCACCTGCCCCCACACCATCCACATCCGCGACTCCAAGAACCCCGAGCCCACCCTCCAGGTAGCCCCCACCACCTGGACCGCCTTCACCACCGCCCTCAAGTAGCGCGCCGGAGGCCGTTGTCAGTGGCGGCCCCTACAG
>NZ_RSAJ01000258.1 GCF_003933965.1 Streptomyces sp. RP5T
CCCCGCATCCGTACGAAGGCGACTGGCTCGCTTTCTCCGTGCACTCCGGGCCGGACCGGCTGACCTGTACCGTCCGGCCCGCGAGCCGGGTGGCGGACAGTCCCGCGGCACAGGAGGTGCCCGAGGGGGGCGTGAGCCCGTTGGCGCCGCTGTACCGGCCGATCGCGCTGGCCATCGCCCTCACCGAGGCGGCCACCGCCCGGCAGGTGTCCGCGGTCGTGATGCGGGAGCTGCTGCCGGCCTTCGGCGGCCGTCGGCTCGCGATCTACCTGCTCCAGGAACGGCACCTTTACCTGGAATGGGAGACGGGCTTCCCGAAGGGCTTCCTCGCGCCCTTCGAGGGCGTGGACCTGGGCGCGCACCTGCCCGGCGTGGAGACCCTCACCACCGGCCGCCCGCTGTTCTTCGACTCGATGGAGCAGCTCACGGCCGCCTACCCCGGCATCCCCCTGGACGCCACCGAGGGCGCCCGCGCCTTCCTGCCGCTGATCGCCTCCGGCCGCCCCGTCGGCTCCTGCATCCTCGGCTTCGACCGGCCGCGCAGCTTCAGCACCGAGGAGCGCACCGTGCTCACCGCGCTGGCCGGGCTGATCGCCCACGCCATGGAGAAGGCGCAGCGCTACGAGTCGGAGACCGTGCTCGCCCGGGGTCTCCAGCAGGCGCTCCTCCCCCGCCGTCTGGCGGCGCACCCGCTGCTGGAGACCACCGGGCGCTATCTGCCGGGCACCGCGGGGATGGACGTGGGCGGTGACTGGTACGACGTCGTCGAGTCCGGTGACGGGCTGGCCCTGGTCATCGGGGACGTCCAGGGGCACGGCGTGCAGGCCGCCGCCACGATGGGCCAGCTGCGCAGCGCCGTGAGGGCGTTCGCGCTCGGCGACCGGCCGCCGGACGAGGTCCTGAGCAGTACCAACCATCTCCTCATCGATCTCGACCCGGGCCTGTTCGCCAGCTGCTGCTACATCCGGCTCGATCCCGCCACCGGGCTGGCCAGGGCGGCCCGCGCCGGGCATCCGCCGCCGCTGCTGCGCAGCCCCGACGGCCGCACCCGGGTCCTGGACCTGCCCGGCGGGGTGGTCCTCGGCGTGGCCCCGCGGGCCCGCTACCCGGTGACCGAGTTCCGGATGGAGCCCGGCGCGATCCTGGCGCTCTACACCGACGGTCTGGTGGAACGGCCCGGAAGTGACATCGACCAGGGGATCACCGCGCTGCGGGTGGCCCTAGCGAAGGCGGGCGCGCCGGCCGCGCGGCCGGGCAGCCGGTTCCTGGCGGGCGTGGCGGACCGGCTCACGGCGACCGCCCGGCACGCCCTGGACCGCCCCGACGACATCGCGCTGCTGCTCGCCACCCGGCGCGCGGCCGCGACGAGGTCGCCGTGAGGAGGGTCTGGCGGGTTTGTTCATGTTCTGTCACAGCGTGTGACGCCCCTCGCCTCCTGGGGCGCGGCAGTGTAGACATGGGCACATGGTCCGACTCCTGGGCCGCTTCGGGGGCGGGACGGCCCGTCGCCCCGGCGCTCCCCGCCCACCGCAGACACCCGACCGCCCACACGACCGGCACGAGGGCCCGCTGATGGGCGGTTCGCCCACGCGGGCGGAGCACGACGGGGCTCGCACGCGGCGGCGGCCGGGAGCCCTGCGGGCGGTGGTCGGCGGCCGCAGTGTGGCCGGACAGGTGTTCGTCCTCCAGGTCGTGATCGTCCTGCTCCTCGTCGTGGCCGCGGTGGTGGCCCTGGTGCTCCAGGTGCGGCACGACACCACGATCGAGGCCCGCAACCGTTCGGTGGCCGTCGCCCAGGCCTTCGCCAACGCCCCCGGGACCGCGGAGGCCCTCAGCAGTCCCGACCCCACGGCGGTGCTCCAGCCGCGCGCCGAGGCCGCCCGCCGGGCCACCGACGTGGACTTCATCGTCGTCATGAACACCGAGGGCATCCGGTACACGCACCCCAAGCCGGACCGGATCGGCAAGAAGTTCGTCGGGAACATCGCTCCCGCCCTGGCCGGGGGTGTGGTGACCGAGGACCTCATCGGCACCATCGGACCGCTCGTGCAGGCCGTCGTCCCGGTCAAGGCGGCCGACGGCAAGGTCGTGGGCCTGGTGTCGGCCGGCATCACGACCGCCAAGGTGGGCGGCACCGCCAACCAGCAGATGCCGCTGCTCCTGACGGCCGCCACGGTCGGGCTCGCCCTGGCCATGGGGGGCACGGCACTGGTCAGCCGACGGCTGCTGCGCCAGACGCACGGGCTCGGCCCGCACGAGATGACCCGCATGTACGAGCACCACGACGCGGTGCTGCACGCCGTGCGCGAGGGCGTGCTGATCGTCGGCGGCGAGGGCCGGCTGCTGCTCGCCAACGACGAGGCGCACCGCCTCCTCGACCTGCCCGCGGACGCCGAGGGCCGGCACGTCCTCGACCTCGCGCTGCCCGCCGACACCGCCGGGCTGCTGGCCTCCGGACGGGTCGCCACCGACGAGGTGCACCGGGTCAAGGACCGCCTGCTGGCGGTCAACCAGCGGCCCACCGACATCCAGGGCGGGCCGCCGGGCAGCGTGGCCACCCTGCGCGACTCGACCGAGCTGCGGGCCCTGTCCGGGCGCGCGGAGGTGGCCCGCGAGCGCCTCGACATGCTGTACGACGCGACGGTGGGCATCGGCACCAGCCTGGACGTGACCCGCACCGCCGAGGAGTTGGCCGAGCTCGCCGTGCCGAGGTTCGCCGACTTCGCCACCGTCGACCTCTACGACGCGGTGCTCAGCGGGGGCCAGCCGGAGGCGGCGACCACTCTGCGCCGGACCGCGCTCAGCGGCATCCGCGCGGACGCCCCGCTGTTCAAGGTCGGCGAGCGCATCCCCCTGGTCGACTCCGCGCCCCAGGCCCGGGGCATCAGCAGCGGCCGGGCCGTCCTGGAACCGCGTCTCGCCGAGGCGCCCGGATGGCACGCGCAGGACAGGGAGCGCTCGGCCCACGTCATGGAGTACGGCATCCACTCGCTGATCGCCGTTCCCCTGCGGGCCGGCAACCTCGTCCTGGGCACGGTCAGCTTCTGGCGCTCGGACAAGCCCGAGCCCTTCGACACCGAGGAGGTCGCGCTCGCCGAGGAGCTGGTCACCCGGGCCGCGGTGTCCATCGACAACGCCCGCCGCTACACCCGCGAGCACACCATGGCGGTGACCCTCCAGCGCAGTCTGCTGCCGCGCCGGCTGCCCGAGCAGGACGCCCTGGACATCGCCTACAAGTACCTGCCCGCGCAGGCCGGGGTGGGCGGCGACTGGTTCGACGTACTGCCGCTGTCCGGGGCGCGGGTCGCGCTCGTGGTCGGTGACGTGGTGGGCCACGGCCTGCACGCAGCGGCGACCATGGGCAGGCTGCGCACGGCGGTCCACAACTTCTCCGCCCTGGACCTGCCGCCCGACGAACTGCTCGGCCTGCTGGACGAGTTGGTGGCCCGGATCGACCAGGACGAGGCGGAGGAGAGCGGCAACTCCCCGGTCACGGGGGCGACCTGCCTGTACGCCGTCTACGACCCGGTGTCCCGGCTGTGCACGATCGCCCGCGCCGGCCATCCGCCACCGGCCCTGATCCACCCCGACGGCCGCGTCGAGTACCCGGACGTGCCCGCGGGTCCCCCGCTCGGACTCGGCGGTCTGCCGTTCGAGACGGCCGAACTGGAACTCGCCGAGGGCAGTCGTCTGGTGCTGTACACGGACGGCCTCGTGGAGGACCGGGAGCGCGACATCGACGTGGGCCTGGAGATGCTCCGGACCGCGCTGGAGCAGGCGGGCCCCTCGCCCGAGGACACCTGCCGGACGGTGCTGGACGCACGGCCGCCGTCCCGGGCCGCCGACGACATCGCCCTGATCGTGGCCCGCACCCGGGCGCTGCCGGCCGACCGCATCGCCGACTGGGAGGTGCCCGCCGACCCGGCGGCCGTCTCGGACGTGCGGGCGGCCGTGTCCCGGCAGCTCGCCCGCTGGGACCTGGACGAGCTCGCGTTCACCACGGAGCTGATCCTGAGCGAGCTCGTCACCAACGCGATCCGTTACGGCGGCGACCCCATCCACGTCCGCGTGCTGTACGACCGCACCCTGATCTGCGAGGTGTTCGACAGCAGCAGCACCTCACCGCATCTGCGGTACGCGACCATGACCGACGAGGGCGGTCGCGGACTGTTTCTCGTCGCCCAGCTCAGCGAGCGCTGGGGCACCCGGTACACCCCGGCCGGCAAGGTCATCTGGGCGGAACAGCCGCTCCCATGAACCGATTCGCGATCCTTTCACCGCCCATAAGGTGATCTTATGAGCTCATAGACGGGACCCGCGTACCGACTTAGGCTTGCCTTAGCTTAGGCTTCCCTCGAGTTGATCTGTCACCGCTCGAAGGGAACCTGATCATGCCCCGCCCCCTGCGGGTAGCCATCGTCGGAGCCGGCCCCGCCGGGATCTACGCCGCCGACGCGCTGCTCAAGTCCGATGCGGCCGCCGAGCCCGGTGTCTCCATCGACCTCTTCGAGCGGATGCCGGCCCCGTTCGGACTGATCCGTTACGGCGTGGCTCCGGACCACCCCCGGATCAAGGGCATCATCACGGCCCTGCACCAGGTGCTCGACAAGCCGCAGATCAGGCTGTTCGGCAACGTCGACTACCCGACCGACATCAGCCTGGACGACCTGCGCGCCTTCTACGACGCCGTGATCTTCTCCACGGGCGCGACGGCCGACCGCGAGCTGCGCATACCGGGCATCGACCTCGACGGCTCGTACGGCGCCGCCGACTTCGTCTCCTGGTACGACGGACACCCGGACGTGCCGCGCACCTGGCCGCTGGAGGCCGAGAAGGTCGCCGTGCTCGGTGTCGGCAACGTCGCCCTGGACGTGGCGCGCATCCTCGCCAAGACGGCCGACGAACTCCTGCCGACGGAGATCCCGCCGAACGTGTACGAGGGCCTGAAGGCCAACAAGGCGCTGGAGGTCCACGTCTTCGGCCGTCGCGGCCCGGCGCAGGCGAAGTTCTCCCCGATGGAGCTGCGGGAGCTGGACCACTCCCCCAACATCGAGGTCATCGTCGATCCCGAGGACATCGACTACGACGCGGGGTCGATCGAGACCCGGCGCGGCAACAAGCAGGCCGACATGGTCGCCAAGACCCTGGAGAACTGGGCGATCCGCGATGTCGGCGACCGCCCGCACAAGCTGTTCCTGCACTTCTTCACCTCGCCCACCGAGATCCTCGGCGAGGACGGCAAGGTCACCGGTCTGCGCACCGAGCGCACCGCCCTCGACGGCACCGGCAACGTCAAGGGCACCGGCGAGTTCAAGGACTGGGATGTCACCGCGGTCTACCGCGCGGTCGGCTACCTCTCCGACAAGCTCCCCAAGCTGCCCTGGGACATCGACTCCGGCACGGTCCCCGACCAGGGCGGCCGCGTCATGCAGGAGAGCGGCGAGCACCTCCGGTCGACGTACGTGACCGGCTGGATCCGGCGCGGCCCGGTGGGTCTGATCGGGCACACCAAGGGCGACGCCAACGAGACGGTGTCGAACCTGCTGGACGACTTCCGCAACGACCGTCTCCAGACGCCGGATTCGCCCGAGCCGGAGGCCGTGGACGCCTTCCTCGCCGAGCGCGAGGTCCGCTTCACCACCTGGGACGGCTGGTACAAGCTGGACGCCGCCGAAAAGGCGCTGGGCGAGCCCCAGGGCCGCGAGCGCGTGAAGCTCGTCGAGCGTGAGGACATGCTGCGCGAGAGCGGCGCCTGATCCGCACCCGACGCCGGTCGCGCCGAGACCCGACAGGGGCCGGCCCGGCCGGCGTCGCGCTGTGCACGGAACCCTCGCCGCCGCCCCGGCGTTCCCCACGTGTCCGTGCGACCGCGCGGGCCGACGCGGGACGAACGGGGTGGGTGTGACACGCGTACTGGTCATCGGCGGCGGTGTCGCCGGCACGGCGACGGCTCTGGCGCTGCACAAGGCGGGCTTCGAGGCCGTCGTGCACGAGGCCCATCCCCACGCGGCCGAGGACATCGGCGCGTTCCTCACCCTGGCGAGCAACGGCATGCGCGCCCTGGCCCAGTTGGACGCCTCCGCCGCGGTCACCTCGATCGGCTTCCCGCTGACCTCGCTGCGGGTCCTGGACGACCGCGGCACCGAGCTGGCGCACACGCCCATGGGCGAGACCTCCGACCCGCTCCTGCACTACCGGTGCCTGCGCCGCGGCGAGCTCGGCACCGCGCTCCAGAGCGAGGCCGCGCGCCGAGGTGTCACCGTCCGGCACGGCGCACGGCTCGTCTCCGTCGAGGACGGCCCCGACGAGGTCACCGCGCACTTCGCCGACGGCTCCACCGCGACCGGCGACCTGTTGATCGGCGCCGACGGCCTGAACTCCGCCGTACGCCGGTCCGTCTCACCGCAGGCACAGCCGCGCTACGCCGGGCAGTACGTCTTCTACGGCTACACGCCCGGCGCGCCCCCGCAGGCCGGCGACGCGTGCATCACCATGGTCCGCGGCAGCGGGGCCGCCTTCGGCTACGCGGTGTCGCCCGAAGGGGAGGCGTACTGGTTCGCCCGGGTGACCGGCGAGCCGCTGCCCGCCCGGGAGTTGGCCGAGGGCACGCCCGCCGGCCGGCGCGAGCTGTTGCTGCCGCTGCTGCGCATGGACACCACGCCGGCCGCCGACCTCGTGGCGGCCGGCGGTGACGACCTGATGGTCACCAATGCCACCGAGATCCCCACCGGCACCCCGTGGCGCCGCGGCCGGACCCTGCTCGTCGGGGACGCCGCCCACGCGGCCTCACCCGCGACCGGCCAGGGGGCCTCGATGGCACTGGAGGACGCGGTCGTCATAGCCAAGGCACTGCGGGACGCCCCGGACACGGATGCCGCGCTGGCCCTCTACGAGAGGCTCCGCCGCCCCCGCGTGGAGCACAACATCACCGTCAGCGGCGGCATCTCCCGGGGCACCCGCCCGTCCTCGGCAACCCCCCGCCCCTCCGAGGAGGACCTGGCCCGGCTCCTGGAATGGGACGCGGACCTCTGGTCCGAGCGGCAGCCCCACTAGAATTTGAGCCCGAACGACCTGCGCCAGACGAAGGAGCCGCCCGTGCCCGGCCAGCGATCCATCACCCAAGCCGAGAAGCTCGCGGCCGAGAAGCTCGGTGGGTTCCCGATCCGACGGGACCAGATGGCGGCCGTGGCGAACATCTACCGTGCCGCCTCCGCGGTCCGCCAGCACCTGGAGAACTCCGTGCTGCGCGGCTCGGACCTGACGTGGACGGCGTTCGTCGTGCTGTGGGTCGTGTGGGTGTGGGGCGAGTCGGAGACCCGGCACGTGGCGGAGGAGGCCGGGATCTCCAAGGGCACCCTCACCGGCGTCGCGCGGACCCTGGAGACGCGCGGGCTGCTGAGCCGCGCCGGGCATCCCACCGACGGGCGGCTCGTGCTGCTCCGGCTCACCGACGAGGGCGAGGAGCTGATGCGCAGGGTGTTCCCGGCGTTCAACGAGGAGGAGGCCTTTGTGACGGCCGGCCTCAGCGACGACGAGTGCCGAGGCCTCGCGGAGGGGCTGCGGCAGGTCGTGCTCCAGGTGGAGGAGCACGGCGAGGAGCGCCGCCGCGAACTGCTGGGCGGCTCCGAGCCCGCTCCGCGGCGCAGCGGGCGGCGCCCCAAGGCCTGAACCCGGCCCCGAGCCGGGGCTTGCCCCCGGCCCTGGACCCGGCCCTTCTCAGGAGAACAGCGCCCGGATGTCCGGCTTCTTGCCGCCGAAGATGCCGTCCTGCTCGCCCAGGGCGGCGAGCTTCTCCAGCGAGGCCATGTCCACCTGGGCGGGCCAGCTCGGGAGGATGAGCTCGTTCAGCACATCGCCGCTGATCTTGGTGTAGGTGGTGAGGACCTGCCGGGCCTCGTCCGGATGGCCGCCCGCGTACTCCAGTGACTCCGTCATGGCCTCGGTGAAGTTCTTCACCAGGGCGGGATCCTGCTGCGCGATCTTCGTCGAGGTGAACCAGGTCGCGACGGTGAGCTTGGGGTCGGTCTCGGCGAACGGCGAGGCGACGACCCGGGCCCCCTGCGCCTTGGCGACCGTCTGGGCCGGCTCCCCCATCCAGGCGGCGTCCACGCGACCGCCGTCCAGCGCGGCCGGCATCTGGTCGAAGGGGATCTCGACGAACTTCACCTTCGCCGGGTCGCCGCCGTCCTCGCGCACCGACTGACGGACCGTGGTGTCTCCGATGTTCTGGAGCGTGTTCACGGCGACCGTGCGTCCGGCCAGGTCCTTCGCGGACTTCACCGCGCTGTCCTTCTTCACCAGGACCGCGGTGACATCGCCTCCCACCTTGCCGTTGGAAGCCGCCCCGTTGACCACGGACTTCACCGGAACGCCCTTGGTCTGGGCGAGCATCAGGGACGTGGTGTTGCTGAAGCCGAACTGGAACTGACCGCTCACCACTCCGGGGATGATCGCCGCACCGCCCTGCGCGGTCACCATCCTCAGCTCGATCCCCCGGTCCGCGAAGAAGCCCTTCTTCTGCCCGAGGTAGAGCGGGGCCACGTCGACGATGGGGATGACACCGACCGTGACCTGTGTCTTCTTTCCTCCGCCCGCGGACGACGTGCCGCCGCCCCCGGAGTCCGACGACCCGCACCCGGCGGCGCCCGCGAGGGTCACCACCGCAACGGCAAGTCCGAGCACGCGCCTTTGCATGGGGCCCTCCTGACGAGACGGCAGTACGTCTCACGACCCGTCCACTGATGTTGTGCACATCATTGACGCCCGCAATGTACACGCCTACTTTCGCCGGTGTCAGTCCCCCCGACCGCAGGAAAACGGACTGCGCCCAAGGAGCCCACGTCTCGTGATGCACCGCATCCGCACCCGTACGCTCGTCGCCGTCGCGGCGCTGCTGCTCGCCGCCCCCCTCACCGCGGCCGCCCGGCCGGCCGAGGACGTCCACGTAGAGGGCCGGCTGCCGTCCGGCGCGACCTACTTGATGGACGCACCAGCCGGCTGGAACGGCACGGTCCTCCTCTACAGCCACGGCTACACACCGCCCGGCGTCCCCAACCCGGCCCGCAACGCCCCCGACGACACCACCAAGTCCCTTCTGCTGAAGCAGGGTTACGCGCTCATCGGGTCCTCGTACGCCACCACGGGCTGGGCCGTCACCGAGGCCGTGCCCGATCAGCTCGCCACCCTCGACACCTTCACCGCCCGCTTCGGGCGCGCCGGCCGGACCATCGCCTGGGGCACCTCCTACGGCGGTCTCGTCACGACCGCCCTCGCCGAACGGCACGCGTCCCGGCTCGCCGGTTCCCTGTCGATGTGCGGGCTGGTCCAGGGCGGTGTCGCGAACTGGAACAGCACCCTGGACCCGGTGTTCGCGCTGAAGACCCTCCTCGCGCCCGGCTCCGGAATCCCGTTGACCGGGCTGCCGAGCCCGGCCGCCGCGGCCCAGGCGTCCGACGCCATGACGGCCGTCCTCGCCGGGGCCCAGCAGACCGCCGACGGGCGGGCCCGCATCGCGCTGGCCGCCGCCCTGCACAACATCCCCGGCTGGAACGACCCTTCGCAGCCCCGCCCGGCGCCCACCGACCGGGACGCCCAGCAGTCCAACCAGTACCAGGCCGTCGTCGGGCTGGTGAAGTTCCCCGCCTTCGTCTGGCGCCAGGAGGCCGAGTCCCGGGCGGGCGGCAACATGTCGTGGAACACGGGCGTCGACTACCACGCGATGCTCCGCCACTCCCCTTACCTCAAGGAGGTCGAGGAGCTGTACGCGAAGGCGGGTCTCTCCCTGGAGTCCGACCTCAACTCCCTCGACAGCGCCCCGCGGATCCGCGCCGACCGGCCCGCCACCGACTGGATGAGCCGTACCAGCTCGTTCACCGGGCGCCTCACCAAACCCCAGCTGAACATCCACACCACCGGCGACGCCCTGATCCCGGTGCAGTCCGAGAGCGCCTACCGCCGGGCCGCGACGGCCGGGGGCTCGGCTCCCCTGCTGCGGCAGCGCTATGTCGACAACGCGGGCCACTGCACCTTCAACCCCGGGGAGCAGATCGCCGCCCTGCACGCGCTGGAGGACCGGATCGGGAGCGGCCACTGGTCGGGAAGTGATCCCGCTTCCCTCAACTCCCGTACCACCGCGGCCGACCCGGATTCGCCGGCCCGCTATCTGCCCTACTCCCCGGCCGCCTACCCCCGCCCCTACGACCGGGCACACCCGGCCGACGTGGGCCGGAAGTAGCCCTTGACCGTCACGGTTCCGTGGTCTCGGACTCCAGCGAGGCGCGCGTGGCCCTGCCGTAGACACCTGAGTCGTCCTCCAGGACGAAGCGGGTGAACTGGTAGGTGCGCACGGCGCTCTGGACCTGCTGGTCGAAGTCGCCGTCGGCCTCTCCGTCATAGAGGCCGACCTGCCGCAGCCGGAGCTGGAGTTCGACGACCTCGGGCCCCTGGTCGCCGAGGGCGAGCACGGGAGGCTCACCGTTCGACACGGTCGGAGCGGGGGCCGCCGTGCCGGTGGCGGCGGCGCTCGACGGGACGCCGGTCGGGGTGGCGGTGCCCGTCGGGGAGGCGCTGTCACTGGAATCCGCGCTCGGGGAGGCGGAGGGCGACGCGGAGGACTGCGTCGAGGTCGCCGTGGGAGACGAAGCCGTGACGGACGGACCGCCCGACGAGGGCGGCCCCTCCGGGACACCGGCGCGCACACCGCCGGCCACGGAACCGTCCCGGGAAGGGCTGTCGTAGCTGAACAGCCCGCCGACGAATCCGGCCGTGACGAGGACGGCGACGCCCGCTCCCGCCCCGGCGACGGCCGTCGCCCGCCGCCTGCGCCCACGCGGGGCGCCCTCGGCCGGGGGCTGCCCGCCCGGCTCCTCGCCCAGCGGCTGCGCCGCGTCCGCGGGCATGGTGGTGACGTCGCTCAAGTCACCGGTGAGGAGCGGTCGTTCCGGCTCCGCGGCCGGGTCGGCCGCCGCCTCGCCGACCTCCACGAAGGGCCGGATGCGCACCGGGTCGAAGTCCTCCGCCGCGGCCGCGGCGGCCGTACGGGACTCGCGGTGGGCCTCGGAAGCGCGGTGCGCACAGGCGCAGGAGGGAGTGCCGTCCGCCGTCCGGGGCGCCCCGCACTCCGGGCAGACGAGGACTGGTGGTTCACTCACGCGCGTTCCCTCTCCCTACGATCTTCATATCGTAGACAGATATGACGCGCAGAAATTCCACAACTCGTATCCCATGGGAACCATGGCTTCCGCAGGGCCGAGATTCAGCCACCGCTCGTGAAGCAGAGATGAACGGCGGGGCACGCGGGGCGCCAACACCCTTCGGATGAGGGGAACTTGACGGGACGAGTGCGCACGAGACCGGCGACAACATGGGGTAACCAGCGGTAACTTCTGTCCCGCCCCGCCCCTTCACCCGCGCCACTCCCCAGGAG
>NZ_RSAJ01000259.1 GCF_003933965.1 Streptomyces sp. RP5T
AGGCCGCCCTCTCCCCCCGCCCGGACCACACCTGGCTGGAGCCGATGCCGGACAACCGCATCCTGCCGACCGTCGAGGACCCGGCGGAGGCCGCCGTCGCCAAGGAGACCGTGCGGCTCGCCTTCATGGCCGCCCTGCAGCAACTGCCGCCCAAGCAGCGCGCGGTGCTGATCCTGCGCGAGGTGCTGGCCTGGAAGGCGAGCGAGGTCGCCGAACTGCTCGACACCTCCGTCGCGTCGGTCAACAGCGCCCTGCAGCGCGCCCGCGCCACCCTCGCCGAGCGGGAGGAGCACGGCGCCGACGCAGCCGTCTCCGACCCCCTCGACGAGGAGCAGCAAAAGCTCCTGGAGCGCTATGTGAAGGCGTTCGAGGGGTACGACATGACGGCGCTGACGGCCCTCCTCCACGAGGACGCCATCATGACGATGCCGCCGTTCGACCTGTGGCTGACGGGCCACGACGACATCACGGGCTTCATGACGACCCTGGGCTCGGCCTGCGAGGGCTCCCGCCTGGTGCCGGTACAGGTCAACGGCCTGCCGGGGTTCGCCCAGTACAAGCCGGACCCGGACAAGGGCGGCTACAGCCCCTGGGCGGTCCAGGTGCTGGAGATCTCAGACGGCCGGCTCACCGGGTTCCACTTCTTCCTCGACACCGCGCGCTGGTTCCCGCTGTTCGGCCTGCCCCTCCACCTCGAAGCGGAGGCCGACGAGGTCAAGGAGGGCGTGTAGCCCGGGGTCGGGCTCGCGCAGCCTGATCCGGCCCCCGGCGCGCCGGGCCGCGAGCTGGAGCCGCGCGAGCAGATCGACGGTGCCGAGGCCCGGCGGCCCGAGCCCGGCGACATCGCACACCACGACCCCGGCGCGGGTGGTCCGCAGCAGGGCCCGGACCTCGTCGCTCAGCCCCCTCACCTCGTCCCGGGTGACGGGGCTGGCCAGCACGAGTACAGCGGGTGTCATGGCGTCCACGATCGGTAGACCCACCGGGTGGGCACAACTCATCGGCCGGGGTCCGGGCGGCGCGGGCAGGATCACGTTGACCCGGGAGCTCCCTGCCCCCGAGGGTTACCTGTATGCGCCACCCATCAGCACCTCCCTGGATACGTCACGCCCTCCTCACCGCTGAGGAGTCCCCTTGCAGGGAGTGCTGACCGGCTTCGCGGTGATCGCGGTGGTCATCGGGGTCGGCTATCTCATCGGCCTGCGCGGCCACCTCGGCGACCAGGGCCGGGAGGTGCTGACCAAGCTCGCCTTCCATGTCGCCTCCCCCGCCCTGCTGTTCACCACGCTGGCCCGGGCCGACCTGTCGGTGATCTTCTCCAGCCGCCTGCTGGTGACCGCGCTCAGCACGGCTGCGGCGGTGGGTGTCGTACGCGGCTGGGGGCTGGGCCGTACGACGATCGGCGCGCTGTGCTCGTCGTACGTCAACTCCGGCAACCTCGGCATCCCGATCGCGGTGTACGTCCTGGGCGATGCCTCCCTGGTGGCGCCGGTCCTGCTGTTCCAGCTGGTCGGGGTGACCCCGGTCGCGCTGACGGTGCTCGACCTGGCGTCCGGCGCGGGCGGGAAGAGCCCGCTGTGGCTGCGGCTGCTCACGCCTCTGCGCAACCCGATCGCGGTCGGCTCGCTGGCCGGGGTGGCGGTCTCGGCGTCCGGCCTGAAGGTCCCCGCCCCCGTCATGGACCCCCTGACCCTGATCGGCGGCATGTCGGTCCCCGCGGTCCTGCTCGCCTTCGGCATCTCCCTGTGCGGCAGCACGCTGCCGGGGCGGGGGCCGGACCGACGGCTCGTGCTGCTCTCGGTCGTCCTCAAGTCGGTCGGTCAGCCCGCGGCGGCCTGGGCCCTGGCGGCCGGGGTGTTCGGCCTGCACGGAGCCCAACTCCTCGACGTGGTGGTGACCTCGGCGCTCCCGGCCGCGCAGAACCTGTACACCTACGCGTCGACCTACGGCGTGGGCGAACGCCTGGCCCGCGACTCGATCCTGGTGTCGACGGTGGCGTCGGTGCCGGTACTGGTGGTCGTGGCGACGCTGCTGGGGTGAGTCACGTCTCGGGGAACTCGCCGGTGTCGATGACGAGGTCGAAGGGCGCGGGCAGCGTGAGGAGTTCGCCGAACTTGGCGACGGCGAGCGGGCGGTAGACGTCCCCGTGCGGCTCTCCGTAGAGGGTCGCGGTGGGACCCTCGGGCGCCCACCGGTCGACCAGAAGGTAGAGGGGGATGCCCGCGGAAGCGTAGGCGGCCGGCTTGCTCACACGGTCGTGGCGGGCGTTCTTCCTGGAGGTGACCTCCACGACGAGTTCGGCGACGGCGGCCGGCAGATAGGTGTCCGCCTCGGTGCACTCCTGCACCGGGGCGACCAGGATGTCCGGGATGAACATGCCGAGCCGCGAGGGGACGGCGATGGCCTGTGTCTGATAGACCCCCCAGTCCTCGGGGATCACGGAGTACAGGCGACGCTGGATGCGTTCCGCGATCACGTTGTGACGGGGTGCGGGAGCAGGTGACACGGTGACGATCCCCTCGATGATCTCCACCTTGCTGCCCTCGGGCCAGTCCATCTCCTCCCAGAACCGGACGAGGTCGTCCCAGCTCTGCTCGGGGTCGTGGCCCACGGTGAGTGCGCTCATCGCGGTCTCCTTCGGTTGCGTCACCGATCCCAGCATGCCGAACGGGACCGGTAGTGGTCCACCGATCCCGTTCACCCGAATGAGGAAGCCGCAGGTCAGGCGATACGTTCCAGCACAACGGGCGACGCCGTGAACGCCGTACCGGCCGCCTTGATGTCGTAGGAACCCTCGATCGACTCGAGCGCGTACTCGAAGCGTTCCGGGGTGTCCGTGTGGAGGGTCAGCAACGGCTGGCCCTGCGTCACCGTGTCGCCGGGCTTGGCGTGCAGCTCCACGCCCGCGCCCGCCTGCACCGGGTCCTCCTTGCGGGCGCGCCCCGCGCCGAGGCGCCACGCGGCGACGCCGATGTCGTACGCGTCGAGGCGGGTCAGCACGCCGGAGGCCGGTGCCTTGATGACGTGCTGTTCGCGCGCCACCGGCAGCTCCGCGTCCGGGTCGCCGCCCTGGGCCGCGATCATCCGGCGCCACACGTCCATCGCGGAGCCGTCGGCCAGCGCCTTCGCCGGGTCGGCGTCGCGGACGCCGGCCGCGTCGAGCATCTCGCGGGCCAGTGCGATGGTCAGTTCCACCACGTCCGAGGGGCCGCCGCCGGCCAGGACCTCCACCGACTCGCGGACTTCGAGGGCGTTGCCGGCGGTGAGGCCGAGCGGGGTCGACATGTCCGTCAGGAGCGCGACCGTCTTCACGCCGTGGTCGGTGCCGAGGCCCACCATCGTGGAGGCGAGCTCCCGCGCGTCCTCGATGGTCTTCATGAAGGCGCCGGTGCCGACCTTGACGTCCAGGACCAGCGAGCCGGTGCCTTCGGCGATCTTCTTCGACATGATCGACGAGGCGATCAGCGGGATCGCCTCGACCGTGCCGGTGACGTCCCGCAGGGCGTACAGCTTCTTGTCGGCCGGGGCCAGGCCGTCGCCCGCCGCGCAGATCACCGCGCCGGTGGTGTCGAGGACGTGCAGCATCTCCTCGTTGGACAGCAGCGCGCGCCAGCCGGGGATCGACTCCAGCTTGTCGAGCGTGCCGCCGGTGTGGCCGAGGCCGCGGCCGGAAAGCTGCGGGACGGCCGCCCCGCACGCTGCCACCAGGGGGGCCAGCGGGAGCGTGATCTTGTCGCCGACGCCGCCCGTGGAGTGCTTGTCGGCCGTCGGGCGGGACAGGGACGAGAAGTCCATGCGCTCGCCGGAGGCGATCATCGCGGCCGTCCAGCGGGCGATCTCGCGGCGGTTCATGCCGTTGAGCAGGATCGCCATCGCGAGCGCGGACATCTGCTCGTCGGCGACCTCCCCGCGGGTGTACGCGTCGATGACCCAGTCGATCTGCTCGTCGCTGAGTTCACCGCGGTCCCGCTTGGTGCGGATGACGGAGATGGCGTCCATGGCCATGCAGGGCTTTCCTTCCGGGAATTACTGGGTGAGGTGCTCCGGCCCGAAGGCCTGCGGGAGCATCTCGGAGAGCGGCAGGATGCCCGCCGGGGTCTCCAGGAGGAGGTCGGCGCCGCCGAACTCGTACAGCAGCTGGCGGCAGCGGCCGCAGGGGACGAGGATCTCGCCCTGGCCGTCCACGCAGGTGAAGTGCGTGAGGCGGCCGCCTCCGGTGTTCTGCAGCTCCGAGACCAGACCGCACTCGGCGCACAGACCGAGGCCGTAGGAGGCGTTCTCGACGTTGCAGCCGGTGATCGTGCGGCCGTCGTCGACCAGGGCGGCGACGCCGACCGGGTAGCCGGAGTACGGGGCGTACGCCCGGGACATGGCGTCCCGGGCCGCTTCCCTGAGCGCGCCCCAGTCGACGCCCGTCACTTGCCCTGGCCCTTCCGGTAGCGCATGCCGTCCGCCTTGGGCATCCGCAGGCGCTGCGCGGACAGCGACAGCACCAGCAGGGTGACCACGTACGGGGTGGCGCCCACGAAGTCGCTCGGGACCTCGTCGGTGAGCAGGTACCAGACCAGGACGCCCGCGGCCACCATGAGGCTGATGCCGCCCTGCCAGTGCGCCTTCTTGTACAGCTTCCAGCCGGCCATCGCCAGCAGCAGCACGAACAGCAGGAGCAGCAGCGCGTGGACGGTCTCGCCGCCGTTGCGCAGCTGGAGCGCGTCGGAGTAGCCGAACAGGCCCGCACCCATGGCGAGGCCGCCGGGACGCCAGTTGCCGAAGATCATCGCGGCGAGACCGATGTAACCACGGCCGCCGGTCTGGCCCTCCAGGTAGGTGTGCGAGGTGACCAGCGCGAGGAAGGCGCCACCGAGACCGGCGAGGCCGCCGGAGACGGCCACGGCGATGTACTTGTACTTGTAGACGTTGACGCCGAGGGACTCTGCGGCGATCGGGTTCTCACCGCAGGAACGCAGGCGCAGACCGAACGCGGTGCGCCACAGCAGCCACCAGCTGCCGACGAACAGCGCGACCGCGATGACCGTCACCACGGACAGGTCGGTGACCAGACCGCCGAGGATGCCCGCGATGTCGGAGACCAGGAACCAGTGGTGGGTCTCGATGGAGTGCAGACCGCTGGACAGGCCCGGCACGTCGAAGCTGGGCAGCGAGTCCACCGGCGGGGACTGCTTGGGGTTGCCGCCCGCGTCCGCCGCCTTGCCGTCCACGAAGAAGAGCTTGGCGAGGTACTGGGTGGTGCCGAGCGCGAGCAGGTTGATCGCGACACCGGAGACGATGTGGTCGACGCCGAAGGTGACGGTGGCGACCGCGTGCAGCAGGCCGCCGATGACGCCGAAGCCGACTCCGCACAGCAGGCCGAGCCAGGGGCTGGACTGCCAGCCGATCCAGCCGGCGCCGAAGGTGCCGAGGATCATCATGCCTTCGAGGCCGATGTTGACCACGCCGGAGCGCTCGGACCACAGGCCGGCGAGACCGGCGAGGCCGATCGGGACGGCGAGGCTGAGGGCGGCGGAGACCTGGCCCTCGGAGGTGAGCTGGTTGGAGCCGGAGATGACGCGGACCGCGGCGACGAGCAGCAGCGCGCCGGCGACGATCATGAGGATCTGGCCGAGCGAGCGGCCCGACCGGGTGGCGGTGTCCGCCTTGGGCGCCGCGGGGGGCGGCGTCTCGGTCATCGTGGCAGTCATCACGCCACCTCCTGCTTCTGGGTCCGGGTGGCGGCCTGGGCGGCGAGCTCGGCGCCGACCCGCTGCTGCTGACGCTTGAGCCCGTAACGGCGTACGACCTCGTAGGCGATGACGACGCACAGGACGATGACGCCCTGGATCACGCCGAGGATCTCCTTGTCGTAGCCCTCGAACTCCAGGTGGTTGGTGGTGCGCTCCAGGAAGCCCCAGAGGAGGGCGCCCAGCGCGATGCCGACCGGGTTGTTGCGGCCGAGCAGGGCGATGGCGATACCGGTGAAGCCGATGCCCACGGGGAAGTCGTTGCTGAACTGGTGGCTGTCGTTGAGCAGGGTCGGCATGCCGATCAGACCGGCCACCGCACCCGAGATGAGCATGCTGGTGGCGATCATCTTCTTCACCGAGACACCGCTCGCGGAGGCGGCGGACTCGGACTGGCCGACGGTGCGCAGGTCGAAGCCGAAGCGGGTGCGGCCGAGGACGAACCAGTACGCGATGCCGATGATCACGGCGATGACGATGAAGCCCCACAGCTCGCCCGCGGCGCCGGTGTCGATCTGGAAGAAGTACGAGGACTCGGGCAGCGGCTTGGTGGAGACGACCGTGCCGCCGGCCTGGAGCTCGGCGAGCTTTCCGGGCTGGAGCAGGTAGGCGATGATCGCGGTGGCGATCGCGTTGAGCATGATCGTCGAGATGACCTCGCTGACGCCCCGGGTCACCTTCAGCACGCCGGCGATGCCCGCCCACACGGCGCCGGTGCCCATCGCGCACAGGATGATCAGCGGGATGGAGATCCAGCCGGGCGTGGTCAGCGCGCCGCCGAGGACCGCGGCGAAGAACGCGGCGATGCGGTACTGGCCGTCGACGCCGATGTTGAAGAGGTTCATCCGGAAGCCGATGGCCACCGAGACGCCCGCCAGGTAGTACGTCGTCGCCTTGTTGAGGATGTAGACCTGGCTGTCGCTCGCGGAGCCGTAGGTCAGCATGTCGCTGAAGGCGGCGCCCGGGTTCTTGCCGGTGGCGAGGATCACCAGGGTGGTGACGACGAGCGCGGCGACGACCGCGAGCAGCGGGGCCGCGACGCCGAGGAGCAGCCGCTCCTTGTCGATGCGTTGGGTCAGCTTGTTCATCGGGCGTCCTCGTCGTCCTCGGCAAAGACCGCTGCGGAGTCGTCTGCGGAGCCCTCTTCGTGCTCCAGGTGGCCGGTGGCCGCGCCGGTCATGGCGGAGCCCAGCTCCTCGGGGGTGATGGTGGCGGGGTCGGCGTCGGCGACCAGCCGGCCGCGGTACATCACCCGCAGGGTGTCGGACAGGCCGATGAGCTCGTCCAGGTCCGCGGAGATCAGCAGCACGGCCAGGCCCTCGCGGCGGGCCTCGCGGATGTGGTCCCAGATCGCGGCCTGCGCGCCGACGTCCACACCGCGGGTGGGGTGGGCGGCGATGAGCAGCTTGGGCAAGTGGCTCATCTCGCGGCCGACGATCAGCTTCTGCTGGTTGCCGCCGGACAGGGAGGCGGCGGTGACGTCGATGCCGGGGGTGCGGACGTCGTACGCCTGGATGATGCGCTGGGTGTCGGTGCGGGCGCCCTTGATGTCGAGGAGCTGGCCGCGGGAGTTGGGCTTCTCGGTGACGTGGCCGAGGATGCGGTTCTCCCACAGCGGGGCTTCGAGGAGCAGGCCGTGGCGGTGGCGGTCCTCGGGGATGTAGCCGACGCCGGCCTCGCGGCGGTGGCGGGTGGGGATGTGGGAGATGTCCGTGCCGTCGAGGGTGATCGTGCCGGCGTTCAGGGCACGGATGCCCATGATGGCCTCGACCAGCTCGGACTGGCCGTTGCCCTCGACGCCGGCGATGCCGAGGACCTCGCCCTTGTGGATGGTGAAGTCGATGTCGTCGAGGATGATGCGCTCGACGCCGTCGAGGTCGGTCTGGGCCAGACGCAGGCCGTCCACCGTGAGCAGCGGGACGTCCGTGACCGTGGACTCCTCGGTCGCCGGCGTGGGCAGTTCGCTGCCGACCATGAGCTCGGCGAGCTGCTTGGTCGTGGTGCCGGCGGGCTTGACGGTGCCGACGGTGGTGCCGCGGCGGATGACGGTGATCTCGTCGGCCACGGAGAGGACTTCGCCGAGCTTGTGCGAGATGAAGATGACGGTGAGGCCCTCGGCCTTGAGCTCGCGCAGGTTGTCGAAGAGGGCGTCGACCTCCTGCGGCACGAGGACGGCGGTGGGCTCGTCGAGGATCAGCGTCTTGGCGCCGCGGTAGAGGACCTTGAGGATCTCCACGCGCTGGCGGTCGGCGACGCCGAGCTCCTCCAGGAGGACGTCGGGGCGCACGTTCAGGCTGTACGCGTCGGAGATCTCCCTGATCTTCGCGCGGGCCTTGGCGCCGATGCCGTACAGCTTCTCCGCGCCCAGGACGACGTTCTCCAGGACGGTGAGGTTGTCGGCGAGCATGAAGTGCTGGTGCACCATGCCGATGCCGCGGCCGATGGCGTCGGCGGGGGTGTGGAAGGTGACCGTCTCGCCGTTCACCGTGATGGTGCCCTCGTCCGGCTGCTGCATGCCGTAGAGGATCTTCATCAGGGTGGACTTGCCGGCACCGTTCTCACCGCACAGGGCGTGCACGGTGCCCGTGCGGACGGTGATGTCGATGTCCTTGTTGGCGACGACGCCTGGGAATCGCTTGGTGATGCCGCGCAGTTCGACGGCAGCGGGAGGGCTGGACGCGTTGATGGCGCACTCTCCTCGGGGAAAAGGGGCTGCGTAGGGGAGGGCAGGCGTCGGCGACGCTAGCGCGGCAACTCCGTGCTACACGCGTAGAGTTGACACATTGTTATGGCTCGGCGAGGGGGTTGTCGAGGCCCCCTCGCCGAGCCCGGGTTCCGGCGGGAACCGTCAGGTCAGCTGGTCTTGACCGTGACGGTGCCGTCGACGATCTTCTTCTTGGCCTCGTCCAGCTTGGGCTGGATGTCGTCGATGAAGCCACCGCTGGTGGAGAGGCCGACACCGCCCTTGGCGAGCGAGTAGAGCTGGTTGCCGGTCAGCGGCTTGCCCTCGTGGACGGACTTGATGAAGTCGTAGACGCCGACGTCGACGTTCTTGACCATCGAGGTCAGGATCGAGTTCTTGAACTTGGCCAGACCCGGGATGTTGTACTGGTCCGAGTCCACGCCGATGGCCCAGGCGCCCTTGACGCCGGAGACGGCCTCGATCGAGCCGTTGCCGGAGGAGCCGGCCGCGGCGTAGATCACGTCGGCGCCGTTGTCGAGCATGCCGGACGCGGCCTCCTTGCCCTTGGCGGGGTCGGCGAAGCCGGAGAAGTCCGAGCCGTGGGTCAGGTACTGGACGTCGACCTTGACCTTGGGGTTGGTGTCCTTGACGCCCTGGGCGTAGCCCGCCTCGAACTTCTTGATCAGCGGGGTGTCCACGCCGCCGATGAAGCCGACGTGGTCCTTCTTGGTCTTCAGCGCCGCGGCGACACCGGCCAGGTAGGAACCCTGCTCCTCGGTGAACGTGATGCTGTCGACGTTCTTGGCCTTGGCGACCGCGTCGATGAGGCCGAAGCTGACCTTCGGGTACTTCGCGGCGACCTTGTCGACCGAGGTGGCGTAGGAGAAGCCGACGGCCACGATCGGGTTGTAGCCGGCGTCCGCCAGGTCGGTCAGGCGCTGCTCGCGGTCGGCCTCGGTGTCGGAGCTCTTGGCGGTGAGCTCCTTGAGGGAGCCGCCGAACTCGTTCTTGGCCTTGTCGGCACCGCGCGCGGCGGAGTCGTTGAAGGAGCGGTCGCCACGGCCGCCGACGTCGTAGGCGAGACCGATCTTGATGCCCTTGCCGCCGTCCGCGGACGAGGAGGACGAGCTGTCGCTCTCGGAGGAGGTGCTGCCACACGCGGTGGCAGTCAGTGCGAGTGCTGCGGTCGCGATACACGCAGCGGAAAGCTTGGCTACCCGGCGCACGGGAGGCTCCTTCACCTGACCTGAGCGCCTTGTCGGCGCTTCATGTGAGCACCTTGCCAGTGCTCGGGCCTGTACGCCCCTGCGGCGTTGGCTTCGCGGCATCGTAACGCGCGTAGATGTCGGAAACAGACCTACTCCGAAGCTGTTATCGATTCGAGGCAAACGCCGTCTGAACTGAGGGTCTACGGCCCTCACACACCCTGATTGCGATGAGCGCACGATTGGCTTACGAGCATGTTGCGCCGGTCGGCGGAACGGCCCCCGAGAGGACCGTTCCGCCTGCTGGGATCAGTTCGCGGCGTCCAGCAGGGCCGCCGCCGTGAACATCTCCACACCCACGGTGATGGCGGACTCGTCGGCGTCGAAGTCGCCCTGGTGGAGGTCGCGCACGGTCCGCTCCCCCGGTGTCCGCACCCCGAGGCGGGCCATGGCGCCGGGGACGTGCTGGAGGTACCAGGAGAAGTCCTCGCCGCCGAGGCTCTGCTCGGTGCTTTCGACCGAGTCGGCGCCGCGCCGGGCGGTCATGGCCTCGCGCAGCAACTCGGTGACGTCCGCGTCGTTGACGACGGGCGGCACGCCCCGCACGTAGTTGATCTCGGACTTGGCCCCGTGCAGATTGGCGACCTCGTCGATCGCGGCCACGACGATGTCCGGCGCCTGCCGCCAGGCGTCGATGTCCAGGCAGCGCACGGTCCCGGAGAGCTCGGCGTGCTGCGGGATGACGTTCGGGGCGTGCCCCGACTCGATCCGCCCCCAGGTCACGGCGAGCCCGGCACGGGTGTCGACGCGCCGGCCGACGATCGCGGGCACGTCGGTGACCACGCGGGCGGCGGCGGTGACGAGGTCGGTGGTGAGGTGCGGCCGTGCGGTGTGGCCACCGGGCCCGTCGAGGGCGATCTCCAAGCGGTCACAGGCCGAAGTGATCGCCCCGGTCCTGAGCCCGATCTTCCCGGCGTCGACCCGCGGGTCGCAGTGCACGGCGAGGATCTTGCCGACCCCCTCCAGCACCCCGCAGTCGATGGCGTCGGCGGCGCCGCCGGGCAGCACCTCCTCGGCGGGCTGGAAGACCAGCCGCACGGGCCGCGGCAGCAGGCCCTTCTTGTCGAGTTCGGCGAGGACGAGCCCGGCCCCGAGCACCACGGCGGTGTGCACATCGTGCCCGCAGGCATGCGCCCGATCGGGCACGGTCGAGCGGTACGGGCACTCGGTCTTCATGTCCGGGATGGGCAGGCCGTCGATGTCGGCGCGCAGGGCGAGCATGGGCCGCCCGCCGTCCCACTCCCCGATGTCACACACGAGCCCGGTCCCGACGGCGAGCACGCGCGGCTTCAGTCCGGCCCTCTCCAGTCGTTCCTTGATCGCCGCGGTGGTCCGGAACTCCTGGTTGCCGAGCTCCGGGTGCATGTGCAAGTCGCGGCGGAAGTGGACGAGTTCGGCGTGCAGCGCGTCACTCAGCACGCCGGGGAGCAGTGCTTCCCCGGGCAGATCGACCTCGGACTCCAGTGACATCAGTTGCTTCACCCTCTAAAGGGTAGGACGCCGGGGCGACCAACCGACCCGAGATCAACAAAACTTCAACCCTCACCGGGAAGAAAATGTGGCCGCTCGACGCATGGACGTTATTTGAGGTGGGTAGGAACCTCTTTTCCCACACATACCATGCTGCGCTTACCCCCGGCGCGTCTGTTCATCTCTCGAAACGGCATTGGGACACGGTGGGGACGGGGG
>NZ_RSAJ01000025.1 GCF_003933965.1 Streptomyces sp. RP5T
GGGTAGACGTGGGCATGGATGTCCCGGCCGTCCGGCCCGGTGAAGACGCGGATCTGGGGCTCGGGGTAGTGCACGGGGTCGACCGGGTCGTCATGCCCGGCGCCGATCACCCGGGCGCGGCCGGTGGGGGCGCCCCCGCCCGACGTGGTCCGGGCGTCGGGGCGGGTGTCCAGCTCCACGACCTCGTAGGCGGTGCGCGGGCTGGCGCCGACGGCGACGACCCGTTCGCCGTGCACCGCGAGGGTGGGCGCGAACTCGGTCCAGGGACCGGCCGCGTCGACGAGTTCGCCCGTCTCGGGGTCCAGGAGGCCGAGCGCGGTCGAGCCGGCGCCGTGCACGACGGCGATCAGTCCGCTGTCCAGCGGGGCGAACCAGCGGTGGCCGAGCTTCCACAGGGCGCCGCCGAACTCCTCCTCGCGCGGGCAGAGTTGTTCGCCGTCACGGTAGAGGTTCCACCAGCCGGTGCGGTCGCTCGCGTACAGGAGCCGGCCGTCGGGCGACCAGTCGGCCTGGGCGATGGACTCCTCAGGGCCGCCGGCCACCGTGCGGGGCTCGCGGAGGCTGCCCTCGTGGACGTCGGCGACGATCAGCTCGGTGCCGTCCCAGGGCATCCGGGGGTGGTCCCAGGCGAGCCAGGCGGCACGCGAGCCGTCGGGTGAGACACGGGGTCCGGTGACGAACCGGTGCCGGTCGTCGGTGAGTTCACGCACCGCGTCCCGGTCCTGCGCGGCCGAGCCGTCCAGCGGCACGGCGGCCAGGACCCGGCGGACGTCGGTGGGGCCGTCCCCGGTGAACTCCTCCAGGACGCACCACACTTCACCGAGCTCGTACCTCAACTGCGGCTCGGCCCAGCGCAGTCCGCCGCCGACCGGGGAGACGGGCGTGAGGGGGCGCGGCTCGCCACCGGGTTCGTACCGGTACAGCCGCTGGTCGGCGAAGTTCACGAACACCACGAGCGGTGCGCCGGCCACCGCCGTGCCGGCCCAGGGGTGGCCGCCGTACTCGATGACCCGGCTGCGCACGTTCCACGGCGCGGGCAGTACCGGCTCCTCCCGGCCGTCGGCGTGTCTGCGCACCAGGGTGCGGCGGCCACCCTCGGTGGGCCGGGGTTCGGTCCACCACACCTCGTCCCCGACGAAGCCGAGCCATTCGGGGTGCCCGTCGTGCGCCGCGGCGAGCGCCGCGTCGATGGGCGAGGGCCAGGAACCGTATGGTGACGTCCGCACGTTCTCCCCCACTCGCTCAGGCCGTCCGCAGGAAGCGGTCGAGTACCCGCACGCCGAAGTGCAGTGCCTCGACGGGGACGCGCTCGTCGACCCCGTGGAAGAGCGCCTGGTAGTCGAAGCCCTCGGGCAGCTTCAGCGGCGCGAACCCGTACCCGGTGATGCCGAGGCGGGAGAACTGCTTGGCGTCCGTGCCGCCGGACATGCAGTACGGCACCACGTACCCCTCGGGCGCGAACTCCTCGACCGCGGCCCGCATGCGGGCGTACGTCGGCGAGTCGACCGGTGCCTGGAGGGCGACCTCGCGATGGCTGTACTCCCAGTCCACGTCGGGCCCCGTGAGCAGGTCCAGGGTCGTACGGAACTCGTCCTCGCCGCCGGGCAGATAGCGGCCGTCGACGTGGGCCACCGCCTCCCCGGGGATCACGTTGAGCTTGTAACCGGCTTCCAGCATGGTGGGGTTGGCGCTGTTGCGCACGGTCGCCTCGACCAGCTTGGCCGCCGGGCCCAGCTTCTCCAGGAGTCCGTCCACGTCGGTGAGGTCGGGCTCGATGCCGTAGAGCGCGGCGAGTTCGGCAAGGGCGGCGCTGACCGTCGGGGTGAGCCTGAGCGGCCACTCGTGCTCGCCGATGCGGGTCACTGCGGCGGCGAGCCGGGTGACCGCGTTCTCCTTGTTGACCTTGGAGCCGTGTCCGGCGCGGCCGCGCGCGGTGAGCTTGAGCCAGCCGGTGCCGCGCTCCCCCGCCGCGATCGGGTAGATCTGCCGCCCGGAGCCGTCGTGGAAGGTGAACGCCCCGGACTCGCTGATTCCCTCCGTGCAGCCCTCGAAGAGCTCCGGGTGCTCGTCGGCGAGGAACCCGGAGCCGTCCTCGGCGCTGGCCTCCTCGTCCGCGGTGAACGCGACCACGAGGTCCCGCCGGGGCCGTACGCCCTGGCGGGCCCAGCTCCGCACGACGGACAGGATCATCGCGTCCATGTTCTTCATGTCGACCGCGCCGCGCCCCCAGACGACCCCGTCGCGGACCTCCCCGGAGAAGGGGTGCACGCTCCAGTCGGCGGCCTCGGCGGGCACCACGTCCAGATGGCCGTGGACGAGCAGCGCGTCCGCCGTCGGGTCGGTGCCCTCGATCCGGGCGACGACGTTCGTCCGGCCCGCGGTGCGCTCCAGCATCAGGGGTTCGAGGCCCGCGCCGGCCAGCTGCTCGGCCGCGTACTCGGCGGCGGGGCGCTCCTGGCAGTCACCGCCCCCGCGGTTGGTGGTGTCGATGCGGATGAGGTCGGAGGTGAATCGGACGACCTCGTCCAGTGCCTGCTGGTCAGCCATACTGCTCCTCCACGGCGGCCGAGACGATGGTGGTGACCGCCTTGAAGGTACGGATCGCCGCGTACATGGTCTCGTTCGTGTACGCCACCTTCCGCACCCCGATCCGCTCCACACCCGGCACCACGGTGGCGGCCATCGCGAGGTGCTCGGCGTCGAACTCGACGGCGATCGTGAACGGGCCCGCCTGGACGGGTTCCTGACGGACCGCCAGCCGCGCGGCCTCCTTGGCGGCGGCCCGGATGTCGGCGGCCGTGCGGGCCGGTGTACGGCACACGGCCGCGTACCGCGAGACATGGTCCTTGACGGCGACCTTCAGCGCCCCGGGCGCGTACCCGAGGGCGTCCTCGCAGGCGACGTCGTCCCCGGTGACCAGGACGACGGGGACGCCGTACTCCGCCACCACGTGCGCGTTGAGGTACCCCTCGCTCGCGGGGACGTCGTTCAGCCACACCCCGGTGACGGAGTTGGCGAGGTAGGTGTGGGCGAGGACGCCCTCCTGGCCCGCGCCCGCGTGGTAGCCGAGGAAGGCGATGCCGTCGACGTCGCCGTGCTGGACGCCCTCGACCATGGACAGCGACTTGTGCCTGCCGGTGAGCATCTGCGCGCGCTCGTCGAGCCGCTCCAGGAGCAGGTTGCGCATGGTCCAGTGGGCCTCGTTGACGAGCACCTCGTCGGCGCCCCCGTCGAAGAAGCCCAGCACGGCGGCGTTCACGTCCGAGGTGAACATCGACCGGCACCGCTCCCACTGCGGGGTGCCCGGCAGCACGTCGGCCGGCCAGGTCACACCGGTGGCGCCCTCCATGTCGGCGCTGATCAGGATCTTCATGGTCCGCCACGTTACGCGCCGCGAGGGTTTACGTCGCCCATGAGGGGTGAGGCGAGCCCCATGGCGCTCACCCCCGCCTCACAGGTGACTCATGGAAGACGCGTATCCTCCCTCGCGGGTTCCACAGGAGACGGTCAAGGAGAAGAGTGAGCGACACCGCACAGCCCGTCCGGTCGGCACGGCCCACGACGGCGACGAGTACCCCGGAGAGCCCGGCCGGGCGTCCCCGGCAGCGTGACGCGTTCTTCGACAACGCCAAGTACCTGGCGATCGTGCTCGTCGCGATGGGTCACGCGTGGGAGCCGCTGCGCGGCGACAGCCGCGCCGTCACCGCGCTGTACACGCTCGTCTACGCCTTCCACATGCCCGCGTTCATCATCATCTCGGGCTATTTCTCCCGCTCCTTCGACGCGAGCCCGGCGAAGATCAAGCGGCTGGTGACCGGCGTCGTCGTCCCGTATGTCGTTTTCGAGACGGCGTACACCTTTTTCACCCGCTGGTCGGACGGTGTCCCGGACCGGGCGATCACTCTCCTGGACCCGCTGTACCTGACCTGGTTCCTGGCCGCCCTGTTCATCTGGCGGCTGACCACTCCGATCTGGCGCAGCGTGCGGTGGCCGCTGCCGATCGCGCTCGCGGTCGCCGCGCTCGCCACCCTCAGCCCGTCCATCGGCGACGACCTCGACCTCCAGCGCGCCCTGCAGTTCCTGCCGTACTTCGTGCTCGGCCTGTGTCTGCGCCCGGCGCACTTCTCGCTGGTGCGCCGGTGGCGGGTGCGGCTGCTCGCGGTCCCGGTGTTCGCGGGCGCGGTGGTGTTCTCGTACTGGGCTGTCCCGCGCATGGACTACGCGTGGTTCTTCCACCGCGACGCCGCCGAGCACTTCGGGGTGCCCGCCTGGTACGGCCCGCTGATGACCCTGGCCCTCTTCGGCTGCTCGCTGGTCCTGGTCGCCTGCTTCCTGTCCTGGGTGCCGGGGCGCCGCATGTGGTTCACGACCCTGGGCGCGGGCACCCTCTACGGCTATCTGCTGCACGGTTTCGTCGTCCAGGCCGGGCAGCACTTCGACTGGGCCGGCCATCGCTGGGCGCACACCCCGCTCGGCGAGATCGCCGTCACGCTCGTCGCGGGCGCGGTGGTGACCGTGCTGTGCACCGCGCCCGTGCGCCGGGTGTTCCGGTGTGTGATGGAGCCGCGGATGGAGTGGGCGTTCCGCAGGACCGCGCCCGCCACGGACGCGGAGCCCGCCCAGCCGCGTCGATAAGGCGCCGCACGTCCGGTGGATGCGGTCGATCAGGAGGTCGACGGGCGGCGGGGGCCGACCTCGACTCCCACGCCGTCGCGCGGGCGGCCGCGGAACGTATGGCCTCCGCCGGGGCCGGACGGCCGGTGAGCCGTGGCCGACGATAGTGGACGCCCTGCTCGTGGGAGGGCGGCCACCACGGGTCACACCATGCCGGCTCAACCGGTCGTCAGGCCGTGCGGCCCACCACCCACCACTTCGACGGCAGTTCGATCCGGGTGCCGTCGGACCGGTACTCGGTGGTGATGAGCGGCAGTTCACCGCTCGCGACGATCGCCAGCCCCGCCGCCCCGAGGTACACGGGCACCGCCTCGTCGGCCACCTCACCGGGCGCGATGCCGTGCCGGAAGACGGGGGCCAGCTTCGCGGGCGGCCCGTCGGGACCCTGCGCCAGGCCCACCAGGACGGACTTGGCGGCCTCGGACAGCTCGACGAGGAAGGCCCGCCCGCGCGCCCCGACGAGCGTGGCGATTCCGTCGACCAGCTGCTGCCGGTCCTCGGGCGCTGCCTGGTGCAGCACGCCCCGCATGTAGACGTTGGCGTCGCCGAGTTCGGCGTGCAGGTTCTCCGGCTCGCTCTTGTCGCAGGCGTCCAGCAGCCGGTACGTCACCTGCCCGTCGGGGTCGGCGTCGCGCGCCCGGTCCAGGGCGGCGGCGGACAGGTCGACGCCGACGACCTCGGTGAAGTGGGCGGCGAGGAACCGGCTCTGGGTGCCGTTCCCGCAGCCCAGGTCCACGAGGGGCAGCCCGGGATCGGCCAGGAGCGGCTCGAAGTGGGCGAGGTGGACCCCCGCGGTCAACACCGGCTCCGCATCCCAGAACACGGCCCCCTGCCGCCCCGGGGCCTCCCGCCAGAAACCCTCCCAGGACTCGCGGTACCGACCAGTCACGCCCATGCCCAACTCCCCAGGATGCGCCACAAACCCGCCACACTTGACGGCCAGTACGGTGTATCGCGCCGGGGGCAGGCGGACAAGCGCATGGCGCATTCCTTCACTGTCAGTTCGACGAAAGCGCGCCCCTGCGCGAGACCGCTCAGCGGCGCGGCAGGGTCATCTCGAACCAGACGGTCTTGCCGGCCTTCGTCCGGCTGGCGCCCCACTCCCTGGCCAGGGTGCTGACCACTCTGAGCCCCCGCCCCTGCTCGTCGGTGGGCCCCGCGCTCAGCAGGTTCGGCAGATCGTGGTCGTCGTCGTCCACCTCGCACAGCAGGGTGTCCTCCCGGACGAGCCGCAGCTCGACGGGCCGGCTGTGCGAGTGCCGCAGGGCGTTGGTGACGAGCTCGCTCACCATCAGCTCCGCGCCGTCGGCCAGCTTCGCGAGCCCCCAGTCGTGCAGCTGCTCCCGCACCACCGCCCGGGCCCGCCCCGCCTCGGCCGGATCCAGCGCGATCCGCCACTCGGCGACGTCGTCCGCCCCGATGCCGTTGAGCCGGGCCATGAGCAGCGCCACGTCGTCCTTGCGTCCGCCCCGCGGGTTGAGGGCCCGGACGATCGCGTCGCAGGCGTCGTCCATGGAGGCGGCCGGGTGGGCGGCGGACTCGGTGAGCGTGGCGAGGCCCACGCCGATGTCCTCGCCCCGCACCTCCACCAGCCCGTCGGTGCACATCAGCAGCCGGTCCCCGGGCTCCACCCGCACGCGCACCGCCTCGAAGGGCACCCCGCCGACGCCGATGGGCGCGCCGGTGGGCAGGTCCAGGAGTTCGCTGCGGCCGTCCGCGGCCCGCACGATCACCGGCGGGATGTGTCCCGCGTTGGCGATGTGCAGCTCGCTCGCGATCGGGTCGTAGACGGCGTACAGGCAGGTCGCGAGGTAGGTGTCGCCGAGCCGCTGGGCGAGGTCGTCGAGGTTGCGCAGCAGCTGGGCCGGCGGCAGGTCGAGCGCCGCCATGGTCTGTACGGCCGTGCGCAACTGGCCCATCATGGCAGCGGAGTTGAGCCCGTGCCCCATGACGTCCCCGACGACCAGGGCGGTCCGCGCGCCGGGCAGCTTCACGGAGTCGAACCAGTCGCCGCCGACCCGGCCGAGGAGCGTGCCCGGCAGATAGCGGGTGGCGATGTCGCAGCCCGCCATGCGTGCCGGGATGTGCGGCAGCATGCTGTCCTGGAGCGTCTCGGCGACGGACTCCTGGAAGGTGTACATGCGCGCGTTGTCGAGCACGAGGCCCGCGCGGGCGGCGAGTTCGGCGCCGGTGACCCGGTCCATGTCGTTGAACTCGACGCGCTCGGGGTGCCGGAGCAGGATCATGAACCCGAGGACCACGTTGCGGGCCTTGAGCGGGACGACGAGCATGGAGCGGCCGGTGATCAGCGGCCGGATGTCCCGCTTCTCGAACTGCGAGGCGATCGCGTGCCCCATCTGTTCGCTGATGCGCGGCACGAGGACCGGTTCACCGGTGGTCATGCACTGGAAGAACGGGGTGTGCGCGGGGAACGGCATGGCCTCGCCGACCGGCACCACGTCGTCCCAGCGGCCCGGCTCGTCGGTGTGTTCCAGGGCCACCCGGTGCCACATGGTGGTGGTGTCGGGCACTCCGTCGGGGAACCCCTCGCCGGCGACGACCTGTTCGCGCAGATAGGTGCCGGCCACGTCGGTGAAGCGGGGCACGACGGCCCGGCTGACCTCGACGATGGTCCGTGACAGGTCGAGGGAGGTGCCGATCTTCCCGCTGACCTCGTTGAGGAACTCCAGCCGCTCGCGCACGGCGACGTACTCGAGGTCCTCGCCCTCCTCCGGCTCATCCTGCGGCAGCGGCAGGCCCGCCGCGGCCGCCCGGGCCGCCCGCTCCCGGCGGGCCCTGCGCTCGGCGCGGCGGGGCACGCCCCAGTCGGGGGTGACGGGCACCCGGTCGTTCTGGCTGAACTCCAGCACCGGATAGCCCAGTTCGAGGACCTGCGCGACGATGCGGGCGCTTTCGCCGACACTCATGCTGGGGAGGATCTCGGGGAGCCTGCGGGCGAGTTCCTCGGCGCCGGGGAAGTCGGTGTGCAGGGCGAAGGCGGGCGCGATCCGCTCGACGGCCGTGCCGCCGTCGTCCGGGTCGGCCTCCCGCTGGAGTCCGGCGGCGTCGGCGGCCAGCACCAGCAGGCGCTCCGGGCCGGGGCCCACCAGCGGGTAGGCCCACCACAGGACGTCGACGCGGTCCGCGCCGGGCGCGGTGAGGCGGGCGCGGCCCGCGGCCGGGTAGGAGAGCCGGCCGTCGAGGGAGGACTCCAGGTCGGGTCCGAGGCCGTCGTAGGCCGCGTGGACGGCGTAGGACCGGGTGTCCGGCTCGTCGGGGAGGGCTCCGGAGACGGGCAGCAGGTCGGCGGCGGAGCGGCCGATGGCCTCCTCCTTGCCGGCGCCGAACAGCCGGCTCGCGCCCCGGCTCCAGTGGGAGACCAGGCCGTCGCGGTCCACGACCACCACGGCCAGCGGGACCCGGCCGGTCGCGGCGAGTCCGTCCGCCGCGCCGCTCCCGGCTCCGCGGCTGGGAGGTGCGCCCCTCTCGGTGCCACGGTCCATGGCCCAGGCCCTCTCTCCGCAAGATCTGTGCCGCCTGCTCCACCGTACGGCGCCGGGCCTTCACGGTGTGCGGCAACGCGGGAATTGGCCCGGACCGGGTCGCACCGGCGCGCGCCCCGCGCTGATGGGCCGTCAGTCGTCGTGTCCCAGAAGGAGATCGCGCTCGGTACGGCCGCTCCCGGCCACCTGGAGCACGGTGGCGACCGGCGGGTAACCGGTGGCGATGACGGTGTAGTCGCCGCCGGTCAGGTCGGCGAAGCGGAAGGTGCCGTCGGGGCCGGTCGTGAGGCTGTCCACCACGTTTCCCGCGACGTCCAGGAGCGTCACGCGCGCGTCCTCGACGGACCGTCCGCGCCCGGCCCGCACGGTGCCGTGCAGCACCGCGCCGCCGGTGAGTTCGACGTCCTGCCGGGTCTCGCGGGCCGTGCGGACGGTGACGGGGAGCGCGGCGGGCCGGTACCCGGGCGCGGCGGCGGCGAGGGTGTAGTCCCCCGCGACCAGCTCGGTGACCTCGTAGGAGCCGTCGTGGCCGCCGCGGGTGGTGGCCACGACCTCGCCGTGCGCGTCGGTGAGGGTGACGGTGGCGTCCGGTACCGGTGTGCCGTCGGTGAGCACCCGGCCGGTGAGCCGTCCGGCACCGCCGAGGACCAGGTCCAGTTCGACGGGGTGCTCGTCGACCGTCACGGAGACGGCCTGCGGCTGGTGACCGCTCGCGGCGGCGATGAGGACGTACGACCCCGGTCCGGGCGCCGCCAGCGTGAACCGTCCGTCCTCGGAGCCGGTCCCGCGCCCGATCTGTGCTCCGGCCACGTCGATGAGGGTGAGGGCGGCCCTCGGCACCACGGTCCCGTCGGAGCGCCGCACCGTGCCGCGTACGGGGGCCGCGGCGGTGCGCGGCGCGCGGGCCTGCGGGATCGCGGGGGTCTCCGGGTCGGCGTGCGGGGCCACCAGCGGTTTCTCCTTGAGGAAGAGGGCGATGAGCAGGCCGAGGACGAGCACCGGCACCAGGAGGAGGAAGATCCCCGGCAGGGCGTCGGCGCAGGCCCGGACGTAGCCGTCGCGCAGCGCCGGGGGCAGGGCGTGGACGAGCTGCGGGGTGAGGGACTCGGGGTCGGGCAGCCCGCGCGCGCCGGGGAGCCGTTTCTCCAGCGCGCCTTCGAGCCGGTCGGCGAAGAGGGTGCCGACGACCGCCGCTCCGACGCTGCCGCCGATCTGCCGGAAGTAGTTGTTGGCGCTGGTCGCGGTGCCGAGGTCGGCGGGGCGGACGGAGTTCTGCACGGCGAGGATCAGCACCGGCATCACCATCCCGATCCCGGCGCCGAGGACGGCCATCCAGAGGCTGTAGTGCAGCCGGGGGGTGTCGGCGTCGAGCCGGGACAGCAGCCACATGCCGGTGACGGAGAGGGCGCAGCCGAGGACCGGCCAGATCCGGTAGCGCCCGGTGTGGCTGACGACCTGTCCGCAGACGACGGAGGCGCCGACGATCCCGGCCATCATGGGCAGCATCATCAGGCCGGACTCGGTGGCGCTCACCGCGTCGACCATCTGGAGGAAGGTCGGCAGGTAGCCGGCCGCCCCGAAGAGCGCGACGCCGGTCACCAGGCCCACCAGAGCGGTGACGTTGAAGACGGAGTCCCTGAACAGCCGCAGCGGGATGAGGGGTTCGGCGGCGAAGCGCTCGGCGACCAGGAAGAGGGCGGTCGAGGCCACCGCTCCGGCTCCGAGACCGAGGATCACCCGCGAGTCCCAGGCGTACTCGCCGCCGCCCCAACTGGCCAGCAGCACCAGGCAGGTGGAGGAGACGGCGAGCAGCAGGGCGCCGAGGAGGTCGAGCCGGGGCCTGGCCTGCGGCTTGGGGAGCTTCAGTACGACGGTGACGACGGCCAGGGTCAGCAGTCCGAAGGGCACGTTGACGTAGAAGCACCACCGCCAGGACAGGTGGTCGGTGAACCAGCCGCCCAGCAGTGGTCCCGCGACCGAGGCGAGTCCGAAGGCGGCGCCGATCAGGCCCATGTAGCGGCCGCGCCGCCGGGGCGGCACGATGTCGGCGATGATCGCCTGCACGCCGGTCATGAGACCGCCCGCGCCGACGCCCTGCACCGCGCGGAAGGCGATCAACTGGTCCATGGTCGCGGCCCGTCCGGCCAGCGCGGAGCCGACGACGAAGACGAGGATCGCGAACTGGAAGACGCCCTTGCGGCCGAGGAGGTCGCCGAGCTTGCCGTAGACCGGCAGCCCGATCGTGGCGGTCAGCAGATAGGCGGTGATCGCCCAGGACATCCGGTCCAGGCCGTGCAGTTCACCGACGATCCTGGGCAGCGCGGTGGCGACGATCATCTGCTCCAGCGCGGCGAGGAGCAGCGCGAGCATCAGTCCGAAGAAGATCAACCGCACCCGGCGCGGGCCGAGTTCGACGGCCGGTGCGGGTGCCTGCGGCGGCGCTTCGAGCCGTTCCCCGTGCGTCGCAGTCGTCACGCCCACGTCCCGCTCCCCTCGTCGCGCCTGCCACGCATTTCCCGCACAACGCGACAACTACGAGCAAGCGCGACGAGTTACGGCAGGCCGGGCGGCCGGACGGAGATCCACTCGAACCGGTGACCGGGACCAACGTCCGCCGGGGGCCGGGGACTTACTTCTCGACCTCGGCGGCGAGCCGGTCGAGCAGGGAGTCGTAGATCCGGCCGAGGCCCTTGGGGGCGAAGGTCCTCTCGAAGAAGCCGCCGATGCCGCCCGCGCCCTGCCAGACGGTGGTCACGACGACGCGGGACTTGCCCTCGCCGGCCGGGGTGACCCGCCAGGTGGTGACCATGGAGGAGTTGCGGTCCTTCTCGACGAGCTCGCCGTCGGTGGGCTCGGTGACCTCCAGGAGACAGTCGCGGATCCGCTTGCTGGTGGCCTGGAGCTTCCAGTGGACGAGGGTGCCCTCGCCGTCGCCGCCCTCGCGCACCTCGTACTCGCTGAACTGCTCGGGCAGGATCCTCGAGCGCGTGCCGCTGTAGTCGGCGACGGCGTCGAACACCTTCTCCGCGTCCGCCGCGACGATCCGCTCCGTAGTGGCCTCGACCTGCGCCATCGACTTCCTCCAGGACTTCAAGTTCTCGGGCTTGGAGCAAGCCAACCACCCCCGGCCACGGCCGCCCAAATCGGGGTTGCGCAGAAAATCGAACAAGTGTTTCACTCGATGGGCAGTGCTACCGAGGAGGCCTCATGCGCTGGGAGAACCTCACCGAGTCCGCGGAACACGGACGGGCCGACGCCGCTCTCTTCGGCGCCGACGCGGTGGTCAGCCGTACCTTCGACACGCCCGAGTTCGCCGGGATCACGTTCCACGAGATCCGGGCCCGCTCGATCATCAACCGGGTGCCGGGCGCCTCCCGCATGCCCTTCGAGTGGACGGTGAACCCCTACCGCGGCTGCTCCCACGCGTGTGTGTACTGCTTCGCCCGCAAGACCCACAGCTATCTCGACCTGGACACCGGCCTCGGCTTCGACTCTCAGATCGTGGTCAAGGTGAACGCCCCGGAGCTGCTGCGCCGCCAGCTGGCCTCGCGCCGCTGGACCGGCGACCACATAGCGATGGGCACCAACGTCGACTGCTACCAGCGCGCGGAGGGCCGCTACCGGCTCATGCCGGGCATCCTCGCCGCCCTGCGCGACCGGGCGAACCCCTTCTCGATCCTGACGAAGGGCACGCTGATCCTGCGCGACCTCGACCTGCTGGTAGAAGCGGCCGCGGTGACGGACATCGGGGTCTCGGTCTCGGTCGGCTTCACCGACCCGGGGCTGTGGCGCACCGTGGAGCCGGGCACCCCCGCCCCCGAGCGGCGCCTGGACGTCGTACGGACCCTGGGGGAGCACGGCATCGGGTGCGGGGTGCTGATGGCGCCGGTGATCCCGTTCCTGAGCGACGGCCCGGCGCAGCTGCGGGCGACCGTGCGCGCGATCGCGGCCGCGGGGGCCACCTCGGTCACCCCGCTGGTGCTGCATCTGCGGCCGGGCGCCCGTGAGTGGTTCATGGCCTGGCTGAACCGGGAGCACCCGTATCTGGTACGCCGTTACGAGCGGCTCTACGCGGACGGCGCCTACGCCCCCAAGTGGTACCAGCGCCGGATCACCCGTCAGGTCCATGAGCTGGCGCAGGAGTACGGCATCGGTCCGGCGGGCGCGGGGATGCCCCGGCGGATCCGGGAGCCGGAGCCCGAGGCCGCTGCGGTGTCCGAGCCGGTCCAACTCACGTTGATCTGAGAGCGTTCGAGCGCATCGGACTGACCAAACGGGTCAAGTCTTGTCATAACACGTTCTTCCGGGCGCGCATTCCGGGACGATGCCGCGTGAGCCGTGACCCGCGCGGCCCGCCACCCTCCGTCCTGGGAGGACCCCATGAGAAAGCGCGCAGCCGTGCTGTGCGGTGCCGCGGCCGTCGTGGCCGGGACCTTCACCGCGGTCCCCGCCGACGCCGGCCCACTGCGGAACACCCCGACCCCTTCGACCGCCCCGGCCGCTCACGCCGCGAAACCCACCTGGAGGAAATGCGGCACCGCCGACTATCCGACGCTCCAGTGCGCGTCCCTCAAGGTGCCGCTCGACCACGCGCACCCGCGCGGACAGCAGATCACCCTGGCGCTCTCCCGCGTCCCGCACACCGCGAAGCGGTACCAGGGCCCGCTGCTGGTCAACCCCGGCGGCCCTGGCGGCAGCGGCCTGACTTTCGCCGGGTTCATCGCCTCCGGCCTGCCCAAGGCCGTCGCGGCGCAGTACGACGTCATCGGCTTCGACCCGCGCGGGGTGGGCGCGAGCAAGCCCGCCCTGGACTGCGAGCCGGGCCACTTCAACCCGGTGCGCCCGGACTCCGTGCCGAGCACACCCGCCATCGAGCGGGCCAACCTCAGGCGCGCCCAGTCCTTCGCCGCGGCCTGCGGGCGCAAGTACGCGAACGTCCTGCCGTACATCGACACCCTCAGCACGGTGCGGGACATGGACGCGATCCGCCGGGCCCTCGGCGCCGGGAGGATCAACTACTTCGGCTACTCGTACGGCACCTATCTGGGCGCGGTCTACGCGAAGCTCTTCCCGCACCAGGTCAGGCGCCTGGTCCTGGACTCGATCGTGGACCCGACCGGCGTCTGGTACGACGACAACCTCGCGCAGGACCACGCCTTCAACGACCGGCACCGCGCGCTGATGGCCTGGATCGCCAAGTACGACGCCACGTACCGGCTCGGCACCGACCCGGAGAGCATCGAGGCCAAGTGGTACGCGATGCGGGCGGCCCTGGCCAAGAAGCCCGCGGGCGGCAAGGTCGGCGCCTCCGAACTGGAGGACACCTTCATCCCGGGCGGCTACTACAACGGCTACTGGCCGTACCTGGCCGAGGCGTTCGCGGCATACGTGAACGGCAAGAACGCCGATCCGCTGGTCGAGGCGTACGAGCACTTCGCCGCCGTGGACGCGTCCGGGGACAACGGCTACAGCGTCTACACCTCGGTGCAGTGCCGTGACGCCTCCTGGCCGCGCGACTGGCGCCAGTGGCAGAAGGACAGCTGGGACGCGTACGAGCAGGCCCCGTTCATGACCTGGAACAACGCCTGGTACAACGCGCCGTGCGCGTTCTGGCCCACCGCGTCGCTGGGCCCGGTGAACGTCGCCAACGGCAAGCTGCCGCCGGCGCTGCTCTTCCAGGCGACGAACGACGCGGCCACCCCGTACGAGGGTGGCGTCACGGTCCACCGGCTGCTGGCGGACTCCAGTCTCGTCGTCGAGCGGGGCGGCGGGAACCACGGCATCACGCTGAGCGGGAACACCTGCCTGGACAAGTACCTGACCGCGTATCTGACCGACGGCAGGGTGCCGCGCGGCGGCGGCGAGGCCGACGCGGTGTGCGAGGCGCTGCCCGACCCGAAGCCGCTGACCTCCAAGGCGGCCTCCGCGTCCTCGCGCGGCGCGACGCTGCACGGGCTGCTCGGTCCCCGCGGCTGAGCGCCTGACGCTCCGTCGGGGACGGGCGTTGTCAGTGCCGTGGTCCACCATGGACGCATGAGTGAGCTGACGAGGATTCCCGCCCCCGCCGGGGTCGCCCCCGCCGCCCAGTACTCCCACGTGGTGCTGGGCAGCGGTCGCTTCGTGGCGGTCTCGGGCCAGGTCGCGGTCGACGAGGACGGCAGGCCCGTCGGGATCGGCGACGCCGCCGCCCAGGCCCGCCAGGTCTTCGAGAACCTCCGCCGCTGCCTGGCCGCCGCCGGGGCGGGATTCGACGAGGTCGTCAAACTCACCTACTTCGTCACGGACATGGCGCACCTGCCGGCCATCCGCGCCGCGCGTGCCGAGCACATACCCGACGACCGGTTGCCGGCGGCCTCGGCGGTGCAGGTGGCGGCGCTGGTGCGGCCGGAGTTCCTGCTGGAGGTCGAGGCGTTCGCGGTGCTGGGCGGGTAAAGGGGAGGCCGGCGACGGGAGAGGCCGCCTAGCGTGCCCCCATGGACGACCCCCTCCTCATCCGCGAGATGACCCTCGCCGACTGCGACCGTGTCTCCGAGATCCGGATCCGGGGCTGGCAGAGCGCCTACCGGGGCCTCATGCCCCAGCCGTTCCTCGACGCGCTCAGCGTGCCCGAGGACGCCGAGCGCCGCCGGGCCCGGTTCGGACAGGGCGGCGGCAGCGTGGTGGACCTGGTCGCCGAGCGGGCCGGCGAGATCCTCGGCTGGGCCTGCCACGGCCCCTACCGCGAGGGCGAAGTCCGCACCCGGGACGCCGAGTTGTACGCGATCTACGTGGACGCGCGGCGGTACGGCAGCGGTCTCGGCCACGCCCTGCTCCAGGAGTCCGTACGCCGCTGCACGTCCGCCGGCCACCCCCGCATGCTCCTGCGGGTCCTCAAGGGCAACACCCGCGCCCGGCACTTCTACGAACGCCACGGCTTCTCGGCCGACGGCGCCGAGGATCCCTACGAGGTGGACGGGGTCGCGGTGCCCGAGGTGCGGTACGTCAGGGACCTGTCCCGGTGACACCTCCCCGCTGCCGTGGGATGCGCGCCAGCGCCCGCACCGCCGCCTCCGCGAGCGCCGGATGGGCGAGGGCCTCGTTGAGCACGGGTCTGGCGCGGGCGTCGGCCAGGGCGCCGAGGCCGTCCACGCAGGCGAGCGCCACCCGGCGGTAGGGGTCGTGCGGGCGCAGCCTGCGCTCCAGGGTGGTGATGAGGGCGGGGACGGACTCGGGGGCGCGCAGCTCGGCGAGCAGCCGGACCGGGTGCAGGGCGTAGGCGACCCGCAGTTCGTTGGTGGCGAGGGCGGCTGCCGCGCGGGCCGTGCGCGGGTCGCCGAGCCGGGCGAGGGCGTACGCGGCGGCGGCGCAGCGGGGCGGGTCGCGGTGGTTCAGCAGCAGGACGAGCGACTCGAAGGCCCGGCGGTCCCCGGCGAGGCCGAGCCGGAAGGCGGCCAGCTCCCGGGCCCACAAGGGCTGTCCGGGTTCGGTGAGCACACCGGCCAGCCGGTCCGGGTCCTCGGTCGCCACCAGCCGGTCGAAGGCCGCCGACGCTCTCGCCTCCTGCCGTAAGCGTTCCGTGAGTGATCGCAACTCTTCGTCCATGAACCCGAGGTTAGGGGGCCCGCCCGGGGCGCGGGACGTACATCACAAATCCGGGGGCTGGCGCGCTCGTTACCCACCGGTTAAGCTCAGACGAGCGAGTTACCCACTCGCGGAACCCCTTGCGGTGGCCTGGTGACGCAGCCGCCGCGAGAGCAGCAGTCGGTTCGGTACCTCGGGTACCACCAGCACGACCCGGCCTGGGACAGGGCCGGTCGGATCCACCGTTGCGCGGGCGTGTGCGATGCCCGCGAGCACGGTCCGGGCGTGTGCGCTCGCAGCCCGGCAACACCCGCATCCAGCAGGTTCTTTCCGCACCCGGTGCGCCCCTCGGCGTGCCGGGTCGCGCTCCCAGTCGTCACCCTCATTCCTGGAGTTCCGCGATGGCCACTCCCCTGTCCGACCCCTCTCTGTCCCCGCTCAGGACGATCGCCGTCGTCGGCCTCGGCACCATGGGCACCGGCATCGCCGAGGTCCTCGCCCGGGCCGGCCGCGAGGTCGTCGGCATCGACGTCAGCGAGGCGCAGGCCGCCAAGGCCGTCGCCACCCTGGAGGCCGCGACCGCCCGTGCCGTGGAGCGCGGCCGGCTGACCGAGCAGGAGCGCGCGGACGTCCTCGCCCGCGTCCGCACCTCCACCGATCTGCGCACGGCGGCCGACGCCGACCTCGTCATCGAGGTGGCTCCGGAGTCGTACGAGATCAAGCACCAGATCTTCCGCGAGCTCGACGCGATCGTGCGCCCGGAGACGATCCTCGCGACCGGCACCAACGCCCTGTCCGTGACCCGGCTGGCCGCCGACTCGGCCCGCCCGGAGCGGGTGCTGGGCCTGCACTTCTTCAACCCGGCGCCCGCGATGAAGCTGGTCGAGGTCGTCTCCTCGGTGCTCACCGCCCCCGCGGCCGTCACCGCGGTCACCAACCTCGCCCTCGACCTCGGCAAGGAGCCCGTCGCGGTCGGCGACCGGCCCGGTTTCGTCGCCGACGGACTGCTGTTCGGCTACCTCAACCAGGCGGCCGCGATGTACGAGGCGAAGTACGCCTCCCGTGAGGACATCGACGCGGCGATGCGGCTCGGCTGCGGCCTGCCCATGGGCCCGCTCGCCCTGCTCGACCTGATCGGCGTCGACACCGCGCGCACGGTCCTGGAGGCCATGTACGCCGAGTCCCACGACCGGCTGCACGCCCCCGCCCCGATCCTCAAGCAGCTCAGCGAGGCGGGTCTGACGGGCCGTAAGTCGGGACGCGGCTTCTACACGTACGAGGCCCCGGGCAGCGCGACGGTCGTGCGGGACGCGCTGACGCCCCTGGAGAGCTCCGAGAAGGTCGCGGGCCGCGAGGTCCGCTCGGTCGGGGTCGCCGGTTCCGGGACCATGGCGTCCGGGATCGCGGAGGTGTTCGCCAAGGCCGGTTACGAGGTCGTGCTGGCGGCCCGCAGCGAGGAGAAGGCGCAGACGGCGAAGGCCCGTATCGGCAAGTCGCTCTCGCGCTCCGTCGACAAGGGCCGCATGAGCGCCGAGGCGGCCGCCCAGACCCTGGACCGGATCACCGCGGCGGGCTCCTACGAGGCGTTCGCGGACGTCGACCTGGCCGTCGAGGCCGTCGCCGAGGACCTGGAGATCAAGCAGCAGCTGTTCGCCGCCCTGGACAAGGTCTGCAAGCCGGGTGCGGTCCTGGCCACCACGACCTCCTCGCTGCCCGTCGTCGCCTGCGCCCGTGCCACCTCGCGCCCGCAGGACGTGATCGGCATGCACTTCTTCAACCCGGCGCCGGCGATGAAGCTGGTCGAGGTCGTCCGCACTGTCCTGACGGCCGAGGACGTCCATGCCACGGTCCGTGAGGTGTGCGGCAGGATCAAGAAGCACGCGGTCGACTGCGGCGACCGCGCGGGCTTCATCGTCAACGCCCTGCTGTTCCCGTACCTGAACAACGCGATCAAGATGGTGCAGGAGCACTACGCGTCCCTCGACGACATCGACGCGGCGATGAAGCTGGGCGGCGGGTACCCGATGGGTCCCTTCGAGCTCCTTGACGTCGTCGGTCTCGACGTCTCGCTCGCGATCGAGAAGGTCCTGCACCGCGAGTTCCGCGACCCGGGTCTGGCTCCGGCCCCCCTCCTGGAGCACCTGGTGGCCGCGGGCTGCCTCGGCCGCAAGACCGGCCGTGGCTTCCGCGAATATGCCCGCCGCTGAGCCCGTCGGCGACTGGTTCACGGACGGCGAGGACTGGGGCGGGCTGCTCGGTCCGGGCAGTCCTCCCCCGCCCACGGGATCCGGCGACACCCCGCCGGTCCCGGGCGGGACCGATCCCGGACACGCGCACCAACCTGCGCACATGCAGTACGTTCGGGTCATGTCCCAGCCCGCCAGGTCGTCCCGTACACCAGCCACGTCCGACGCGCCGGAAAGCGCCGCAGGCAGTCGCGCGGCCGCCCAGCGGCTCAAGATGCGCCGAGAACTGGCCGCCGCCGCGATGGAGCTGTTCTCCACCAAGGGGTACGAGGCGACGACCGTCGACGAGATCGCGGCCGCGGCAGGTGTCGCCCGCCGCACCTTCTTCCGTCACTTCCGTTCCAAGGAAGAGGCGATCTTCCCCGACCACGACGACACCCTGATCCGGGCGGAGGCCGTGCTCAACGCGGCCCCCGCGCACGAGCATCCGCTCGACACGGTGTGCCGCGGCATCAAGGAAGTCATGAAGATGTACGCGGCCCGGCCGGAGATCTCGGTCGCCCGCTACAAGCTGACGCGCGAGGTGCCGACGCTGCGGGAGGCGGAGATCGCGTCGGTGGCCCGCTACGAGCGGCTGTTCACGCGGTATCTGCTCGGGCACTTCGACGAGCACGCGCACGACGACGACGCCAACGACGACCCCCTGCTCGCGGAGGTCGCCGCGTCCGCCGTGGTCACGGCCCACAACCACGTGCTGCGGCGCTGGCTGCGGGCCGGCGGGCAGGGGGACGTCGAGGCCCAGCTGGACCACGCCTTCGCCATCGTGCGCAAGACGTTCGGGACGGGGATCGGGGCGGGACGGGACACCACGACCGCGACGCGGCCGGCTCCCGCCGCGGTGACGTCCACGGGCGAGGTGCTGGTGACCGTCGCCCGCACCGACGCACCGCTCGACGAGGTGATGCGGGCCATCGAGCAGGCGCTCAAGGAGCGCTGAGCGGTTCTTCGACGCTGTGACGACGGCCACCCTTCGGGGTGGCCGTTTTGGCATGTCAGAGCCCCTTTTCCCCTACCTTTCAGCCCCCGTTCGATCGATCATCGCTCATTTGTTACGTAAAGATTTCACCTGAGAGCAATCTCTGGCACTCAGTGCCTTGCGGGGTGGCACGCGGTGTCTTACGTTGAAGGTGTCCGGGCGGCCGGCGTGCAGAGACCTTTCGCACGTCGGCTGTCCCAGCAACTCATCGAGCTGCCCGCCCGGACGCCTGCGTCACAGGCAACCTCCCGCGCCACAAAGCGCTGCCGCACAGCAAGACCGCCGAACCGACGGCACCGACGTAACCCTCAGCGTCTCCCCTCAAGACGCCATTCGCCGGAGGCAACACCGTGACCGTGAAGGACATCCTGGACGCGATCCAGTCGCCGGACTCGACGCCGGCCGACTTCGCCGCCATGCCGCTCCCCGAGTCGTACCGCGCGATCACCGTGCACAAGGACGAGACGGAGATGTTCGCGGGCCTGGAGACCCGCGACAAGGACCCGCGCAAGTCGATCCACCTCGACGACGTGCCGCTGCCCGAACTCGGCCCGGGCGAGGCCCTGGTCGCCGTCATGGCATCGAGTGTCAACTACAACTCGGTGTGGACCTCGATCTTCGAGCCGCTGTCCACCTTCGGGTTCCTGGAGCGCTACGGGCGCACCAACGAGCTGGCCAAGCGGCACGACCTGCCGTACCACATCATCGGCTCCGACCTCGCGGGTGTCGTCCTGCGCACCGGCCCGGGCGTCAACGCCTGGAAGCCCGGTGACGAGGTCGTCGCGCACTGCCTGTCCGTCGAGATGGAGTCCTCGGACGGCCACAACGACACCATGCTCGACCCCGAGCAGCGGATCTGGGGCTTCGAGACCAACTTCGGCGGCCTCGCCGAGATCGCGCTCGTCAAGTCCAACCAGCTGATGCCGAAGCCGGACCACCTCAGCTGGGAGGAGGCCGCCGCCCCGGGCCTCGTGAACTCGACCGCCTACCGGCAGCTCGTCTCCCGCAACGGCGCCGGCATGAAGCAGGGCGACAACGTCCTGATCTGGGGCGCGAGCGGTGGACTCGGCTCGTACGCCACCCAGTTCGCGCTCGCCGGTGGCGCCAACCCGATCTGTGTCGTCTCCTCGCCGCAGAAGGCGGACATCTGCCGGGCGATGGGCGCCGAGGCGATCATCGACCGCAACGCCGAGGGCTACAAGTTCTGGAAGGACGAGCAGACCCAGGACCCGAAGGAGTGGAAGCGCTTCGGCAAGCGCATCCGCGAACTGACCGGCGGCGAGGACATCGACATCGTCTTCGAGCACCCCGGCCGCGAGACCTTCGGCGCCTCCGTGTTCGTCACCCGCAAGGGCGGCACCATCACCACCTGCGCCTCCACCTCGGGCTACATGCACGAGTACGACAACCGCTACCTGTGGATGTCGCTGAAGCGGATCATCGGCTCGCACTTCGCCAACTACCGCGAGGCCTGGGAGGCCAACCGGCTCATCGCGAAGGGCAAGATCCACCCGACCCTGTCGAAGGTCTACTCCCTGGAGGAGACCGGCCAGGCCGCCTACGACGTGCACCGCAACCTCCACCAGGGCAAGGTCGGCGTGCTGTGCCTGTCCCCCGAGGAGGGCCTGGGTGTGCGCGACGAGGAGAAGCGCGCCCAGCACATCGACGCCATCAACCGCTTCCGCAACATCTGAGACACCCGGGGTCATAGATGACTGAGCGTCAGCCCGCCGAAGGCAAGCGGGAGAAGGACCGGCCGTGGCTCATGCGGACCTACGCCGGTCACTCCACGGCCGAGGCGTCCAACGAGCTGTACCGGCGCAACCTCGCCAAGGGGCAGACAGGGCTCTCCGTGGCCTTCGACCTGCCGACGCAGACCGGCTACGACTCCGACCACATCCTCGCCCGCGGCGAGGTGGGCCGGGTCGGCGTGCCGATCGCGCACCTCGGTGACATGCGCCGGCTGTTCCAGGACATCCCCCTGGAGCAGATGAACACCTCGATGACGATCAACGCCACCGCCATGTGGCTGCTGGCGCTCTACCAGGTCGTCGCCGAGGAGCAGGGCGCGGACATCACCCAGCTCCAGGGCACGACCCAGAACGACATCGTCAAGGAGTACCTGTCCCGGGGGACCCACGTCTTCCCGCCGGGGCCGAGCCTCCGGCTGACGACCGACATGATCGCGTACACGGTCTCCCACATCCCGAAGTGGAACCCGATCAACATCTGCAGCTACCACCTGCAGGAGGCGGGCGCCACGCCGGTCCAGGAGATCGCGTACGCGATGTCGACGGCCATCGCGGTCCTGGACGCCGTCCGGGACTCCGGCCAGGTGCCGCAGGAGCGCATGGGCGACGTGGTCGGCCGGATCTCCTTCTTCGTGAACGCGGGCGTCCGCTTCATCGAGGAGATGTGCAAGATGCGCGCCTTCGGCCGCATCTGGGACCAGGTCACGCGGGAGCGCTACGGCATCGAGAACCCCAAGCACCGCCGCTTCCGCTACGGCGTCCAGGTCAACTCCCTCGGGCTGACCGAGGCGCAGCCGGAGAACAACGTCCAGCGGATCGTGCTGGAGATGCTGGCCGTGACGCTCTCGAAGGACGCACGCGCGCGTGCCGTCCAGCTGCCGGCCTGGAACGAGGCCCTCGGCCTTCCCCGGCCCTGGGACCAGCAGTGGTCGCTGCGGATGCAGCAGGTGCTGGCCTACGAGAGCGACCTGCTGGAGTACGAGGACGTCTTCGCCGGCTCGCACGTCGTCGAGGCGAAGGTGGGCGGGCTGGTCGAGGAGTCCCTCGCGGAGATCGAGCGGATCCAGGAGATGGGCGGCGCGATGGCCGCCGTCGAGTCGGGCTACCTCAAGTCGCAGCTCGTCTCCTCGCACGCCGAGCGCCGGGCCCGGATCGAGTCCGGCCAGGAGAAGATCGTCGGCGTCAACATCTTCGAGACGACCGAGCCGAACCCCCTGACGGCCGACCTGGACACCGCGATCCAGACGGTGGACCCGGCCGTCGAGGCCCGGGTGATCGCCGGGCTCCAGCACTGGCGCGACACCCGCTACCAGCCGCCCTTCAACCACCCGCGCCCCTGCAAGGCGCTGGAGAAGCTGAAGGAGGCCGCCAAGGGCACGGCCAACCTCATGGAGGCCACCCTGGAGTGCGCCCGCGCGGGCGTGACGACCGGCGAGTGGGCGGGGGCCCTGCGGGAGGTGTTCGGCGAGTTCCGGGCGCCCACGGGCGTCTCCTCGGCGCCGGTCGCGGTGCCCGCGGAGGAGGGCTCGGCGATGGCCGACGTCCGCCGCAAGGTCGACCTGACGGCGAAGGACCTCGGTGTCGGCAAGCTCCGCTTCCTGGTCGGCAAGCCGGGCCTGGACGGGCACTCCAACGGGGCCGAGCAGATCGCCGTACGCGCGCGTGACGCCGGCTTCGAGGTGGTCTACCAGGGCATCCGGCTGACCCCGGAGCAGATCGTGGACGCGGCCCTGGCCGAGGACGTGCACGCGGTCGGGCTGTCCATCCTGTCCGGCTCGCACGCCCAGCTGGTGCCGGACGTCCTGGACCGGCTCCGTGTGGCCGGTGCCACAGATATACCGGTGATCGCCGGTGGCATCATCCCCCATGGTGACGCCGAACAGCTCAGGGCTGCCGGCGTGGCCGCGGTCTTCACCCCGAAGGACTTCGACATCACCGGGATCATCGGCCGCATCGTCGACGAGATCCGGTACGCGAACAAGCTCGACCCCCTGGAGGTCCCCGCATGACCACGCCCGTCAACCGTCTGCGTCCGCGACGCTCCTGCCTCGCGGTCCCCGGGAGCAACCCCCGCTTCCTGGAGAAGGCGCAGGGCCTCCCGGCGGACCAGGTCTTCCTCGACCTGGAGGACGCGTGCGCCCCGCTCGCCAAGCCCGAGGCGCGGCACACCATCGTCAAGTTCCTCAACGAGGGCGACTGGACCGGCAAGACGAGGGTCGTGCGCGTCAACGACTGGACGACCGAGTGGACGTACCGCGACGTCGTCACGGTCGTCGAGGGCGCCGGCCAGAACCTCGACTGCATCATGCTGCCGAAGGTGCAGACGGCCGAGCAGATCGTCGCGCTGGACCTGCTGCTGACCCAGATCGAGAAGACGATGGGCTTCGAGGTCGGCAAGATCGGCATCGAGGCGCAGATCGAGAACGCGCAGGGCCTCAACAACGTCAACGAGATCGCGACCGCCTCCCAGCGCGTCGAGACGATCATCTTCGGCCCGGCCGACTTCATGGCGTCGATCAACATGAAGTCGCTGGTCGTGGGCGAGCAGCCGCCCGGCTACCCGGCGGACGCCTACCACTACATCCTGATGAAGATCCTGATGGCCGCCCGCGCCAACAACCTCCAGGCGATCGACGGCCCCTACCTGCAGATCCGCAACATCGACGGCTACCGCGAGGTCGCCCAGCGCGCCGCGGCCCTCGGTTTCGACGGCAAGTGGGTGCTGCACCCGGGCCAGGTCGAGGCGTCCAACGAGATCTTCTCGCCCTCCCAGGAGGACTACGACCACGCCGAGCTGATCCTGGACGCGTACGACTACTACACGTCCGAGGCGGGCGGCAAGAAGGGCTCGGCGATGCTCGGCGACGAGATGATCGACGAGGCCAGCCGCAAGATGGCGCTGGTCATCTCCGGCAAGGGACGCGCGGCCGGCATGCAGCGCACCTCGAAGTTCGAGATTCCGGAGGCGTGAGCATGCAGTTCGGACGCACCTACGAGGAGTTCGAGGTCGGGGCGGTCTACAAGCACTGGCCCGGGAAGACGGTCACCGAGTACGACGACCACCTCTTCTGTCTCCTCACCATGAACCACCACCCGCTCCACATGGACGTCAACTACGCCGAGAAGACGACGGACTTCGGCAAGAACGTCGTGGTCGGGAACTACATCTACTCCCTGCTGCTCGGCATGTCGGTGCCGGACGTCTCCGGCAAGGCGATCGCCAACCTGGAGATCGAGTCGCTGAAGCACGTGGCGCCGACCTTCCACGGCGACACGATCTACGGCCAGACGACCGTGCTCGACAAGTGGCCCTCCAAGTCGAAGAACGACCGCGGGATCGTGTACGTCGAGACCAAGGGCTACAAGCAGGACGGCACGCTGGTCTGCGTGTTCCGCCGCAAGGTCATGGTGCCCACCGAGACCTACATCAAGGAGCGCGGCGGCGAGCAGCCCGGCCGCCCGGAACTTCAGGAGGGCTGACCGACATGGCACGCCTCGCTCAGACCCACGGCCTCACGGACGTCCAGCAGGAGATCCTGTCCACCGTCCGCGACTTCGTGGACAAGGAGATCATCCCGGTCGCGACCGAGCTGGAGCACCGCGACGAGTACCCGCAGCAGATCGTCGACGGGCTCAAGGAGTTGGGCCTGTTCGGCCTGATGATCCCCGAGGAGTACGGCGGTCTGGGCGAGTCCCTCCTGACGTACGCGCTGTGCGTCGAGGAGATCGCCCGCGGCTGGATGTCGGTCTCCGGCATCATCAACACCCACTTCATCGTGGCGTACATGCTCAAGCAGCACGGCACGCAGGAGCAGAGGGACCACTTCCTGCCGCGCATGGCGGCCGGCGACGTCCGGGGCGCCTTCTCGATGTCGGAGCCGGGTCTCGGCTCGGACGTGTCGGCCATCACGTCCAAGGCGGTCAAGGACGGTGACGAATACGTCCTCAACGGCCAGAAGATGTGGCTGACGAACGGCGGAACGTCAACTCTGGTCGCCGTTCTCGTCCGAAGTGACGAAGGACACTCCCCCGAGGAAGCGGCCGCCAAACCGCACAAGTCGATGACGACCTTCCTGATCGAGAAGGAGCCCGGCTTCGGAGAGGTCCGCCCCGGCCTCACCATCCCCGGGAAGATCGACAAGATGGGCTACAAGGGCGTCGACACCACCGAGCTGATCATGGATGGCCTGCGACTTCCGGCCGATCGGGTGCTCGGCGGGGTCACCGGCCGAGGTTTTTACCAAATGATGGACGGCGTGGAAGTGGGACGCGTCAACGTGGCGGCCCGTGGTTGCGGCGTCGCTCAGCGTGCCTTCGAACTGGGCGTCCGGTACGCCCAGCAGCGTCACACTTTCGGCAAGGCGATCGCCCAGCATCAGGCGATTCAGTTCAAGCTGGCCGAGATGGCTACCAAGGTCGAGGCCGCGCATGCGATGATGGTCAACGCGGCTCGCAAAAAGGACTCCGGGGAGCGAAACGACCTTGAGGCAGGGATGGCGAAGTACCTCGCCTCCGAATACTGCAAGGAGGTCGTGGAAGACGCCTTCCGGATCCACGGCGGCTACGGCTTCTCCAAGGAGTACGAGATCGAGCGCCTCTACCGTGAGGCTCCGATGCTGCTGATCGGTGAAGGTACCGCCGAGATCCAGAAAATGATCATCGGTCGCAGGCTGCTCGAAGAGTATCGGTTCCAGGGCTAGATGTCCGGATACGGGGTGTTTTCTTGGAGAAGAAGATCACACCCCTTTCCTACGGTTCAGCCCTCGACTCGGCTTCCTGGCTTGCCCAGTTGTGGCCCGCGACCGGTACGATCCCGGAAAGCCGCCGTCCCCCGTCTAGTGCGCGGCATCATCCGCTACGAAGGTCATCCATGCCCCACAGCCAAACCTCTGCACCTCGCGACAGCCTGGCAGGCGTACGCCTGGCGCGCGGAGCATCGCCGTGGCTCCTCCCGACCGTCGCCACCGCAGCACTGAGCCTGGTACGCGCGCGCAAGTCGGGCGCCGCCAAGGCCGTCGCCGTGCCCGCCACCGCGCTGGCGGCGGGCATGCTGTGGTTCTTCCGCGACCCCGAGCGCGAGATCGCCCAGGGCCGGGTCATCTCGCCCGCCGACGGTGTGGTGCAGAGCATCATGCCGTGGAAGGACGGGCGCACCCGCGTCGCGATCTTCATGAGCCCGCTCAACGTCCACGTCAACCGCGCGCCTCTCTCCGGCACGGTGACCTCGGTCGAGCACATCCCCGGCGGGTTCGTTCCGGCGTTCAACAAGGAGAGCGAGAACAACGAGCGCGTCGTCTGGCACTTCGACACCGAACTCGGTGACATCGAGATGATCCAGATCGCCGGCGCGGTGGCCCGCCGCATCGTCCCCTACATCCCGCAGGGCACGAAGGTCGAGCAGGGTGACCGCATCGGTCTGATCCGGTTCGGCTCGCGCGTCGACATCTACCTGCCCGAGGGCGTGGAGGTCGCGGTCGAGGTCGGCCAGAAGACGGTGGCTGGGGTGACTCGCATTGACCGTGATTGATCCTGAGACCCAGGCGGGCTGGGTGCCCGAGGCCGACGAGGTCGACGACGAGGAGGAGATGCCTCTTTCTCTCCGCCTGTCGATAGCGGACACCCTCACCCTCGGCAACGCCACGTGCGGCTTCATGGCGGTGTACTTCACCACCACGGGCATCCTGATCCCGCACCTGACCGACAGCCAGGAGTCCGGCATGGCGCGCAACAGCGCGGCCACGGCCGTCATCCTGATGCTGTGCGCGGCGGTCTTCGACCTGTTCGACGGCCTGGTGGCGCGCAAGCTGCGCTCCTCGCCGATGGGCGCCGAGCTGGACAACCTCTCCGACCTGATCAGCTTCGGCCTCGCGCCGGCGTACTTCGTGCTCGTCTACGGCATGGTCGCCGACGACGCGTCGCAGCGGGTGGCGGCGGTGGGGGCCGTGGTGGTGCTGCTGGCTGTCGTGCTGAGGCTGGCGAGATTCTCCTGTGTCACGCCGGCGAACGGCATGTTCCAGGGCATGCCGAGCCCCTTCGGCGCGCTGACGGTGGTCGCGATCGTGCTGCTTGAGCTGCCCTTCGTGGCGACGCTCCTGGCGATCCTGGGCACCGCGTGGCTGATGGTGAGCCGGGTGGAGTACCCGAAGCCGCGGGGGCGGCTGGCGGTGGCGATGCTCTCCTGGATCGTGCTGGCGATGGGGCTGCTCGCGGCCTGGGCCTTCGGTGCCCCGAGCGGTCAGCTGCTGCTCCAGACCGGCTGCGCCCTGCAGCTCGTCATGGGCGCGGTGATCCCGCTGTTCGCCACGGCCCGCCGGGTGAACAACTTCCGCGGCAACCGGCGTGAGGCGCGGGCGGCCCAGCTGCCGTAGCGCTTGACCGTTGTACTCCCGAGGGGCCCGAACCGGTGACGGTTCGGGCCCCTCGTCGTGTGCCCGGCGGGCGTCTCACGCCCCCGGTGTGTACCCTTCCGCCGCCTCCGACGCCCCGGCCTCCCGTACGACCCTCATGCCGCCGGTGACGTTCTTGTCCGGCTGGAGGATCACACTCTCGTGGGAGGACGGGGACGTGGGGTCGGTGAAGTCCTGGGCGACGCCGAAGCCGATGTCGTAGGAGTCGATCGACAGCAGGGCCTTGTCCACGCCCTCCCTGGTGAGGTCCTTGCTCGCGCAGGCCTTCTTCAGGGCCTCCCCGAAGGCGGACACGGCGGTCCAGCCGGCCACGATGCCGTTGTCCAGGGCGTCCTTCGGGTAGGCGGCCCGGTAGTCGGCGACCAGCTTCTTCGCCTGCGGGGTGTCCGCGCCGATCGGGAGCGAGGGGGAGGCCACGTAATAGTTCTTCATCAGCGCGGGGCCCGCCTGGGTGGCGAGGAGCTGCGGCGCGAAGGCGGAGTTGTTGCCGATGACCGGCACGGCGAATCCGCTCGCCGCCGCCACTCCGACCAGCGAGGCCGCCTGCCGCGGGCCCGCGCTGATCACGATCGCCTTGACGCCGGCCTGCTTGAGGGCGGTGACCTGGGCCGTCATGTCGTTGTCGGTGGGCTTGATCTTCTGCTCGACGACGGTCAGCCCGGACTGCTTCGCGATGTGCTTCGAGCCGACCAGCGCGCTCTCGCCGTAGTCCCCCTCGAAGTAGACGTGGCCGATCCTGTCGCCCTTCTTCACTCCCTTCTCCTTGATCAGGAAGTCGACCGCGTTCATCGTCTCGATGTCGTACGTGGATCCGATGACCCGGATGTACGGGCTGCCCAGCAGCGCGGACGACCATGCCTGCGGGAGCACCAGCCCCTTGTCCTGGCCGTCGATGCGCTGCTTGACCGCGGCGACGAACGGCGAGCCGATGAACTGCGTGAAGCCCAGCACCTTCGGCTCCAGCTCGGTGTAGCCGGAGACGGCCTTCTGCGGGTCGTAGCCGTGGTCGCGGACCGCGAGGTCCACCTTGTAGCCGCAGACGCCGCCGGCGGCGTTCAGCTGCTTCACGTACAGCTGCTGGGCCTGGGTGACGCTCTTTCCGAGGGTCGCGTAGACGCCGGTCATGTCGGTGAGCGCGCCGAGCGTGATCGTCTTCCCTGAGATGCCGTCGCCGGTCCTCACGCCGCCCGCGGCGGCCTTGTCGCCGTCGTCGGAGTCCTTGGCCTTGGAGCTGCATCCGGCCAGTACCAGCAGCGCGGCGAGCGCGCCCGCGGCGGCCCTGGCGCCGTGTGTCCTGATCATCGTTCCTCCCTTGGATGGGTGGTGACTCGACGCCGTACGGCCGTCCCGACCAGACCGCCGGGCAGGAACAGCACCACCAGCACGACGGCGGCGCCGTAGAGGTACCGGGATGCCTCGCCCGGTGCGATACCGCCCGTGCCGGGGTCGGAGACCAGCGGCAGCGCGTCGCTGTAGCGGGTCAGCAGCTGCGGCAGCAGGGACACGAACACGGCCCCCGCCACCGCCCCGGAGACCGAGCCGAGCCCTCCGATGACGATCATCGCGAGGTACTCGAGCGAGAGCGTGATGCCGAAGTAGTCGGGGACCGTCCGCTGGAAGACCAGCGCGAGCAGGACGCCGGCGAGGCCCGCGTACATCGACGAGAGCACGAAGACGGCGGCACGGTGGCGGGCGACCGGCACGCCGAGCACTCCGGCGGCGATGCGGTGGTCGCGGATCGCGTTCATGGCCCGGCCCGGACGGCCGCGCAGGACGCCCCGTGCGAAGAGGGCGCCGGCCACCAGGAGGACGAGACCTGCGTACCAGAGCTTCTCCGCCGACCCGAACGGCACGGCGGCGACGAGGAGTTCACGGTCGTCGAAGGTGAGGCCGAACAGGCTCAGCGGCGGGACGTCACGGCCGTTGGCGCCGCCGGTCAGGTCGTGGGCGTTGAACATGACGTGCTGGCCGATGAAGACCAGCGCGAGGGTGGCGATGCCCAGGTAGGCGCCGCTGAGCCGCCCGGAGATGGGGCTGAACAGACCGCCGGCGGCACCCGCGACGAGCACCGCGAGCACGGCCGCGAGCCAGGTCGGCAGCCCGAGCCCGGTCAGCCCGTCGCCGCCGTCCCCCGCGAACACGCAGTAGCCGTAGGCTCCGACGGCGAGGAAGAAGGCGTGCCCCATGGAGAGCTGGCCGGTCGCCCCGGTGAGGAGGTTGATGCCGATCGCGCCGATCGCGGCGGCCATGGCGAACAGGCCGGTCTGGAGCCAGAACCGGTCCAGGTAGAAGGGCAGCGCCAGCAGGATCCCTGCTCCGGCGGCGCCGGCGTACGTACGCGACCGGACCGCCCGCAGCGGCTTGACCAGGGCCTCAGACACGGGCGAGCTCCTTCGTGCCGAACAGTCCGGCGGGCCGTACGAGCAGGATCGCGACCATCACGAGGTAGGGCGCCAGGTCTCCCAACCCGCGGCCCAGGAAGGTCAGATCGCTCTGGTAGCCGGTCGCGAGGGATTCCGTGACGCCGACCAGCAGGCCGCCCACCAGCGCACCCGTCGTCGAGTCCAGTCCGCCGAGGATGGCGGCCGGGAACGCCTTGAGCGCGGCCAGCGAGGTGGCCCGCTCCAGGCCCGGCGTCGGGAACACGGTGAGGAACAGGGCGGCCACGGCGGCGAGTCCGCCCGCCACCGCCCAGGCGCCGAGCGACACCCGCCCGAGCCGTACCCCCATCAGCGCGGCCGTCTCCGCGCTCTCCGCCGCCGCCCGCATCGCGATCCCCCACGCGGTGTACCGGAACGCCAGCAGGAACGCGGTGATGAGCAGCGCGGCGGCCACGAACGCGGCGATCCGGGTGTGGGCGAGCGAGATCGGCCCGGCCGTCAGCACGGCGTCCCCCCACGGGTCGCCGAGCGTGAGGACGTCCGTGCCGATACGGCGGGTCAGCTCGGTGGTGAGCAGGATGTCCACGCCGATGGTGACGATGGCCAGGACACTGTGGTCGCTGCCCCGGTAGCGCCGCATCACCAGGAACTCCACGGCGGCCCCGACGAGGGCGGCACCGGCGATCCCGGTGAGCAGCGCGGGCCAGAAGCCGATGTCGTCGTGCAGGGCCGCGGTGACGTATCCGCCCGCCAACAGCAGGGACGCGTGGGCGAAGTTGACGACCTCGGTGGCCCGGAAGATCACCACGAAGCCGAGTGCGATGAGCGCGTAGACCGACCCCAACGAGAGGCCGTTCAGCAGGATCTCGGCGAAGGTGCTCATGACGCGGCCCCCAGGTATGCCTCCACGACGGCCGGATCGTTCTGTACGTCGGCGGGGGCGCCGTCGGCGATCCGGCGCCCGAAGTCCAGTACGGTCACCGCGTCCGCGAGCCGCATCACCACCCCCATGTCGTGTTCCACCAGCACGATCGAGATGCCGAAGGAGTCGCGGACGCCCGCGATCACGGCGGCCGTCCGGCGCCGTTCGTCGGCGGTCATGCCCGCGACCGGCTCGTCGAGGAGCAGCAGGCGCGGTTCCATGCACAGCGCCCGGGCGAGTTCGGCGAGCTTCTGCTGCCCGTACGGCAGGGAACCCGCGGGCCGCGCCAGGCAGTCCGCGATGCCGACGAACTCGGCGATCTCCCGGACGCGTTCACGATGGCGCCGTTCCTCGCGGACCGCCGAGGGCAGCCGAAGTCCCGCGGCGAGGAACCCGGTCCGGGTGAGCCGGTGCCGGCCGAGGAGCAGACAGTCCTCGACCGATGCGCGCGGCGGCAGCGCGAGGTTCTGGAAGATGCGGGCGACACCGAGGGCGGCGATGCGGTGCGCGGGCATGCCGGTGAGCTCGTGCGGGCCGAAGCGGACGCTGCCCTCGGTGGCCCGGTACACGCCGGACAGGACGTTGAAGCAGGTGGACTTTCCGGCGCCGTTGGGGCCGATGAGGGCGTGGACGGTGCCGGGGCGGACGGTGAAGCCGACGTCGTCGAGGGCGGTGAGTCCGGCGAAGCGGACGGTCAGCCCGCGGACCTCCAGGGAGTCCAACGTGGTCACCCCTTCCATCTCGTGAGGGTCCGGCCCGTCGTCCGGTCCGCGTCGGACGCCGCGTCCTCGTCGACCACGCCGAGGTAGCGGCGGCGGACCTCGTCGGAGGCGGCGAGTTCGGCGGCCGGGCCCGACAGGGTGACCTCGCCGACTTCGAGGACGTACGCGCGGGTGGCGAGGCGCAGGGCGAGGGCCGCGTTCTGTTCGACGAGGAGGACGGAGGTGCCCTGGGTGTTGATCTCGCGGACGGTGTCGGCGATCCGCCGGGCCATGAGCGGGGCCAGGCCGAGGGAGGGTTCGTCGAGGAGCAGGACGCGCGGGGCGGCCATCAGGGCGCGGGCGACGGCGAGCATCTGCTGCTCGCCGCCGGAGAGGAGTCCGGCCCGCTGGTTCGCGCGTTCGGCGAGCACGGGGAACAGTTCGTGGACCCGGTCGAGGGCCGCGGACCGTCCCGCGCGGGTGCCGCCGAGGGCGCCCGCGCGGAGGTTGTCGGCGACCGTCATCCGCGCGAACACCCTTCGTCCCTCCGGTACTTGGCAGACTCCGGCGGCGACCACCCGGTCGGGCGCAAGCGCGTCGAGACGGCGGCCGTCCAGGGTGACCGTGCCCTCGGTGACCGCGCCGCCGTGGAAGGCGAGGGTGCGGCTGATCGCCCGCAGCAGCGTGGACTTGCCCGCGCCGTTGCCGCCCAGCACCGTCACCACGGCGCCCTCGGGCACCTCCAGGGACACCCGGCGCAGGGCGCGCACGGGGCCGTATCCGACCGACAGGTCCCGGACGACCAGTCCGGCTCCGGTCATGGGCTCCCCCTTTGTCCGCACTCGGTGTGGCGCTCACCCCAGCACCGGTGCGGGCGGGCGTCCACGGCCCGCGGCGGAATCGCTGCGGGTGCCCAGCGGGCCGGTGCCACCGTTGTGCTCGCGCACAACACTGCGTGTCAGGGGCCTGTGCGCGGCCGGGCCCCGGTGGCATCCTCCGGTCATGGGAGGGCGACGACCGCGGACCGGTCATGACTGGAAGCTGCTCGCGGAGTCCTGCACGGCTCTGCTGGATCGGGTGCCGGAACTGGTCGACGAGCACCTGCGACAACTCACCGACCACTCCCCCCTCTACGGGCAGGTGCTGGCGTACGACCAGCAGTGGCGGGAGGCGGAGGAGGCGATACGGATCGGCATCGAGACGATCTCCGCGCCGCGGGACTCACCGCGCCGCGACCTGGAGTACGCCGAGGACGCGGGCCGGCGCCGGGCCCACCAGGGGCTGCCCCTGGACCTCCTGGTGCACGCCTACCGGAACGCCGGCTATCTGGTGTGGGACGCGCTCGTGGAGGGGACCGCCGGGCGGGAGCCGGAGCGGCTGGCGGCGCTGATGCGGTCGACGACGATGGTCTGGTCGGCGGTGGACGCGCAGGCGCAGGCCGCGTCGGAGGCGTACCGGGCCACCGAGGCGGAGCTCAGACGGCGTACGGACGAACAGCTCCAGGCGCTGCTCGACGCCCTGCTGGAGGGGCAGGCCACTCCCGGGCTCGCGGCACGGGCGGCGGCGGGGCTCGATCTGCCGGAGCACGGGCCGTACGCGGTGGTGGTGCTGCGGGCCGAGCGGCGGGAGGCGGCCGAGCGACCGGTGCGAGGCGCCGGGTTCCGGTTCATCTGGCGTATGCGGGCGGACGGTGAGGTGGCGGTCGTGGCCCTCGCGCCCGGCCAGGGCCTGGACGGCGTGGCGCGTGCGCTGGAGGGGCGTTGTTCGGGGCCGGGCGGGATCAGCCCGGTGGTGCCGGGGCTCGCCGAGCTGGGCCGGGCCCGGCGGCTCGCCGAACTCGCGCTGCGCACCTGCGCGCCGGACGCCACCGCGGTCGTACGCCTCGATCAGCGGATGCCGACCGCGCTGGTGGTGAGCCAGCCGGAGCTGGCCGACCGGCTGGTCAAGGACGTGTTCGGTGCCCTTCTGGAGCTGGAGCCCGCCGCCCGGGCCGTGCTCCTGGAGACCCTCGACGTGTGGCTGGTGTGCGAGGGTTCGGCGGGCCGGGCCGCCGGGCGCCTGTACTGCCATCGCAACACGGTCTTCAACCGGCTGCGACGGCTGGAGCAGCTCACGTC
>NZ_RSAJ01000260.1 GCF_003933965.1 Streptomyces sp. RP5T
GAGGAGTACGGCCCCGGCCCCCCGACCGCTCCTGCGCCTCCTCCACCGTGGCCCGGCCCAATCCCAGGCCGCCGGTCCCGTAGTCCTTGTGGGCGTACGTCCAGGCGGCCCGCCCCGTCCGCTGCGAGGGCCGACCGCCTGGCGGAGATACCGCCAGGGGTATTCGCCGCACCCGGAACCGGTGCCGTTACTGATCAGTCACGCGTAGGGTCGGAGGGACGTACACCGGGCGAACGAAGGGGTCAGGGCCATGGCGCAGGAGGTACGCGGAGTGATCGCACCCGGCAAGGACGAGCCGGTGCGGGTGGAGACGATCGTGGTGCCCGATCCGGGACCGGGGGAGGCCGTCGTCCAGGTGCAGGCCTGCGGGGTCTGCCACACCGACCTGCACTACAAGCAGGGCGGGATCAACGACGAGTTCCCGTTCCTCCTCGGCCATGAGGCCGCCGGTGTCGTGGAGTCGGTCGGCGAGGGGGTGACCGAGGTCGCGCCCGGCGACTTCGTGATCCTCAACTGGCGTGCCGTGTGCGGCAATTGCCGGGCCTGTCTGCGCGGCCGGCCCTGGTACTGCTTCAACACCCACAACGCGAAGCAGCGGATGACCCTCACTGGGGGCACCTCCCGGACGAAGTCTGGGGGAGGCACCGAACTCTCGCCGGCCCTGGGCATCGGCGCCTTCGCCGAGAAGACGCTGGTCGCCGCGGGACAGTGCACCAAGGTCGACCCGTCGGCCTCCGCCGCGGTCGCGGGCCTGCTCGGCTGCGGAGTGATGGCGGGCATCGGCGCCGCCATCAACACCGGGAACGTCGGCCGGGGCGACACCGTCGCCGTCATCGGCTGCGGCGGTGTCGGCGACGCGGCGATCGCCGGCTCGAACCTCGCGGGCGCGGCGAAGATCATCGCCGTGGACATCGACGACCGGAAGCTGGAGAAGGCCCGCACGATGGGCGCGACCCACACCGTGAACTCGAAGGACACGGACCCGGTCGAGGCGATCCGCGAACTGACCGGCGGCTTCGGCGCCGACGTCGTCATCGAGGCCGTCGGCCGCCCGGAGACGTACAAGCAGGCCTTCTACGCCCGCGATCTCGCCGGCACGGTCGTCCTGGTCGGCGTCCCGACGCCGGAGATGAAGCTGGAACTGCCGCTCCTCGACGTCTTCGGGCGCGGCGGCTCGCTCAAGTCCTCCTGGTACGGCGACTGTCTGCCCTCCCGCGACTTCCCCATGCTGATCGACCTGCATCTGCAGGGCCGCCTGGACCTGGAGGCGTTCGTGACCGAGACCATCCGACTCGACGAAGTGGAGAAGGCGTTCGAGCGCATGCACCACGGCGACGTCCTGCGCTCGGTGGTGGTGCTCTGATGACCGCCCGCATCGAACGCCTCGTCACCTCCGGGCAGTTCAGCCTCGACGGCGGCACCTGGGACGTCGACAACAACGTCTGGATCGTCGGCGACGACCACGAGGTGATCGTCATCGACGCCGCCCACGACGCCGACGCCATCCTGGAGGCCGTGGGCGACCGCAGGCTGACCGCGATCGTGTGCACCCACGCCCACAACGACCACATCGACGCCGCCCCCGCCCTCGCCGACCGCACCGGCGCCACCATCTGGCTGCACCCCGACGACCTGCCGCTGTGGAAGCAGACCCACCCCGACCGCGACCCCGACGGCCATCTGCGCGACGGCCAGGTCATCGAGGCCGCGGGCATCGACCTCCAGGTCCTGCACACCCCCGGGCACGCGCCGGGCGCGGTCTGCCTGTACGACCCGGGCCTCGGCACCGTCTTCACCGGCGACACCCTCTTCCAGGGCGGCCCGGGCGCCACCGGCCGCTCCTGGTCCCACTTCCCGACGATCATCGACTCGATCCGTGAGCGGCTGCTGACCCTGCCGCCCGAGACGAAGGTCCTCACCGGTCACGGCGACCCCACCACCATCGGCGCCGAGGCTCCGCACCTCCAGGAATGGATCGACCGTGGCCACTGACGAAGTCGTGCACCGCGGTGGTGTGAACGTCCTGCACTGCGCCCCCGACGGACCGGCGCTGGACGGCGAGCGGGCCGCCCTCGACCTGATCGGCGACGCGATGGGCCGCGACGCCCAGGTGGTCGCCGTACCCGTGGCGCGGGTCGCCGAGGACTTCTTCCGGCTCCGGTCCGGTGTCGCGGGCGCGGTGATGCAGAAGTTCGTGACCTACCAGGTGCGCCTGGCGGTGGTCGGTGACGTCACCCGGCACGTCGACGAGAGCACGGCCCTCCGGGATTTCGTCCACGAGACGAACCAGGGCGGACACATCTGGTTCCTGCCGGATCTGGACACCCTGGACGAGAAACTGCGCGCGACCGGATGACTTGCCCGTAAATCACGACAGAGGTTGTCCGACTTCCCGGCCATGCTCGATGCAACATCGTGCACAGCAGGAGGTCGGACATGTCACAGCCGTTGCGGGGCAAGGTCGCGCTGGTCGCCGGAGCCACCCGGGGAGCGGGCCGCGGGATCGCCGTGGAACTGGGGGCGGCGGGCGCCACCGTCTACGTCACCGGACGCAGCACCCGCGCCCGCCGCTCCGACTACGACCGCCCCGAGACCATCGAGGACACCGCCGACCTCGTCACCGCGGCCGGCGGCCACGGCATCGCCGTACCCACCGACCACCTGGACCCGGCCCAGGTCCGCGCGCTCGTCGACCGCATCGGCGACGAGCAGGACCGCCTCGACGTCCTCGTGAACGACATCTGGGGCGGCGAGCACCTCTTCGGGTGGGACACCCCGGTGTGGGAGCACGACCTCGACAACGGCCTCAGGCTGCTCAGGCTCGCGATCGACACGCACGCGATCACCAGCCACCACGCCCTGCCCCTGCTGCTGCGCGGGTCCGGCGGTCTGGTCGTCGAGATGACCGACGGAACCGACGCCTACAACCGCGAGAACTACCGCAACTCCTTCTTCTACGACCTCGCCAAGACGTCCGTCATCCGCATGGCGTTCTCCCTGGGCCACGAACTCGGCCCGCGCGGCGCCACCGCCCTCGCGCTCACGCCGGGCTGGCTGCGCTCGGAGATGATGCTCGACACCTTCGGGGTGCGGGAGGACAACTGGCGCGACGCCCTCGACAGCGTCCCCCACTTCGCCATCTCGGAGACCCCGCGCTACGTGGGCCGCGCGGTGGCCGCCCTGGCCGCCGACCCCGACGTGGCCCGCTGGAACGGCCAGTCCCTCGACAGCGGCTCGCTCGCCCGGACGTACGGCTTCACCGACCTGGACGGAAGCCGCCCCGATGCCTGGCGGTATCTCGTCGAGGTCCAGGACGCGGGAAAGCCGGCGGACGTGACCGGTTACCGCTGAGGCGGCGCGTCGGCGGCCGACGTCAGGGCCCAGCGCGCCGAGTGCCCCGGCGGCAGCGCGAGATCCTCCCGGACGGACCGGTAGTACCCCTCGCGCCCGGCGCGCTGCCGGTCCATGAGCTCCTGCCAGGCGGCGGGGTCACGGGTCTCGGCGCGCAGGAAGGCCTCCATCTCCATCACGACGACGACCCAGGTCCGCGCCCGCTCCACCACCTCGGGGCTGCCGAGCAGGATCAGCGCCTCCCCGGCCGGGTCCCGGGCGATCGTCGCCTCGGCCAGCTGCGGCTCGGCCTCCTCGGGCGTCAGCGGGTGCGGGTGCGGATCGTTGCCGAAGTGGGCGGCCAGCCGGTAGGTCAGCGTGACGGACTTCTTCAACGTCCGCGCGTACTCGGCGTACACCGCGAACTTGCGGTCCTCCCACCGGGCCGCCTGCTCCCGCTGGAACCGCACCCGGTCGCCCCGCACGACCGCCACGTAGGACCCGAGTGCGCCGATGACGACGCCGATGAGCGCGGGGAGCTGCTGTATGAACGCGGACATGGACGCACGGTATCTGCCCTGTTGATCACCGAGCGGCTATCTTCGGCCCATGACCCACACCGAGCGCTTCGAGGGACACACGGCACTGGTGACGGGCGCCGCCCGCGGGATCGGCGCGGCGGTCGCCCGCAGGCTCGCCGAGGAGGGGGCGCGGGTGGTGCTGACCGACCGCGACGGGGCCGTGGTCGAGGCGACGGCGGCGCGTCTGCGCGAACAGGGCCTCGCCGCCCGGGCGTTGGAGTGCGACGTGGCGGACCGTACGGCCGTCGAGGCGGCCGTCGCCCACGCCGTGACGGCGTTCGGCTCGCTCGACGTCCTGGTCAACTGCGCCGCCCGGTGCACCCCGGACACCCCGCTGTTCGAGGACGGCTCCGACGACGAGTGGGCGCGGGACCTGGACATCACCCTGAGCGGGCCGTACCGCTGCGCGCGGGCCGCGTTGCCGCACCTGGCCGCCTCGGGGCGCGGCGCGATCGTCAGCATCGGCTCCGTCAACGGCCTCCAGGACTTCGGCAACCACGCCTACAGCGCCGCCAAGGCCGGCCTCGCCTCCCTGACCCGCACCCTCGCCGGACACGCCGCCGCCCGCGGGGTCCGCGTCAACCTGGTCGTCCCGGGCACCGTCCGCACCTCCGCCTGGGAAGGGCGGGAGGCGGAGCTGGCCGGGATGCGGCCGCTGTATCCCCTCGGCCGGGTCGGCGAACCCGAGGACATCGCCGCCGCGGCCGCCTTCCTCGCCTCCCGCGACGCGGCGTGGATCACCGGCACCACGCTGGTCGTGGACGGCGGCCTCACCGCGGTGAACACCGGCTTCCACGCGGTGGTCCATCCGGACCGGGGCGCCGTGTCGTGAGCTTTGTCACCGTTCCGTCCCAGCGGGTCTGGCGGTACAACGATCGGGCAGGCACACCCGTCTAGCAGTCAGAGATCGCAGGACCTTACGAAGGGGACAGGCCATGGGGGACATACGCAGACGGGGTGCCGTCGCGCTCGGGATCACCGGACTCGTCGCACCGTTGACCATCGCGCTGGGCGCGACGCCCGCACAGGCGGCGAGCTGCACCACGCAGGCGGGGCCGTACCAGAAGAAGGTGGAGAAGTTCCTCGGCCGTCCGGTCGACGGACGGCAGTCCACCGCCGACTGCAAGGCGATCAAGGCCTTCCAGACCAAGCACGGCATCACGCCGAACATCGGCTACGCGGGATCCGTCACCTGGGGCGTGATGGATCTCATGAACAAGCAGAAGGCCGTCGGCAGCAACCCCAACCGGGACGGTAAGTGCCCGACGAACAAGGGCCGCATCGCCTGCGTGAACCTCACCCTCCAGCTGAGCTGGATCCAGGACGGCAACCGCCTCGTCTACGGCCCGGTCCCGGTCCGCACCGGCCGCAACGGCTACGAGACCCGCACCGGCCTGAAGAAGATCTACTGGCGTGACATCGACCACGTCTCGTCGATCTACAACGTGCCGATGCCGTACAGCCAGTTCTTCGACGGCGGCCAGGCCTTTCACTCGGTGAACCTCAGCATGTGGAACCCGCCCGGCTCCCACGGCTGCACCAACATGACGCCCAAGGACGCCAAGAAGTACTGGTCCCTGCTGAAGAAGGGCGACGACGTCTTCGTGTACGGCCGCAAGCCGGGCACCTGAGACCCCAGGCGCCCGGCGCGACGGCATGCTCACGCCTCGGGCGCGTCCCCGAAGTCCGGGATCTCCAGCCTGACCCCGCCCTGCCGTGCCGAGTCGTGCGCCACGATGCCCGGCAGGGTGTAGCGGGCCGCCACCCAGGCGTTCACCGACGGCAGGGTGCGGGTGTTGACCGCGGTCACGAAGTCGTCCACCAGGAAGTGGTGGCTGCCCTCGTGGCCGTTGTGCAGATGGTCGAACTCCCGCGGCAGCCGAGCCCGGTCGTGCACCGGCGCCGACCCGGACGTGAACGCGGCCCGCAGGTCCGGCGCGATGTGCTGAAGTGACGGGTCGTCAGGAGCCATGGTGGGCTTGGGCTCCAGGAGTTCGCTGATGTCCTTGACGCCCTTCTTGTCCTGCCAGAGGGCGACCGTGGCGAGCTGCTCCATGCTCGCCTCGGTCCCGAAGAACCGGAAACGCGACTCCCGGATGTGGGAGGGGTAGCCCACCCGCCGAAACTCGTTCGTACGGAACGAACCGCCGCCCGCCACCTCGAACAGCGCGGTCGCGTTGGAGAAGTCGTTGCCGAACTGGCTGACCTCCTTGTCGAACACGCCGTCCCCGCGGTCGTCGGCCACTCCGATCGCCGACACGCTCACCGCGTGCGTCTGCCAGGCACCCAGCACCCCGCCCACCGAGTGCGTCGGGTAGAGCAGCGGGGGATAGCTGGCGGTCTCCTTCCACCGCTCGCCGCCGCTGTACCGGTACGCCTCGTAGAACCCCAGATCCATGTCGTGGACGTAGTCGCCCTCGGCGTAGAAGAGCCGCCCGAAGGCGCCCTCGGCGATCTGGTTGCGGGCGTGCACGGTCGCCGGGTTGTACTGGCTGGTCTCGCCCATCATGTACGTCAGCCCGGTCGCCCGGACCGCGTCGATGATCGCCGCGATCTCCTCGGTGGTGATGGCCATGGGGACCGCCGAGTACACGTGCTTGCCGGCGTTCAGGCCCTGGAGCACCAGGGGGCCGTGCGTCCAGCGCTGGGTGAATATCGCGACCGCGTCAACCTCCTTCGACTCCAGCATGGCCTCGTACGTGGGGAAGGTGCCTGCCAGATCCTGCGCCGAGGCGAGCTGCTCGGCGCGTTCGGGGAGGAGGTCGGTGACGTACACGTCGCCGACGCCGGGGTGGGCCTGGAACAGCGTCGCGAACTGGCCGGAGAACTGGCCGGCGCCGACGATGCCGAGGGAGAACGTCATGAAGTGCGTGCCCTTCACTGGTCGCGGGATCACTGCGAGAGGATCAGGTTGATCTGGTCGTTGGTCCGGTCGAGGCTCGTCACGGACTTGCCGTTGCCGAAGATGTCCTGCATGGCGGGGTGCATCAGTGCGAACACGTCCGCCGCGTAGTTCGTGATGGGGTAGGAGAAGGTCCTGAAGTCCTTCTTGTCCGCCACCGGCTCGGTGAAGGCGGTGACGTCGATCCCCTTCTTCCGGTAGGCGGCCACGGCGGCCGCGGTGCCGTCAGGGGTGGCGGGGAAGACGATGCCGTACCCGCCCACCGTCCGCTGGCACTCGTCCGACGCGAGGTACTGCACCCACTTGCGGGCGCCCTCCTTGTTGCGGGCGTTCTTGGTGATGGAGTCGGCGAGTCCGTTCATCATGGTGGCCCGCTTGCCGGTGGGGCCCTCGGGGGTGACGGCGGTGCGCATGTCGAGTCCCTTGAACCCGGCGTACGTCGAGATCATCCAGGCCCCGTCGAAGGCGGTGGCCGCCCTGCCTGCCGCGATCTGGGTGTTGGCCTGGTTGGACTGGGAGTTGTAGTCGGTGAAGGGAGCCATGTAGCCCTTCTTCGCCAGTCCGAAGTACCACTTGAGGGCCGACTGGAAGGCGGGGCTGTCGTACCGGTACTCGGTGCCCCACCGCTTCTTGTCGGTGTAGTCCCAGCCCGCGGAGGCGGTGAAGGTGCTCCACTGGGTCTGGCCGTCGCCGTCCCCGCCGCCGTTGTTGGCGAGGCCGTACACCTTGACGTTGTTCTTGTCGAAGCCCGGCTCGTCGCCCCGCCTGCCGTTCCTGTCGACGGTGAGGTGGGCGATGGCCTTCTCGAAGCTGCCGCCGTCCTCGGGATTCCAGGCGAGGCCGCCCAGCTGCGCCGCCGTGAGCCCGGCCGCGTCGGTCATCTTCTTGTTGTAGAAGAGGGCGACGGTGTCCCAGTCCTTGGGGGCTCCGTAGTGGTGGCCGTCCTGGCCCGTCCAGTTGGCCGCGAGCCCCGGCTGGTAGGCGGTCTCGTCGATGCCGAGGTCGTCGAGGGGTTCGAGGACCTTCAGGTCGGCGAACTGGCCGAACTTCTGGATGTGGTCGGTGAACACGTCCGGTTCGGTGCCCGCGATGAAGCTCGCGGTGAGCTTGGTCCAGTAGTCGTCCCAGCCCAACTGGGTGATCTTCACGTGCAGTTGCGGGTTCCGCTGCTCGAAGTCCCTGGCGCAGGCCTGGTAGGCGGGCTGCTGGTTGGAGTCCCACAGCCAGTACGTCACCGTGTCCGAGGAGGACCCGGCGGAGCCGCTCCCCGCACATCCCGTCAGACACAGGGCCAGTGCGCCGGCCAGTGCGGTCAGCGTACGAAGTCGCATCAGGAGAACCTCACTTGATCCCGGTGAAGCTGATGGTGGACACGATGCGGCGGGCGAAGCACCCGAACAGCACCAGCATCGGCAGCGCGGCGATGAGCGTGGCCGCCATCAGGCCCGACCAGTCGACACCCGACTGCGGGGTCTGGGCCCGGAAGACGGCCAGCGCCACGGTCAGGACGCGGGAACTGTCGCTGTAGGACACCATCAGCGGCCAGAAGTAGTCGTTCCAGGAGGTGATGTACGTCAGCACGGCCAGGGTCAGGACCGGCGCGGACGCCATCGGCAGCAGTACCCGGAAGAAGATCCGCACCTTTCCGGCGCCGTCCAGCAGGGCCGCCTCCTCGACCTCGCGGGGCACGTTCATGAAGAACTGCCGCAGGAAGAACACCGCGAACGGCGTCATGAACATCGTGGGCAGCGCGATGCCCAGCAGGTTGTCGATCAGGCCGAGTTCCTTGATGAGCACGAAGTTCGGCAGCAGGGTGAAGATGGCCGGGACCATCAGCCCGGCCAGGAACAGCGCGAACACCTGGTCGCGGCCCCGCCAGCGCAGCCGGGCGAAGGCGTAGGCGGCCATCGCGGAGAAGAAGATCTGGCAGACGGTGACGAGGGTCGAGACGATCACCGAGTTGAGCAGATACCGCCAGAACTTCAGCCCGCCGCCCGCGCCGCCCTGCGCGATCGCGTCCTTCGTGGACTCCAGGCCCAGGGCGCGGGCGAATCCGGTGCCGGTCGGGTCCACCGGCAGCGGGTCGGAGGCGTGCGCGGCGAGCCCGGAGTTGGTGGACAGCGCGGTGCGCAGGATCCAGTAGAACGGCAGCAGGGTCACGAGCACGATCGCCCCCATCGCCGTCCAGGCCAGGACCCGGCCGGGGGTGAGGGGGCGGCGCCCGGTGGGCCGTACACGTGTCGTCGTGGGCGGGGTGGTGGTCACGGCAGCCATGTCGACTCCTTCCGGGTCAGCCGAGATCGGTCTGGCCGGCCCGGGTGAGCCGGTACTGCAGGACGGTGATCGCGCTCAGCACCACCAGGAGGGCGACGGACATCGCGGACGCGTAGCCGAACTGGAAGCGGCCGAAGGCCGATTGGTAGATGTAGAACTGGAGCACGTTGGTCGCGTTCGCCGGGCCGCCCGCGGTGGTCACGGCGACGGTGTCGAACACCTGGAACGAACCGATCACCGTCATGATGAGGACGACCGCGAGCACCGGACGCAGCAGCGGCATGGTGATCCGCCAGAACATCCGCCACTCGCTCGCGCCGTCCACCTTCGCCGCCTCGTACATGTCGTTCGGGATCGCCATGAGCCCGGCGAACAGGAGCAGCGCGGTGTAGCCGACGTGCCGCCACACGTTGATCAGGGCGATCGTCGGGACCGCCCAGGTCTCGTCGGCGAGGAAGGGGGCGCGGTCGAAGCCGAGCCCGGCGATGATCTCGTTGCCGATGCCGAGCTGGTTGTCGAGGATCCACAGCCAGACCAGACCTGCCACGACGTTCGACATCAGATACGGCGTGAGCACGATCCCGCGCAGCAGCGGGGACTGCGTCAGGCGCTGCAGGAGCACGGCGACGGCGAGGGCGGAGACCGTCTGGACGCCGATGTTGATGACCACGTACTCCACGGTCACCTTCAGCGACTCCCAGAAGATGGGGTCGTGGATCATCCGGTCGTAGTTGGCGAACCCGACCCACTCCGCCGGGGTCAGCAGGTTGAAGCGGGTGAAGCTCAGATAGACGCCCCGCAGGGTCGGCCACAGCAGGAAGACCACGAAGCCCACCAGGGCCGGGGCGATGAACACCGCGGCGAGGCGGCCGTCGCCCCCGTTCGCCCCGCCCGCGCTGCGGTCCGTGCCCGGTTCGGTCCCGGCCCTCTCGGTGCCGCGGAGCGGCCGATGCGACGGCGGGCTGCTGGAGGCGATGGTCATCGGGAGACTCCCTCGTCTGCGGTGGCTCGTCCTCGGCCACTTACTTTCGTCACGAAAGAATCCAGGCGTCAAGAGGCCTGCGAACATCTTTTCAGCGGGGCCACGGTGGTTCTAATGTGGTCACATTGCTTTCAGAGCGAAAGAAATCATGTGGGAGTCTGACCTTCATGACCGCAGTTGCCGCCAGCTGGCTACCCCTGAGCGCCGGTGAGCGCTCGGTGGCGATCGAGGTGCTCGTCCACGGCCCGCTGTCGCGCACCGAACTCGCCCACCGCCTCGACCTCTCCGCGGGCAGCCTCACCCGGCTGACCAAACCGCTCATCGAGTCGGGGCTGCTGATCGAGGTCCCCGAGGCGGGCACCGCGGCCGAGGCGCGCCAGGGGCGGCCCTCGCAGCCCCTCGACGTGGTCGTCGAGTCCCGGTCCTTCATCGGCTTCAAGATCACCGAGGACATGGTCTACGGCGTCGTCACCACCCTCAGGAGCGAGATCGTCGCCCGCCACGACCGACCCCTCACCAGCCACGACCCCGCCGAAGTCGCCGACCTGCTCGCCGAGATGGCGAGCGAGCTGGCCGGCGCCTACCCGCGGCTCGCCGGTATCGGCATCGGGGTCGGCGGTTTCGTCCAGGAGCGTGCCGTGGTCGGCGAATCCCCTTTCCTGCACTGGCGGGACGTCCCCCTGGGGGAACTCGTCGAGGAGCGCACGGGACTGCCGGTGGTCGTCGAGAACGACGTCGCCGCCCTCGTCGAGGCCGAGACCTGGTTCGGCGCGGGCCGCGGCCTCGACCGCTTCGTCGTCCTCACCATCGGTGCCGGCATCGGCTACGGCCTGGTCCTCGGCGGCCGGCGCGTCCCCTACGCCGAGGAGGACCGGGGCTTCGGGCGGCACTGGATCATCGACCCCAACGGGCCCCTCACGCCCGACGGCAACCGCGGCAGCGCCGTGTCCCTGCTCGCCATCCCCAGCATCCGGTATCAGGTGCAGGCCGCCACGGGCCGCGAGTACACCTACGAGGAGATCCTCGCGCTCGCCGCGGCGGGCGACCCCATGCCCGCCCGCGTCATCGCCGAGGCCGGGCGCGCTCTCGGTGTCCTGGTCGCCCAGATCGCCAACTTCGCGATGCCGCAGAAGATCATGCTGGCCGGCGAGGGGGTCGGACTGATGGACGTCGCCGGCGAGGCCGTCGAGGACGCGATCCGCTCCCACCGCCACCCCCTGGCC
>NZ_RSAJ01000261.1 GCF_003933965.1 Streptomyces sp. RP5T
CCCCCGGCCCCGGCCACGTCTTCCGCCGCCTCGGCTCCCGCCGTCCCGGCCGCGATGGGTTCGATCCCCGGTGCCTCCGAGGCCGGCGTCGCCACGGTGGCCCGCTCGACCCGCGGAGCGCCCGGCCCCCGTCCCAGCGCACGCCGACGGCCGGCCGTCGGGCCGGGGTCGGGGGGAACGTCGTTCGAGGTCATAGCCCCCGCAGGCTACCGCTACCGCCCGCGCAGCCGACGGACGAGAATGCTCGCGTCCCCGCGGGACTCCAGATCCGCCAGCACCACGGCGACCGCCTCACGGACGATCCGCCCGCGGTCCACCGCGAGCCCGTGCTCACCCCGGAGCACCAGACGCGCGTGCTCCAGATCCATGAGCTCCTCGGCCGACACGTACACGGTGATCTTCTCGTCGTGCCGCTCGCGCCCACTGGGCCGCCGGGCGGGCGACCGGCCCCGCTTGCCGCGCGGCTGCGCGCCACCGGAGGCCTGGGCAGAACCTTCCTGCGCCTCCTGACGTCGCGCGGAGCGCTCCGCGGCGGCCGCCCGGATACGGGACTCGCCGGCCTCCGCGGACTCCGCGTCGACCGCCACGTGCTCGGCCCCGTCGCCGTCCCCGCCCTGCGCGGGCACGGACTGCGGCGCGTCCTCGGCCGCGGCCCCGTCGGACTCCCCCGCGGGAGCCGGTACCCGGGCCTCGCCGTTGGCCCCCCGCCGGGGAGTGGACGCCTGGAGCGCCATCCCCCCTGTCGTACGGAACAGTTCGTCGGCCCCCGGCAGACTCACTCGGCGTGACACCGGGCGAGCACCTCCCTGGCGAGCTGGCGATAGGCGGCGGCACCGACGGAGTTGGAGGCGTACGTGGTGATCGGCTCACCGGCGACCGTGGTCTCCGGGAAGCGCACCGTACGCCCGATGACCGTGTGGTAGACGTGATCGTCGAACGCCTCGACCACACGGGCCAGCACCTCACGGCTGTGGACCGTGCGCGAGTCGTACATCGTGGCGAGGATCCCGTCGAGCTCCAGCTCCGGGTTGAGCCGCTCCTGGACCTTCTCGATGGTCTCCGTCAGCAGTGCGACACCGCGCAGGGCGAAGAACTCGCACTCCAGAGGCACTATCACCTTGTGCGCGGCCGTCAGGGCGTTGACCGTGAGCAGGCCGAGCGAGGGCTGACAGTCGATCACGATGTAGTCGTAGTCGGCCATGAGCGGCTTCAGGGCACGCTGCAATGTCGACTCGCGGGCGACCTCGGAGACCAGCTGGACCTCCGCCGCCGACAAGTCGATATTGCTCGGCAGCAGGTCCATGTTGGGGACCGCGGTCTTCAGCAGGACCTCGTCGGCCGCCATGCCCCGCTCCATGAGCAGGTTGTAGACGGTGAGGTCGAGCTCCATCGGGTTGACACCGAGACCCACCGACAGCGCGCCCTGCGGGTCGAAGTCCACGAGCAGCACCCGCCGGCCGTACTCCGCGAGCGCGGCACCCAGGTTGATGGTCGACGTCGTCTTGCCCACGCCGCCCTTCTGGTTGCACATCGCGATGATCTTCGCGGGGCCGTGGTCGGTCAGCGGGCCCGGGATCGGGAAGTACGGCAGCGGGCGTCCGGTCGGGCCCACGCGCTCACGGCGCTGGCGGGCGGCGTCGGGCGCGAGCGTGGCCGCGTACTCCGGATCGGGCTCGTACTCGGCGTCGGGGTCGTAGAAGTGCCCCTCGGGCAGTTCGTCGTAGTCGGCGAAGTGGTTGTGGGGCGCGCCACTTCCGTCGCCGGCCATGGCGTTCACGTGATGGCCATCCATGCTCTGGTGTGCTGTCCGCAGGGTCTGCGGACTCTGGTGGGCTGCGAAGGTGCGCACCGCGACGGAGCCGACAGCCTCGAACCCCGCGGGGCTCTGGGCCCCGGCAGGCATTCCTGGTTGACCACCCCCGGGAGAAAATGTCGACTCATTCACAAGTCGTCTTACCTCCTTGGTGACCAGGAAACTTCTAGACAAGGTCAGCGTGGCACCATGCCGACGGTTGGCGACTCTATGGCGTGTCGGGTGTTCACAGCAACACAATCCGCCGGACCCGGCAGGATGTGTCGGCAATGAAACATCCCGCTGTCAAGGGCGTACGGCAGTCGCACGGCAGGTTTCGCCGGTGTACGAATCGGTCCAACGGTTACGTTCGACGCGAGTTGACCGAGAGCCGCAAAGTGACCATACACACATCTGGCCGGACCTTGTGGGCAAGGTCCGGCCGCATGTGCCTCGTTGACGCGCCTTGTTGACGTATCGCCTTTACGAAAAGGTGACTTAGCTCTCCGCCGAGGTCAGGGGCTCAGCCGAGCAGCGTCTCGAGCTCGACGTGCTCCAGACCGTGCGCCTCCGCGACCTCCCGGTAAACGACCTTGCCGTCATGGGTGTTGAGGCCCTTCGCCAGCGCGGGATCGCGGCGCAGCGCCTCCACCCAGCCCCGGTCGGCCAGTTCGACGATGTAGGGCAGCGTGGCGTTGGTGAGCGCGTAGGTGGAGGTGTTGGGCACCGCGCCCGGCATGTTGGCGACGCAGTAGAAGACCGAGTCGTGGACCTGGAAGGTCGGTTCGGCGTGCGTGGTCGGGTGGGAGTCCTCGAAGCAGCCGCCCTGATCGATCGCGATGTCGACAAGGACACTTCCCGGCTTCATGCGGGCCACGAGCTCGTTGGTGACGAGCTTCGGGGCCTTGGCTCCGGGGATGAGGACGGCGCCGATGACGAGGTCGGCGTCGAGGACGGCCTTCTCCAGTTCGAGGGAGTTGGACATGATCGCGCGGACCTTGGTGCCGAAGACCTTGTCGGCCTCGCGCAGCTTGTTGATGTCGCGGTCGAGCAACGTGACGTGGAAGCCCATGCCGACGGCGATCTGGGTGGCGTTCCAGCCGGAGACACCGCCGCCGATGACGACGGCCCGCGCGGGCTGGGTGCCGGGGACACCGCCGGGCAGGACACCGCGGCCGCCGACCGAGCGCATCAGGTGGTAGGCGCCGACCTGCGGGGCCAGCCGGCCCGCGACCTCGGACATCGGGGCGAGCAGCGGGAGCGCCCGGGAGGGCAGCTCGACGGTCTCGTAGGCGATCGCGGTGGTGCCCGACTCGATGAGCGCGTCGGTGCACTCCTTGGAGGCCGCCAGGTGCAGGTACGTGAAGAGCGTCTGGTCCTTGCGCAGGCGGTGGTACTCCTCGGCGACCGGCTCCTTGACCTTCAGGAGCAGGTCGGCGGTGGCCCACACCTCGTCGGCGGTGTCCAGGATCCGGGCGCCTTCGGCGACGTACTCCTCGTCCGGGATGGAGGAGCCGACGCCGGCGCCGCGCTCGATGACGACCTGGTGGCCGTGGCGCACCAGCTCGTGCACACCGGCGGGGGTGATGGCCACCCGGAACTCGTTGTTCTTGACCTCGCGGGGGATGCCGACCTTCACGTGGATCACGGTCCTTGGCTCAGAGTGTGTGGGGCAATACAACACATACCCGGGCATGCGTGAGCACACCAGGAGACACCGCAGGAGAAGGTGCGGCAGAGCCAGTCTAATGAAGGTGTTCCCGCTGTCTAGCCTTTCATTGCATCAATCTTCAGCGGATGTACTGCGGATTTCGCAGGCATCAGCAGCGTGTTTCGCATCCTCGGCCTGCTGGAACCCCGGATCCTCCTGGGAAAGCTCCTCCCCCAGCAGCCGTTCGGCGGCGCCCCGGTGCAGCTGAGCGGCCGCCGGATCACCGAGGCGGTCCAGCGTGTCCGCGAGCCGCATCTGGAGCGCGGCCAGCAGCCGGACGTCCTCGGCGCGACGCGCCCATTCCACGGCCTCCTGGCAGGTGCGCAGCGACTCCTCGGGGCGTCCGGCGTACTCCTGGACCCGGGCGAGTTCGCTCAACGCCCGTGCGTGGGACGCCACATCGCCGTCCCTGCGGTGCCCGGCGAGCGCGGCCCTCCAGTTCCTGACCGCCTCGCCGTAGTGGCCCGCGCAGGTGTGCGCGGCGGCGATACGGCCGTACAGCCGGGCGGCCTCGGCGCGCTCGCCCCGGGCCAGCCGCTGGGCGAGGGCCCGGCCGAACCAGTCGGCGGCCCGGTCGTAGTCCCCGAGCTCCAGATGCGCGCCGCCTACGGATTCCATCGCGCGGCCAGTCGCGTACGGGTCGTTCGCCTCGCGTCCTGCGTCCAGGGCCGCCCGGTAGCGGGCCAGCGCCTCCCGGGTGCGGCCGGTCCGGGCGTCCAGGTCGGCGAGGTTCAGCAGGGCGGCGGCCTTCTCGCGGGGCAGGGCACGCCGCTCGGCCACGTCCAGGACGAGACCGTGGAGGACGTAGAGGTCGGGGGCGGCGGCCTGCATGCCGAAGTGGGCCACCATCGCGCGCACGAGCTGCGCCATCAGGCGCCGGGCCAGGGTGTCCAGCTCCCCGTCGGCGACCGCGAGGCGGGCCGCGGCGAGCAGGGCCGGCCTGCGGACGCGCAGCCAGTCCTCGGCGGCCCGGGGGCTCGGGAAGCGCACGGAGCGCGGCATGCCCTGGAGCTTCTCGCGGGCGTCGGGGCTGTCGGTCTCGGTGATCGCGCGGGAGGACTGGAGCAGCCGTACGGTCCGCTCCAGCATGCGGGCCCGGGCCAGCCGGAGCTCGGCCGGGCGGTCCTGGGTGTCGGCGAGGGACTTGAGCAGCGGGTACAGACAGCCGGGGACCTCGTACTGCGGCAGCGGGGAGTCCACGGTGTGCAGCAGGCCGAGCGCCACGAAGTCGTCGAGGGCGGACCGGGCGTCGGCCACCGAGCAGCCGGCGAGCGCGGAGACGGTGTGCGGGTCGAGGAGGCCGGCCGGGGCGAGGGAGAGCAGTCGCAGGGTCCGGGCGGCAGCGGCGGGAAGGGAGGCGTGGACGAACGTGAAGACGCGGCCGAGCGGGCTTGCCTCGTCACTCTCCGCGTGCAGTTGCTTGGCCAGATCGGCGACGGCCGCCTTGGGGCGGGCGGCGAGCCAGCCCCCGGCCAGCCTCAGCGCGGCAGGATGGCCCTGGCACTCCTCCACGAGCCCCTCGGCGGAACGGGGGTCCACGGTGATGCGGACCGACCCGGTGTGCCGGGACAGCAGCTCCAGCGCGGACTTGGTGTCGAGCCCGCCGAGGGTGCACGGGCGGACGTCCGCGATCCCGGTCAGCGGGCCCTTCGACACGGCCACTACCAGGCACTCCGGGGTGTCCGGAAGCAGGGCGTCCACCTGTTCCGCCGACACCGCGTCGTCCAGCAGGACCAGCGCGCGACGGTCGGCGAGGGCCTCGCGGAGCACCGCTGTGAGGTCGTCCTCGGCGGCTCCGGCGGGTGCCCGCACCTCCAGCGCGGTGAGCAGTTCCCGGGCAGCGTTGCCGACCGGTACGGGGGTGCCGTCGGGCTCGCTGAGCCGGACGCGCAGCACCCCGTCGCCGTAACGGTCAGCGACGGTCCGCACGAGTTCCTCGGCGAGCGCGGTGCGGCCGGACCCGGGGCGCCCCGCGATGAGCAGCACGCGTGCGCGGGGTGCCTTGCGGCCGGCGAGCGTGTCGAGTCCCGCGCGTTCGATGTCGGCGCGCAGCTCCTTCAACTCCCGTGTCCGCCCCAGGAATTGGCCCTCGCCGGACACCCGTACAGCGTCTGCGTCCACCGCCTGATCCGTCACGGGCCACACTCCCGTCCCACCGCACGCGCAAAGCCCGCCGGTGACCCCGGTTCGGGCACCAAAAGCCTAGTTCACGCTCTGCAACGTTCCTGGCGGAGCGCGGCGGTGGGGGCCGGAGAGTCCCCTGATCGGATCAACGGTTCATAGGATCGCCGGGCCCGGCAGTACCGCTTGGGGGCGCGGGGAACTGCGCGACCACCCACGACGGACCGTCACCCCGCAGCGGACCGCACACCGAACGGCAGCCCCCGCAGAAACTCAAGCCTCAAAAGGCCGCGCAGGCCACTCCGCCTCAGCGGAACGCAACCCGTCCAGCCCGCCGGAGGCCCGCGCCGCGACCAACGACAGAACCCCCACCACCAGGCAGTTGTTGTGCAGCTCCCCGGCGAGAACCCCCCGCACCAGCTCGTCGACCGGCACGCGCGCGTACTCCAGGTCGATCTCCTCGTGCTCGACCTCGAAGCGCTTGCCGTCGGCCTCGGACAACCCCCGCGCCAGGAAGATCCGGATCGCCTCGTCGCAGCCGCCCGGCGAGGTGTAGACGTCCGTCAGCACCCGCCAGTCCTCCGCCTTGACGTGCGCCTCCTCGTACAGCTCCCGCTGGGCCGCGTGCAGCGGGTTCTCCCCCGGCACGTCCAGGAGCCCCGCCGGGATCTCCCACAGCTTCTGCCGTACCGGGTGCCGGTACTGGCGGATGAGCAGGACCCGGTCCTCGTCGTCGAGGGCGAGGACGGCCACCGAACCCGGGTGGACCTGGTAGTCGCGGCCGACCACGGACCCGTCGGGCATGACCACCTCGTCCGTGCGGACGGAGGTCTTGTTGCCCACGAACGGGGTCTTCGTCGCCCGGATCTCCCACTCCTCGGAAGTGTCCTCGATCGTCATGCCCTGTCCTTCCCCACGTGCGCAAAAGAGGCCGGGACGCCCGCTCTTTGAATGCGCGCGCCCCGGCCACCGTACAACTGTCGTGCTACTTGGAACTCTGCCGCTCGACCGCGGCCTTCACCAGACCGGCGAACAGCGGGTGCGGCCTGGTCGGACGCGAGCGCAGCTCGGGGTGGGCCTGGGTGGCGACCAGGTAAGGGTGGACGTCACGCGGGTACTCGACGTACTCGACGAGCTTGCCGTCGGGAGAGGTTCCGGAGAACAGGATGCCCGCCTTCTTCTCCAGCTCCGCGCGGTAGGCGTTGTTCACCTCGTAGCGGTGGCGGTGCCGCTCCTCGACGTACTCCTTGCCGTCGTAGACCTCGCGGACGATGGAGCCCTCGGCGAGCTTGGCCGGGTACATGCCGAGCCGCATGGTGCCGCCCATGTCCCCCTCACCGGCGACGATGTCGAGCTGCTCGGCCATCGTGGAGATGACCGGGTGGCCGGTGGCGGAGTCGAACTCGGTGGAGTTGGCGTCCGGGATGTCGGCGAGGTTGCGCGCGGCCTCGATCACGATGCACTGCAGGCCCAGGCAGAGACCGAGCAGCGGGATCCTGTTCTCGCGGGCGTACTGGATCGCGCCGACCTTGCCGAGCACACCGCGGTCGCCGAAGCCGCCCGGGATGCAGATGCCGTCGACGTCACCGAGCTGCGCGGCGGCGCCGGCCGGGGTCTTGCAGTCGTCGGAGGTGACCCACTTGATCTTCACGCGGGCCCTGTTGGCGAAACCGCCCGCGCGCAGCGCCTCGGTGACCGAGAGGTAGGCGTCGGGCAGGTCGATGTACTTGCCGACCAGGGCGAGGGTGATCTCGTGGTCGGGGTTGTGGACGCGGTCGAGCAGGTCGTCCCAGGTCGTCCAGTCCACGTCCCGGAACGGCAGGTCCAGCTTGCGGACGACATAGGCGTCCAGACCCTCGCCGTGCACGGTCTTCGGGATGTCGTAGATCGAACGGGCGTCGGGGCAGGCGACCACGGCGGCCTCGTCGACGTCGCACATCAGCGAGATCTTGCGCTTGATCGCGGTCGGCACCTCGCGGTCGCAGCGCAGCACGATGGCGTCCGGCTGAATACCGATGTTGCGCAGGGCCGCAACCGAGTGCTGGGTCGGCTTCGTCTTCAGCTCTCCCGACGGGCCGATGTACGGCAGGAGGGAAATGTGGACGACGAAGACGTTGTCACGGCCGACCTCGTGACGGACCTGGCGGACCGTCTCCAGGAAGGGCAGCGACTCGATGTCGCCGACCGTGCCGCCGACCTCGGTGATGACGACGTCGACCTCGTCGGTGGCCATACGACGGATGCGGTGCTTGATCTCGTTGGTGATGTGCGGGATGACCTGCACGGTGTCACCGAGGTACTCACCGCGCCGCTCCTTGGCGATCACCGTGTTGTAGACCTGGCCGGTGGTGACGTTGGCGGAGCCGTCGAGGTCACGGTCGAGGAAGCGCTCGTAGTGGCCGATGTCCAGGTCGGTCTCGGCGCCGTCGTTGGTGACGAACACCTCACCGTGCTGGAAGGGGTTCATCGTGCCCGGGTCGACGTTGAGGTACGGGTCGAGCTTCTGCATCACGACGCGCAGGCCCCGCGCCTTGAGCAGCATGCCAAGGCTGGAGGCGGTCAGCCCCTTGCCGAGCGAGGAGGCGACACCCCCAGTGACGAAGATGTGCTTGGTCGTCGTGGCTGTGCTGTTTCGAAAAGCAGCGGTCATGGCCAAGAGGGGGCTCCCGTGGTCGCGATCTGGAGGTGCGGTTCGGGGGTCAGGCGCCCACCGGTCCACGGGCTACCAGGGTATCAGCGCCTCGGGGAGATGGCTTCCGGCCACGCTCCGCACACACACCGACACGGACCCGCACGAAGACACCCGTTCCTCACCCGTTGCTCACCCGTTCGGCCCAGCCGCGTTGCCCGGAGCGGCACACAGATCATCTACGTGCGTCGTATCCTGCTCGGACACTCACTGCCGAGCCCGGCCGGAAACACGGGACCACCCCCACCCGTAGGCCCCGGAACAACGAGAGCTCGTCAGTTCGTTGAGCAGCAGTTGTCGTTTTGCCTCACAGCGGCAGGACTGTTTTGCTTCACCGCTCAACGACGCATTACAACGACCCCCTTGACCGCACCAAGCGACAGCCCCCTTTCCTGAAGGGGGTGACGTGGCCGTTCGACTGGAGTTGCACGTGGCCGGGCGCATCGAAGACTACGCACTCATCGGAGACATGCAGACCGCAGCCCTGGTCTGCCGGGACGGCACGGTGGACTGGCTGTGCCTGCCCCGCTTCGACTCGCATGCCATCTTCGCCGGCCTGCTGGGCACCGAGGAGCACGGTTTCTGGCGGCTCGGCCCGGCGCACGCGGCCGACGCCGAGCCCCCCACCGCCGCCCGGCGCACCTACCGCGGCGACTCGCTGATCCTGGAGTCGGAGTGGGACACCTCACGCGGCACGGTCCGGGTGACCGATTTCATGCCCCCGCGTGACGGCGCCCCGCAGCTGATCCGGATCGTCGAGGGCGTCTCGGGCCGGGTTCCCATGCGCTCGGCCCTGAGAATGCGTTTCTCGTACGGCCGTGTCGTCCCCTGGGTCCACAAGCACGAGGGCCGCACGGTCGCCGTCGCGGGCCCCGACTCGGTGTGGTTCGACACCGACTGCGAGACCTACGGCAAGTCCCTGACGACGTACTCGGACTTCACGGTCGCCCCGGGTGACCGGATCGCCTTCACCATCTCCTGGCAGCCCTCGCACAAGGAGCCGCCGTCGCTGCCGGAGCCGGAGCAGTCGCTGGAGGCCACCGAGGACTTCTGGCGCGAGTGGGTCGAGCACTGCACGTACCACGGCCCCTACCGCGAGGCCGTCATCCGCTCGCTGATCACCCTCAAGGCGCTCACGTACGCCCCCACCGGCGGCATCGTCGCGGCCCCCACGACCTCCCTCCCGGAGGACATCGGCGGCGTCCGCAACTGGGACTACCGCTACACCTGGCTGCGCGACGCGGCCATCACCCTGTCCTCGCTGCTGCGCACCGGCTACCGCGAGGAGGCCCGCGCCTGGCGCGAGTGGCTGCTGCGCGCGGTCGCGGGCGACCCCGAGAACCTCCAGATCATGTACGGCATCGCGGGCGAGCGCGAGCTGGGCGAGGCCGAACTGGACTGGCTGCCCGGCTACGAGAACTCCGCCCCGGTCCGGGTCGGCAACGGCGCCGCGCACCAGCTCCAGCTCGACGTGTACGGCGAGGTCACCGAGGCTCTGCACCTGGCCCACATGACGGGCCTGTCCCGCAACGACTACGCCTCCCTGCTCCAGCTCAAGCTGATCCGCTACCTGGAGGACCACTGGGACGAGCCGGACGAGGGCATCTGGGAGGTGCGCGGCCCGCGCCGGCACTTCGTGCACTCCAAGGTGATGGCCTGGGTCGCCGTCGACCGCACCATCAAGCTCATCGAGTCCGGTGACGCGGACGGCCCGCTGGAGAAGTGGCGCGAACTGCGCGACGACATCCACCGGGACGTCTGCGAGAGGGGCTACGACAAGGAGCGCAACACCTTCACGCAGTCCTACGGCTCCAAGGAGCTGGACGCCTCCCTGCTGCTGATCCCGCAGATGGGCTTCCTGCCGCCGGACGACAAGCGGGTGATCGGCACCATCGAGGCCATCCAGCGCGAGCTGTCCACCCCGGACGGCTTCATCCTGCGCTACCCGACCTCCAGCGGCGACGAGAACGTCGACGGCCTCCCCGGTGACGAAGGGGCCTTCCTGGCCTGCTCGTTCTGGATGGCGGACGACCTCGCGATGATCGGCCGCGTGGACGAGGCCCGCAAGCTCTTCGAGAAGCTGCTGTCCCTGCGCAACGACCTCGGTCTGCTCGCCGAGGAGTGGGACCCGCGCCTGCAGCGCCAGGTCGGCAACTTCCCGCAGGCCTTCAGCCACGTCCCGCTCATCGACACGGCCCTGCGTCTGACGGCCTCGGGGGCGTACGGCGGCTGAGCCGTACCGGCGGCCGGGCGCGCCTCGGGTAGCGTCCGGCTCATGGACAGCGGCACGAACAGCGGTTTCGACACCCAGGGCGCCGGGATCACCGTGCAGCGCGCGCTGGAGCTGCCCGGTCTGCGCAGCGGGCTCCCGGAGATCCTCGCGGGCGCGGACCGGCTGCACCGGACCGTGCGCTGGGTGCACGCGGGCGAGGTGCCGAACATCGCCTCCCTGCTCAAGGGCGGGGAACTGCTGCTGACCACCGGCTACGGGCTCGGCACCCGTCCGGCCGAGCAGCGCGCGTTCGTGCGCACGCTGGCCGAGCGCGGCATCGCGGCCCTGGTCGTCGAACTCGGCCCGCGTTTCACCCGGCTGCCCGCGGCCCTGGTCGACACGGCCCGCTCGACCGGCCTGCCGCTCGTCCAGCTGCACCGCGAGGTGCCGTTCGTGGCAGTCACCGAGGAGATCCACACCGAGATCGTCAACGGCCACTACGCGCTGCTCCAGCGGGCCGAGGAGGTGCACCGCCGCTGTACCGAGGCCCTGCTGGGCGGTGGCGGCATCCCACAGGTCCTCGGCATCCTGGCCGACTTCAGCGGCAACCCGGTCTTCCTGGAGACGACCGACGGACAGCTCCTGTACGCCGCGGGCGAGGGCACCGAGGGCGCCGATCCGCTCCAGGTGTGGGAGGGGCTGCGCGGACAGCACAAGGACACGCCACCGGCCGGGTCGGTCCTCGTGGA
>NZ_RSAJ01000262.1 GCF_003933965.1 Streptomyces sp. RP5T
GCCTCAGCGAGGGGCCGGGGCCGGCCGGCTGAGGTTCTCGCCGCCGTGGCCGGTCAGGAAGTCCTCGACGTCATGTGCCACGTCGCGGCCGGCGGTGCGGCGTTCGTCGGCGTACGCCCGCATCATGCGCAGCAGTTCGACGTCGGTGCGGTCGGCGAGGCCGTTGATCCCGGCCAGCGGGATGCCGGTGAACACGCACTTGAGGACGGCGTGCCGGAAGGCGTGGTCGTCGAGGTGGCGGGCCGCGTAGCCCGGGGCGCCCGGGACGGTGCCGAGCGCGGCGGCGATCAGTCCTGGGTCGTTGGTGCGCAGCGCGTCGTGGACCAGGGGAAGCGCCGCGGCACCGAGCCTGCCGGAGCGGTCGAGGAGCGGCAGCGCGCGCAGTACTCCGCGCCGCTCGGCGGCGTCCCCGTGCAGGTACACCTCGGCGAGGCGAGCGGACAGTTCGCCGTCGCGCAGGGCCGGCGCGTCGAGGAGCAGCGCGCGGGCGGCGTCGTCCACGGTCCAGCCGTACGGCTCCGCCGCACCCGGCAGCAGGGCGCGCCCGCACCTGCGGCCCACGGCGGGAAAGAGTTCCGGCAGCGCGTCCGGGGCGGCGGCGAGGGTGTGCTGGGCTTCCCGGACCCAGCGGGCGGCGCCGCCGGGCAGGCGGTCCCACAGCGCGTCGACGGTGTCCGCGCCCTGTTCCGCGGCGCGCAGGAAGGCGAGCGAACGCCGGGCCGTGGAGGGGGCGGCATGGCTGTGCCGGGGCAGCTCGACGGAGACCAGGCCCCGGTACCCCGTCTCCAGGAGGGCCCCGAGGACGGGCGGGAAGTCGATCTCGCCGTGTCCGAACTCCAGGTGTTCGTGCGTACCGCGGCACATGTCCTCGATCTGCACGTGGACCAGATGGGGGGCGGCCCGTCGCACGCACGCGGGGACCGGCTGCGTTTCGAGGCAGCGGCAGTGTCCGATGTCGAGGGTGAGGCCGAGCGCGGGATGCTCGCCGAGCCGGGCACGGAGTTCGTCGAAGCGGTCCAGGGTGTCGACGAACATCCCCGGCTCCGGTTCGAAGCCCAGGCGTACGCCGTGCCGTGCGGCTTCGTCGGCGAGGGTCTCCACAGCGGTGACGAGGTGGTTCCAGGCGCTGTCGTCGTCGATCCCGGGCGGCCGGATCCCGCTCCAGAGCGAGACCACGGGCAGTTCCAGCCGGGCGGCGATGCGAACGGCGCGGAGCAGAAGGTCGACCCGGACCTCACGGCCGTCGTCGAAGAAGGTGGGGTGGTGCTTGTTCCAGGGGTCCAGGAGGTAGCGGCCACCGGTCTCCACGACCGCGTCCAGGTCGAGGGTGTCGAGCCGGCGGCGCAGGTGGGCGAGCCGCCCGTCCAGATCGTCGGCGAACGGGTCGAGGTGGCGGCGGTCCAGGGTGAGGGAGATGCCGCCGTATCCGAGACCGGCCACCACGTCGAGCGCCTCGTCGAGGGTGTGGTCGCCGAATCCGTTGGTTCCGTATGCGAACGTCAGAGCGCGTCGGCTCATGTCGGGGAGACCTTTCGACCAAGGCGCCGGGCGGGCGGATAGGCGGCGAGCAGGGCCAGTCCGGTTCCGCTGCGGCCGGCGGCAGCCAGGAGTGCGCACTGGAGGGGCACCATCGCGTGGATCTGCGCGGCGACCGCTCGGCGCACCCGGTACGGGGTGGGCTTCCGCAGGGCGGCGAGCGACCCCGCCCCCGCGGCGGAGAGGAATCCGAGGGCGAGCGCTCCGGCGATGATCCGGTCTCGCCGTCCGGCGTCCTCGGCCGCCAGGCAGATGCCGGCGGTGACGGCCGCCGTGGCGCCGAGGGATCGCAGGGCCGCGTCCCGGACGGGCCGCCCGGACACGTCGTCCGTGCCGTGGCCTGGGCTGTCGGAGGCGGTGGTGCCGTGGGACCTTTCGATCCTGCCCTCGAGGGCGATGCCTCCGGCCTCGACGACCACGGCTCCGATCGTTCCCTCCCCCGCGCACGTCCCGTACGCGGCCTCGTGGCGGCTCAGTGTGGTCACCGCGGCCGTGTGCACTCCGCTCAGCAGGGCTGTCGGCAGGGCGGTGGTCAGACGTCCGGGCCCGGCGCCGCGCAGGACGTCGAGGGCGCGGGCCGCGGCCATCACGAGAGGCCCAGCGGTCGGGCTCTCCTTGGCGAGGATGTCGTAGGTCCAGATCGCGGCCGTGAGGGGCACGGCCGTGCACAGGCCACGGCGTCCCTCTGCCAGCGCCGTGAGACCGAGGCCCGCCGCGGTGAGGGCGACGGCGGTCGTGAGGGCGGCGGCGGGGCTGACCGCGCCGGACGGCACGGGTCGGTCCGGCCGTTCGCGCGCGTCCACCTCCCGGTCGACGTAGTCGTTGAGGGCCATGCCGCCCCAGTAGAGGCACAGGGACGAGGCGACCGGACCCAGATGGCGGGGGCCCACCGGTGTCCCCCCTGCTGCCGCGCCGGCGAGGATGTCCCCGGGCACGGTGAGGCCGGCGGGCAGGCGCGTCAGCCGTGCGTAGGCTGCGAGGCGTCGGCGCGCGGTCACCGGGCCGCCCGGGGCAGTCCGTGCGCCCAGCCGACCAGTTCCTCGAACTGCCGGTCCAGGGCGTGCTCGTCACTGGCGACGGGGTCCTTGAAATAGAAGCCCAGTTCGCGTACGGGCCCGCTCTCCCCGGCCCGGTGGGCCAGCGCCATGAAGCGCGCCAGGTCCAGGACCAGGGGGGCGGCGAGCGCGGAGTCACAACCCTGCCAGGTGAACTGGAGGGTCATGCGGGCGCCCAGGAAGCCCTCGAAGGTGATGTGGTCCCAGGCGGTCTTCCACTCCCCGAGGTCGGGCAGTTCGTGGATGTGGACGCCTCCTTCCACGGGGGTGCCCAACTGCTCCCGCAGCAGTCGGTCCTTGGACCGGATCTTGGCCGCGGCCCGCCTGGGGTCGGCAAGTGCGGCGCCGTCCCCGCCGCCCAGCAGATTGGTGCCGGACCAGCTGCGGACGGTCAGCGCGCGCCGCGCGAACATCGGTGCGAGGACCGATTTGACGAGCGTCTCACCTGTCTTGCCGTCACTTCCCGCGTAGGGCAGACCGTGGTCCCGGAAGAGCTGGTCGAGCGCGGGCAGGCGGGCCCCGGTGGAGGGGGTGAAGTCGACGAACGGGCATCCGGCGCGCAGTGCGGCGACGGCGTACCGGGAACTGGCCGGCAGCACACCGGCGTCCTCGGGACGGCCCAGAGCCGCGGTGAGCAGGCGGGCGGAGGCGTGCGCCGGATGCGGGGGCACCGGTGCTTCCGTGGAGGAGACGTTGACGACGACCACGTTGTCGGCGCCCGTGCGTCCACGGAAGTTGGCGATGTCGGCTGCGAGGGCGTCGATCGCTTCGTCCGCGGTGCCCGCCGGGTGACCGGTGTCGGTGAGGCCGGGCCGGATCTCGGCGTCGGCCACCTGCAGTTCGGACCGGACCAGGTCGGGCAGGTCGTGCGGCACGACGCCGTCCGCAGCGAGCCGTTCGACACGTTTGACGAGTCCGACGGTGGCCGGATCGTGTCCGCCGAAGACGAGGTCGTCGAACGCCGGCAGCGGCAGGTCCCGGAAGGCGGCGAGCTCGCTGACCACCCCCACCGGGGCAAGGACGCCGGCGCGGACGGCCGCCGCGCCGGCCACGGTGCTCGCCGCGACCGAGCCACGTCCGCCCACCAGCCAGATTCCCGTGCGCATGGTTCCTCTCCCAGGATTCTCAGGGCTGCTGCGGATAGGGGAAGGACTGGAAGTCCCGGTCCAATTGCGTGACACCGCGCGGCAGCCAGTGGGCCGCGAGCCGGCGCACCGTCCGGGGCGGCAAAGCCTCGTTGACGTGCTCCAGGTCCGGATCGGCTGTCAACTGGACGGCGCACGCGAAGGCGTTGAGGGGCGCCAAGTGCTCCCAGCGGTGGCTGTCGATGCCGAGGAACATCATGGCCCGCATGACGACGTGCCAGACGGGATAGCCGCCGGGGGGCTTGCCGGTCATGACGTGCAGGCCCTCGGTGCGCGGGTCGTAGAGCATGCCCTGCGCGAACTGGGCGAAGGCGCGCACCAGTCGGGGGTCGCCCGGGCGGTAGACGGAGTCGAACACGGCCAGCTGGACCCGCGACATGACCTCCAGCGGGCCCCGGGCCGGTGTCACGAACTCGGTGAAGTCGCGCCGGTAGGTGTCCTTGGTGGCCATCCGGCGCCAGGTGTTGAGCAGCGTGTTGTCCCAGCCGCCGCCGTAGAGGGCGACGAGCGCATAGTAGGCGTCCTTGAACTCCTGGCTGGGGTGGTAGAGCGTGGCCTGGTCGAGCAGGTACCACACCTCGTTGGCGCGGCGGTCGCCCAGCATGCCCGGTATCTCCGGCAGCCCGGGGTCGGCAGGACCCGCGTGCGCCGCTCCGGCACCGCCCACCGCGAGCGCGGCACCGGCTGTCAGCGCGGCGGACGCCCTCAGGAGCTCGCGCCGGCCGGGGCGGGCCGTCATCAGCTGACCCCTTCGGGGTACGGGTAGGACTGGAAGTCCTGGTCGAGCCGACGGACGTCCTTGACCAGCCAGGTGGCGGCGAGCCGGCGCACGGTGGGGCGCGGCATCGGCGGGTTCACCTTGTCCTGTGCGGGCCTGCCCGTGCTCTGCAGCGCCCAGGCGAAGGACAGGGCGGGTGCGAGCCGTTCCCAGCGCCTGCGGTCGATGCCCAGGAGCATCATGGCGCGCATGTAGGCGTACCAGGTGTGATAACCGGGCGGCGGCATGGTGGGGGTTCCGTTCATGGTGTGCACCAGGAACGGGGCGTGCCCGCGCGGGTCGTACAGCACTCCCTCACCGAACCAGCCGAAAGCCTGGACGAGTTGGTGGTGACGGCGGCCGTAGAACCGGTCCATCACACCGAGCTGGGTGCGCGAGAGCACTTCGAGGGGCTGCCGGATCGGCTCCATGAACTCGGCGTAGGTGTGCGGGTAGCCGGGCTGCGCGACCAGTTCGAGCCACTTGTCGCGCATGCCGCGCTCGATGTTGCCGACGTACGCCTTGATGGCCGCGTAGGCGTCCTTCACCTCCTGCGCGGCGTTGTAGAGGGTCGTCTCGTCCATCTGGTACCAGAACTCGTTCGCCCTGCGGTCTCCGCTCATGCCGGGGACCTCGGGGAAGTCGTCGTGGCCCGCGGCGGCCGCGGCGGGGTGTGCCGCGGCCGTACCGGTGGCCACGGCTGCGGCTGCTCCGAGCGAGATCTTCAGGACCTGTCGTCGGTCGACGTGATACGACACTGGGCCGTCCTCCTCCTGGCTGCGGCTTCGTTGCTCCGGAGGCTAGGAGGAGGGGCTATACGGCGGTCTGTCGTTGTGCTGTGCGGGTTTCTATACGTCTGCTACGCGTCTGCTCCCGACTCCACGAGCGCCGCCTCGACGTCGTAGTGGTGGATCCAGGACGTGTCCTCCACGACCTGGCGCAGACCGTCGGGAGCGCCGGGCCGTACCTTCTGCGAGCCGCCGCCGCGGGCGCCGAGTTGGACACGGGTGGTGTGCTGCCGGCGGAACTCCTCGTAGCGGCGCAGGCTTTCGGGTGTGCCGTCGAGGAAGTGGGCGAGTGCCGCCGCGTCCTCCAGCGCCTGTCCGGCTCCCTGGCCGTGGTGCGGAAGCATGGGGTGGGCGGCGTCGCCCAGGAGGGTCAGGCGGCCGTGGCCCCAGCGGGGCAGCGGTTCGCGGTCGTGGAGCGTCCAGCGGCCCGGTGTCCCGGACGCGGCGACGAGTGCCGTCACGTCCTCGTGCCAGCCGTCGAAGGCCGCGGCCAGTTCCGCGGGGTCGCCCTGGCCGGTCCAGGACTCCTCGTCCGGGGTGCCGGCCGCCGGGAGGAGGGCGACGTAGCTGAACTGGCGTCCGGCGTCGACGGGGACCACGAGCAGCCGCACCACCCGTCCCACCCACATGTACATGGTGTCGGGGGCCAGTCCCGGTACCCGGGCGGCGGGTACCAGGCCGCGCAGCGCGCTCGCGCCGGACAGAACGACGTCCTCCGCCCCGGCCACGGTCCGGCGCACCGTGGAGTGCGCGCCGTCGGCACCCACCAGCAGGTCGGCGGAGGTCTCGTGCCCGTCGGCGAACCGGAGCCGCACACCGTCGTCACCGGTGTCGCAGGACACCAGATGCGCGCCCAGGCGGACGGCGGCGGCGGGCACCCGGTCCGCGAGCAGGGTGTGCAGGTCGCCGCGGAGCACGGTGAGGTGCGGGGCGCCGTACTCCTTCTCCCAGGTGTCGCCCATGGGGCGGCGGGTGAGGACGCGGCCGTCCTGTGTGCGCACCTCCAGGGCCTCGGGACGGACGGCGGCCGTGCGCAGCGCCTCCTCCAGGCCGAGGCGGAACAGGATGCGGGTGGCATTGGGAGCGAGGTGCATCCCGACGCCCGCTTCACGCAGTCGGGGTTCCCGTTCGTAGACGTCCACCCGCAGGCCGGCGCGCAGGAGGGCGCCGGCGGCGGCGAGGCCGCCGATTCCGGCTCCGACGACGGCAACTCGGGGGGCGGACGGGTTGTGGTTCGGCATGACGGTCCCTTCGGATGTGCGGGTGAGTGGCCTCACCCGCCTCCGCAGGCGGGTGAGTTCACCGCTGACCGGCCGACACCAGTCCCGTCTCGTAGGCGACGATGACCAGTTGGGCCCGGTCGCGGCTGTCGAGTTTGGTCAGCAGATGACTGACGTGCGTCTTGACGGTGGGCACGCTCAGCCTGAGGCGGGCGGCGATCTCCGAGTTGGTCAGCCCTCTGGCGACCAGGGTGAGCACTTCCCGTTCGCGGTCCGTGATCCCGGCCCGCTCCAGGGCGCGAGCAGGTGGCCGTGGTTCGCGCTCGGGGCCGCGGGCGAACTCCTCGATCAGCCGCCGGGTCACGGAGGGCGCCAGGAGCCCCTCTCCGGAGGCGACCAGTCGCACCCCGGTGAGCAGGTCGCCGGGCGGGGTGTCCTTGAGGAGGAAACCGCTGGCACCGGCGCGCAGCGCGGAGTACACGTACGCGTCCAGATCGAACATGGTCAGGATCAGGACCCGCACCCCGGCGGTGCCGGTGGCGCCGCAGATGTGACGGGTGGCCTCGATGCCGTCCATCTCGGGCATGCGGACGTCCATGAGGACGACGTCGGGGTGCTCACGCCCCGCCGCCTCCACGGCCTCGCGCCCGGTGGCGGCCTCCCCCACCACCGTCAGGCCCGGTTCGTTGTCGATGAGGACCCGGAAGCTGCCCCGCAGCAGGGCCTGGTCGTCGGCCACGAGCACGCGCACGTCGTCGCTCACCGAGCCGCTCCCCGCACGAGCCCGGCGGAGTCGAGGGGCAGCCGTGCCAGGACCGCGAAGCCGCCTTCCGGGCGCGGACCGGCCGTGAACTCCCCGTCGTAGACGGCGATCCGCTCACGCATGCCGATCAGGCCGTGGCCGCGACCGGGGCCGTCCTGCGAGGTGCTGCCGCGACGGGCGGGGCCGCCGTCGTCGGTCACGTCGATCGTCACGTGCCGTTCGTCTCTGGTGATCACGACACGGCAGTCTGCCGGAGCCGCGTGCTTGACCGCATTGGTCAGGGCTTCCTGGACGATACGGAAGACCGTCAGCCCGAGTGCCTCCGGAAGGTCGCCCAGGTCGGGGGCTTCCAGGCTGACGCGCAGCCCGGCGTCGGAGGCGCTGCGGACCAGTCCGGCGAGCCCGGCGGTGCCGGGTACGGGGCTGAGGTCGGCGTCCGTGAGGGCACCGGTGTGCTCCGAGCGCAGGACGTCGAGCAGATGGCGCATCTCGTGCAGGGCGGCCCGGCTGGTGGCCTCGATGACCCGCAACGCGTCGCCGGCCTCCTCGGGACGCGTGCCGACCACATGGTTGGCCACCGCCGCCTTGACGGCGATGATCCCGATGCTGTGCGCGACGACGTCGTGCAGCTCCCGGGCGATCCGCATGCGTTCCTCCGTGACGGCATGCTCCGCCAGCTCACGGGCCGCGTGCTCCGCGTAGGCCCGGCGTTCGCGGACCGCGGTGCCCAGCGCCCAGGAGCCCGCCATCGACACCCAGCCGAGGACGATCAGCCCGGGGCCCTGCAACCACCAGTAGGTGTAAGGGCTTCGGGGCTCGGTGGCGATCATGCCGCCGAGGCCGATGAGCGCGGCCGCCGCGACCGGCAACCGGCGTGGCGTACGGCCGGTCAGGGCCACCGGGTAGAGCGCGAACGCCACGGCGAGGAACGGGTCCGTGACGACACCGAGGGCCACCGCCGCGAGCGAGGTGAACACGGTGACCGCAAACACCGGCAGCGGCCACAGCCGGCGGACCGCCACGGGCGCTCCGGTGGCGGCGATCAGCACGTCGGCGCCCCAGCCCGTCGGTCCGTCGTCGGGCATCGCCGGAGTGTGCCGCAGAACCAGCAGGAAGGACACGTAGGCAAGTGCGGCGAGGCAGTCGAGGGCGACGAGCTGCGCCGGGGTCAGCCGTCGTCCGAACGGCGGCCGGACCGTGGGGTGATCCATCGTCCGACCCTAACCGCGGGCCGGGGCCGCGGGCTTCGTGCGCGGGGATGACAGCCTGCGGGAGGAGGAGCCCGCCCCGCACCCGGCGTGTCGGGCCGATCCGGCGCCCGTCGGCCGCCGGTTCACTCCACACGCGAGAACCTCCGGGTCGCGACGGCCAGGGCGAGCACCGCGAGCACGGTGATCAGCCCGGTCTCCACCGACACGGGCGGGGTCCAGCCCCACCAGTCGGGGCTTGCCGCCCGGTTGCCCATGGCCGCGGCCCCCTCGCCCGGCATGGTGCGCCGCAGCGCGTCCACGGCGTAGGTGAGGGGATTGAGCCGAACCGCCGCCCCGAGCCAACCGGGCAGTCCGTCGGCCGGGAACATCGCGCCGGACAGGAAGAACAGCGGCATCATGCAGAGGCTCACGGCCACCTGGAAGGTCTCGGGTCGCCGGATGCACACGGCCGCCGTGACCCCGAGTGCCGTGAACGCGAAGGACACCAGCACGACCTGCAGCAGCACCAGCAGAAGACCCGGGCGGTACGGCACCCCGGCGACGGGTCCCAGAAGCAGGATCAGCACGCCGTAGACCGCGCCGGAGGTGGCGCCGCCCAGGCAGGTGCCGACGAGGATGGCGCTGCGGCGCACCGGGGCGACCAGCATCTGCCGCAGGAAGCCGGACCGCCGGTCCCACACGATGGACGCGCCGACGGCGATGGCGGGGGCCTGCACCGACATGAGAACCACACCGGGGAAGAGGAAGGCGCGGAAGTCCCGCAGACTGTCCTCGGAAAGGGCGGAGTTCAGCCCGGTGCCGAGGATCAGCAGGAACATCAGCGGTGTCACCATGCCCATGGCGATGCGCAGCTTGTTGCGGCCGAAGCGGATGGTCTCCCGGCGCCACAGCACCCTGATGGTGCGCAGGTCGCGGGTGAGAGCGCGGTCGCGTCCCGCGGCCCAGGCGGCGGGGCCGGGCGGGCCGGCTTTCGTGGTCGGCGGACCGTGCACGTCGGTCTGTGCCATGGCTATCTCCTCGGCCCGAAAGCGGGCTGCTGGGGACCGTCGGCCTCGCGGATGGTGCGGCCGGTGTAGTGCAGGAACACGTCGTCGAGAGTCGGCGGGGTCACAGTCACCGCGTGGACGGGCACGGTGAGCTCGGCGCAGAGGCGGGGTACGAAGCCCGCGCCGTCCGGGGTGCGCAGCCGGACACCGTCGGAGCCGGCCTCCGCCTCGATCCCGAACCTGTCGCGCACGGCACGGGCGGCCTCGTCGTCGTCCCCGGTGCGCAGGACCACCAGGTCGGCGCCGACGACCCCCTTCAGCCCGGCGGGCGTACCCTCCACCACCAGCTGGCCCCGGTCCATGATCGCCATCCGGTCGCAGTGCTCGGCTTCCTCCAGATGGTGCGTGGTGAGGAAGACGGTGATCTCCTGCTCGGCGCGCAACCGGTGCAGGTGCTCCCAGATGGCCACCCGGGTCTGGGGGTCCAGGCCGGTGGTCGGCTCGTCCAGGAAGAGCACCCGGGGCGTGTGCAGCAGGCCGCGGGCGATCTCCAGCCGGCGCCGCATGCCGCCCGAGTACGTGCGCACGGGCGAGTCCTTGCGCGGCGTCAGCTCGACGAGGTCGAGGAGTTCGGCGATGGTGCGGCGGGCCAGGGTCCGGGGCATGCCGAACAGGTCCGCCTGGAAGCGGAGGTTCTCCTCGGCCGTCAGTTCGCCGTCCAGGGTGGACTCCTGGAAGACCAGCCCGATGCCGCGGCGTACGGCGGCGGGCTCACGGGTGATGTCGTGCCCGGCGACCTCGGCCCGTCCGGCGGAGGGCCGGATCAGGGTGGAGAGCATGCCGATGGTGGTGCTCTTGCCCGCCCCGTTGGGGCCCAGGAAGCCGTAGGTCTGGCCGGCGGCCACGGAGAGATCCAGGTCGACGACGGCCTCGTGGGTGCCGTAGGTCTTGCGCAACCCCTCCACGAGAACCGCGGTCCGGCCGCTCATCGGGGCTGCTCCGTGGCGGGGTGGCGGACGCTGATCATGGCACGGAACAGTCCGGTGTCCTCGGGCTCGCCGACCGGCCGCCCCTCCGCCTCGACCCAGGCGTGGGCGCGGAACGGCCGGGTGCGCACGCCGGTGCACCAGTCGGGCCACGTACCGTGCAGCCGGCACAGCAGAACGGTGGCGATGGACCGCTCCAGGCAGCCCTGTCCGGCGCACCAGGCGCTCACCGACACCACGGAGGTGCGGGCGTCGAGGGTCTGGGCGGCGGTGGCGGGCCGGGAACCCCGGGAAACGGTCCGCAGGACCCGGCGCAGCCGGCGCGGCGGCACCTTGGCGAGCAAGTGGGCCAGGCCCACCGCGCAGCGGGCGGTGAGATGCCGGTGCCAGCTGATCCGGCCGGACCGTTCGGAGACAACGGGCATGCTCATGAGCTCACCACCAGTTTCGCCTTGAGCAGCGACGCCAGCAGGGCGCGGACGTCGGTGCGGGCGCGCCCGAGGTCCTCCGAGCGGCCCGCGGCGAGCGACTCGGCGGCCCGGTCGGGCGAGTTGCCGTCGAGAAGCAGCCGGAGCGTGGTCGCGCCGGAACGGTTGAGCTGGAAGTAGCGGCCGGTGCGCTGGTCGAGGAGGACGACACCGTCGTCGACGTCGGTGGCGATCACTTCTGGTTCCAGGGTGTAGGTCATCGGCGTCCTTGGGTGGAGGTCGCGGCGAGCGGGGCGACGGCGCTCGGTGAGCGCAGCCAGGTCTCGCACGCGAGGGTGTTCTCGAAGGGGCCGAGCGCGCGGGTGTCGGGGGTGGGCCGGTACAGCGC
>NZ_RSAJ01000263.1 GCF_003933965.1 Streptomyces sp. RP5T
ACCCTCCGCCACTGGTTTGCGTCAAGGGTCGAAGGCACGTTACACGCGTCAACTCTCCATACTTGAGGGGAAGTTGTGGTGACTCGGCGCTGGTGGAAGCGGGTCGCCGGCAATGATCTGTGGCGTACGCCATGGCGCCGCTCCACCGCGCACCGCACCATGGCAGGACACCCCGCCGCCGAGAAGAGACCGGCTGGCGAGTCGACAGCCCGAATCCGGGTACTCCCAGGGGCAAGCCGGACGCTGGGACGCTAAAGTCGGCGACTACCACCCCGCCGCCGGCCGGACGATCGAGGTACGCAGCGTGTCGGTACTGGTTCTGATTCTCGCCGTGAGTGCTGCCTGTTGCCTGGGCTTCGGCTTCGTGCTCCAGCAGAACGCGGCCCGTCAGGCCCCGCTGAGCGACTTCCTCTCCCCCCGGCTGCTCCTCGACCTGATGAAGGTGCCGCGCTGGCTCGGCGGCATCGGACTGATGGTGGCCGGCATGGTGCTGGGCGCGATCGCGCTCGGCCGCGGCGAGATCTCCCTGGTCGAGCCCTTGCTCGCCACGAACCTGCTGTTCGCCCTCGCCCTGTCCCGCAAGCAGACCAAGCAGCCGCTGGGCCGGCAGGGCTGGGCGGGGCTCGTGCTGCTGGCGGGCGGTGTGACCGCATTCATCGTCGCGGGCGAGCCACGCGGCGGTACGGCGGTCATCGACCCATTCCGCCACTGGCTGATCATCGGCGCCATGGTCGGCCTCGCCCTGCTGCTCACCACCTACGCCAAGCGCTCCCGCCTCAGCGCGGGCCCGGTTCTGCTGGCCCTCGCGGCCGGGCTGCTGTACGGCGTCCAGGACGCCCTCACCCGGGTCAGCGGGCAGCGCTTCTCCGAGGGCGGCCTCGCCGAGCTGCTGACCGGCTGGCAGCCGTACGCCGTGCTGGCCCTCGGGGTCACCGGGCTCGTCCTGGTGCAGAGCGCGTTCGAGACGGCGCCGTTGCGGATGTCGCTGCCCGCGCTGACCGCGGCCCAGCCGCTCGCCGGGATCGTGTGCGGGGTGGGCTTCCTGGGCGACCGGCTGCGCACCGACACCGGGGCGCTGACGTGGGAGGCGGTGGGACTGGCGGCCGTCGTGACGGGGATCGTGCTGCTGGGGATGCATCCCGCGATGCCCAGCGGAGCCGACCGGTCGGAACCCGCGCGGGACCTCCAGCCGAGCTGAGGGGCGGGGCGTTCGCCGGGGGGCCGCGCGGTCGCGGAGTCGGGTGCGCGTCGGTACCCGCCCGTACCGGGGCCGGCCCAGGTGGGGCCTGCTTGGATGGGGGCATGAGCGCTGCTGACGAGATCCTCGACATCGTCGACGAGCACGACAACGTCGTCGCCCGGTCCCCGCGCGGCGAGGCCTACGACCGGGGCCTGCGTCATCGCTGTGTCTTCATCCAGGCCAGGGACGCCGAGGGCCGTCTCTTCGTGCACCGCCGCACGTCCACCAAGCTGGTCTTCCCCTCCCTCCACGACATGTTCGTCGGCGGAGTCGTCGGCGCGGGCGAGTCCTACGACGACGCGGCCCTGCGCGAGGCCGAGGAGGAACTCGGGGTGACGGGCCTGCCCCGCCCGACGTACCTCTTCAAGTTCCTGTACGACGACGGCGCCGGCCGGACCTGGTGGTCCGCGGTCTACGAGGTCCGCTGCGACCTCCCGGTCAGCCCCCAGGTGGAGGAGGTCGCCTGGCACGACTTCCTGACCGAGGACGAGGTGGAGCTGCGCCTGCGGGACTGGGAGTGGGTGCCGGACGGGCTGGCGGCCTACGAGCGGCTCAGGGCGTACCGGTCGATGGGCTGACCTCCGAGAGCGCCACCGTGACGCGGAGCCCGCCGTCACGTCGTGGGACCACGGAGAGCGTCCCGTCGTGGGCGCGGGTGATCGTCTTCACGATGGCCAGGCCGAGCCCCACGCCCGCGTGGTCGGTGTGCACGCGCTCGGTGCCGCGCTGGAACGGTTCGGTGAGCGTGGCGACCAGCGCCGGGGGGAGCCGGTCGCCGGTGTTCTCGACCGTGAGCACCGCCGCCCCGGGGCGGCGGCCGGTCGTCACCCGAACGGCACCTCCCTCGGGCAGGTTGTGGACGATCGCGTTGTGCACGAGGTTCGTCGTGAGCTGGAGCAGGAGCGCCTGGGACCCGCCGGCGGGGGCGGCGGTCCCGCCGGTCTCGACGGTGACGCCGTGCTTCTCCGCCAGGGGCAGCAGTTCCTCGGCAGCCTCCTCCGCGAGCAGGGAGAGGTCGACGGGCTCCCGGGTGAAGGAGCCCTGGTTGACGCGGCTGAGCAGGAGCAGCGCCTCCGTGAGGTCGATCGCCCGGGCGTTGACGGAGTGCAGGCGTGCGATGACCTCACCGGTGTCGGCGTGCGGGTCGGCACGGGCCACGTCGAGCAGGGCCTTGGAGATGGCGAGCGGGGTGCGCAACTCGTGCGAGGCGTTGGCCGCGAACCTCTGCTGCTCGGCGACATGCGCCTCCAGCCGGGCGAGCATCGCGTCGAAGGCGTCGGCGAGCTCGCGGAACTCGTCCCTGCGCCCCGGCAGCAGGATCCGGTGCGAGAGCGATCCGTGGGTGGCGAGGCGGGTGGCCTCGGTGATGCGGGTCAGCGGGGCGAGCATGCGGCCGGCGAGGATCCAGCCGCCCACGAGGCCGAACACCAGCAGGAACGCCAGCACCGCGGCCGCCCTCGGGGCGAAGACCTCCAGAAGGGCCGACCGGATGGGAAAGACACCGCCCGAGGGCCGGTCGTCGGGGTTGTAGAGCATCGCGCGGTCGGGCACGTACCGCAGCAGGAACAGCCACACCGCGGCCAGCAGCAGGAGCCCGGCGACCATGAGGAACCCGGCGTAACTGAGTGTGAGCTTGAGGCGGACGCTCACCCCGGGCTGCCTGTCCACGATCGCCTCCTCGTACTCGATGGTCGGCCTTGACCGTGGGCCTCGACTCGCCTGGACCGAACCTCGACCGCCGGCGCACGCATGCTCCCGATGCTACGAAGCGACGCATATCGCCGGCGTATCGAAATGCGCATACGTCGCCGCAACATCGCACCCCGTTGACTGGCCGCAGGTGAGCGGCAGCGAGCAAGGACGGACGGCGACGATGACGCACGTGGACACGGTGGAGACCGGACAGGACGGCGACCGCCGCCAGGGCACCGGCCCCGGGCCCCGGCATTCCGGAATCCGCCGGGCGGTCCTTCTGCTCGCCCGCCCCGAGCCCTGGCGGCGCGGCCCGGTGCTCACCGCGTCGGCCCTGCTGCTCGGCCTGCTGATGCTGCTGCACGGGAGCGTCCCGAACGGCATCGGGCACCTCGGCAGTCTGGTGGAGACCTTCCTGCCGTGGTTCGGCCTGTTCGTGCCGGTGCTGCTGGCCGGGGCGCTGCTGCGCCGCTCCGCCGCCGCGGTGGCCGCGCTGCTGCTGCCGGTGACGGTGTGGCTGAGCCTCTTCGGCGGGCTGCTCGGCGACAGGTCCCACTCCGGCTCCGGCCTGCTCACCCTGGTCAGCCACAACGTCGGAGCCGACAACCCCGACCCGGCGGCCACCGCCCGCGCTCTCGCCGCCTCCGGAGCGGACGTGCTGGCGCTGGAGGAGATCACCCCCGAGGCCGCGGGCACGTACGAGAGGGAACTGGCGGGGACGTACCGGTTCCATGCCGTGCTGGGCACGGTCGGAGTGTGGAGCAGCCGGCCGCTGTCGGACACCCGGCCGGTCGACATCGAGATGGACTACGGGCCGCTCGCGGCCACCAAGCCCTTCGACCCGGCCTCGACGCGCGCGCTGCGCACCACCGTGGACACGGTCCGGGGGCCGCTGGTGGTGTACGTGGCCCATCTGGCGTCGGTGCGGGTGACCCCCCGGGACGGCTTCGGTACGGCCCAGCGGGACCGGGGCGTGCAGGCGATCGGCCGGGCCGTCGCCGCCGAGCGGGACGAGCGGGTGGTGCTGCTCGGCGACCTGAACGGCACCCTGGACGACCGTGCGTTCGGCGGGCTCACCGCGCGCCTGACCTCGGCCCAGGACGCGGCGGGGGACGGCTTCGGCCTCACCTGGCCGGCCGGGTTCCCGCTGGCGCGGATCGACCAGATCCTGGTCAGGGGGGTGCGGCCGGAGAGTTCCTGGGTCCTGCCGGCCACGGGCAGCGACCATCTGCCGGTCGCGGCGGAGATCAGCTGGTGAACACCGGCAATGCCCTCTGGGTGGCGTCAGAGCCCCTTGGGCACCGGCGACTCCCTTCGACCGCAGGCCCGATAGTCTCGTGCGCGTGATCGATTTCGCACGGAACGTCCGCGCCTGGTTCGCCCCCGAGGAGGTCCGGCGGGAGGGCACCACCCCCGACTACCGGTTCTCGCTGGCGAACGAACGCACCTTCCTGGCCTGGCTGCGTACCGCGCTCGCGCTGATCGGCGGCGGCTTCGCGGTGGACCAGTTCCTGCCGGACCTGCGCTGGGCGTGGCGGGTCGGGCTGGCGCTCGCGCTGCTCGCGGCGGGCGTGCTGTGCTCGTTGCGGGCGGTCAACCACTGGGTGCGGTGCGAGCGGGCGATGCGACGGGGCGAGGACCTGCCGGTCTCGCGTTTCCCGGCGTTGCTGAGTCTCGTGGTCGCCGTGGTGGCCGTGGCCATGGTCTTCGTGGTGCTCGTCGGGTGGGAGGGATGAGCGAGAGCGCCACCGCGGACCGCGATCCGGGGCTCCAGCCCGAACGCACCCGGCTCGCCTGGCGCCGTACGACCCTCTCGGGCACCGTCGCGGCGGTGCTCGCCGTGAAGACGGCCCTGCACGGCGGCCCCTCCCCCGGCGCGCTCGTCGTCTGTGCCCTGTGCTGCGCGCTGTGGGTCGGCTTCCTGCGGCTCGCGCAGCGCCGCATCCACACCCTGGCCTCGTCCGGCGCCCCGCCGTCCCTGACTCCACGAACCGCCACGGCAGCGGTCCTGTGCGCGGTGGCGATGGCGGTCTGCGGGGCGGCCCTGCTGTTCTGACCGGCGCCGGGTCCCCCACTCCCACGAGTCGGTCTTGCCGCAGGCCCGCTACGGCGGCTCTTCGACGGCACCCCGCCCCGCCGGCGCACCCGGCCGGGGCCGCGGCAGCCGCACGCGTGAGACCCGTCCGCCCGAGAGCGCCTGCGTACGCCGGCGCCTCCGTACGACCGCCTCACCGCACCCTCGCGCCACGCACCCCGAATATCCCGATATGCACCCCGCTCATGGCACCCTGTCCGACGCCAACACCCGTCGCTTCGAAGGTGAGCACCATGACCGTCCTCCACCACGAACACGCCTCCCACGCCCACGTCCACGGCCCGGGCTGCGGGCACACCGAGGTGCCGCACGAGGATCACGTCGACTACGCGCACGACGGGCACCTGCACCGCGAGCACCAGGGGCACTGGGACGAGTGCGAGCCCGGTGGGCACGTCCCGCACGAGGGGCACGAGCACCGGCACGGCCAGGACTGCGGGCACGAGAGCGTGCTGCACGGCGATCACGTGGACTACCTCCACGACGGCCACCGGCACGCCGCCCACGAGGGCCACTGGGACGATCACTGACGCGGCCTGAAGCCATCTGCCGACAGCTCCCCGCCCACCCCGCGGGGAGCTGTCGGCCTATCGTGGGGCGGATCACGTTCACCGTTCCCTCTGGACGACATACCGACCAGTCGGCATGATGGTGCGTACCCGTTCACACGCGCGTAAGGAGCCCTGATGAGTCCCGACCATCCGCCAGGCCTCGATCTCGACCGGCTGCGCGGCCTGCTCGACCGCGAGCGGCCCGGCCTGGCGCAGGGCCCTCTGACCGGCCGGCTGATCGAGGGCGGACGGTCGAACCTGACGTACGCGGTGTCGGACGGCGTCACGCAGTGGGTCGTACGACGGCCCCCGCTCGGCCATGTCCTCGCCACCGCGCACGACATGAAGCGCGAGCACCGGGTCATCAGCGCCCTGCACCCGACGAACGTGCCCGTGCCGCGCCCGGTGCTGCTCTGCGAGGACGAGGCGGTGCTCGGGTCGCCGTTCTACGTCATGGAGTTCGTCGAGGGCACCCCGTACCGCACCGCCGACCAGCTCCTCCCGCTCGGCGCCGAACGCACCCGCGACGCCGTGCTGTCCCTCGTCGACACCCTCGTCGAGCTGCACGCGGTGGACCCGGCGGAGGTCGGGCTCGCCGACTTCGGGCGCCCGGAGGGCTTCCTGGACCGCCAACTGCGCCGCTGGGGCAAGCAGCTCGACGCCTCCCGCAACCGCGACCTGGCCGGCATCGACGAGCTGCACGCGACGCTCGGCCGACGCCTGCCCCCGTCCCCCGCGGCCACGGTGGTGCACGGCGACTACCGGCTCGACAACGTCCTGATGGGCGACGACGACCGCATCAAGGCCATCCTCGACTGGGAGATGTCCACCCTCGGGGACCCGCTCACCGACCTCGGCCTGCTGGTGATGTACAGCCTGCCGCTGGGCATGCCCGACTCCCCGGTCTCCACGACCGCCGAGGCCCCGGGCCACCCGGACCCCGCCGAACTGGTCGCGCGCTACGCCGAGCGCTCGGGCCGGGACGTCTCGGCGGTGTCCTGGTACACGGCGTTCGCCTGGTTCAAGCTCGCCGTGATCCTGGAGGGCATCCACTACCGCTACACCCGGGGCCAGACGGTCGGCCGCGGTTTCGACCGCATCGGCGACCTGGTCCCCGTCTTCATCCAGCACGGTCTCACGACGCTTCAGGAAGGCTGACCGGACATGGACTTCGCGTTCGACGCGCGCACCGAGGAACTGCGCGCCAAGCTGCTCGCCTTCATGGACGAGTACGTCTACCCCGCCGAGGAGGTCGCGGAGGAGCAGCGCGCCCGGCTGGCCTCGCCGTGGGACACCCCGGCCGTGGTGGAGGAGCTGAAGGCCGAGGCCCGTCGCCAGGGGCTGTGGAACCTCTTCCTGCCCGACTCCGAGTACGGCGCCGGGCTGACCAACCTCCAGTACGCCCCGCTCGCCGAGATCACCGGCCGCTCCCCGCAGCTCGCGCCGACCGCGCTGAACTGCGCCGCGCCGGACACCGGCAACATGGAGGTGCTGAGCCAGTTCGGCGACGAGCGGCAGAAGAAGCAGTGGCTGGAGCCGCTGCTGGCCGGTGAGATCCGGTCGGCCTTCGCGATGACCGAGCCGGAGGTCGCGTCCTCGGACGCCACCAACATCACCACGTACATCGAGCGGTCCCCGGAAGGCACAGACGAGTACGTCGTCACCGGCCGCAAGTGGTACATCTCCGGGGCGATGAACCCGGACTGCAAGATCTTCATCGTGATGGGCAAGACCGACCCGGACGGCGCGGACATCCGCCGCCAGCAGTCCATGATCCTGGTCCCCCGGGACACCCCCGGCGTCACGGTCCGGCGCGCGATGCGGGTCTTCGGCTACGAGGACCACTACCACGGCGGCCACGCCGAGGTGGTCTTCGACCACGCGCGCGTGCCCGCCTCGAACCTGATCGGCGAGGTGGGCAGCGGGTTTGCCATCGCCCAGGCCCGCCTGGGCCCGGGCCGGATCCACCACTGCATGCGGCTGATCGGCATGGCCGAGCGGGCGATCGAGCTGATGTGCCGGCGGGCCGTCTCCCGCACGGCCTTCGGCAAGGCCCTGGCCCAGCAGGGCGTGGTCCACAACTGGATCGCCGACGCGCGCGTGACCGTCGAGCAGCTGCGTCTGCTGGTCCTGAAGACGGCCTGGCTGATGGACACCGTCGGCAACCGGGGCGCCCACACCGAGATCCAGTCGATCAAGATCGCCACGCCCCGCGCGGTCGTCGACATCATCGACCGGGCCATCCAGCTGCACGGCGCGGGCGGCGTCAGCCAGGACTTCCCGCTGGCCGAGCTGTACGCCGGTGCCCGCACCCTGATGATCGCGGACGGCCCGGACGAGGTGCACCAGCGCTCGCTGGCCCGCCAGGAGCTGAAGAAGTACCTGTAGGGGAGGTACCTGTAAGGCAGTTACGGCCGCAGAGCCCGCAGCAGCAGGTCGGCCAGGTGGTCGGCCACCTCCTGCGGGCTCATCGGGCCGTCGGGGCGGTACCAGGTGGACAGGTGGTGGACCGAGCCGAAGTGGTAGTCCACGACGAGGTCGGCCGGGGTCGCCGTCGAGAAGACGCCCGCCTCCTGGCCCTCCTCGATGAGCGCGCGGAAGCGCTCGTGGTACTTGCGGCGCTCGGCCCGCACCTGCTTGTTCTTCTCCGGGCTCAGGTGGTGCATCGAGCGGAAGAAGATCATCGCGTCGTCGAGGTTCTCGATCGTGGTGACCACGACGTCCGCGGCGGCGGCCCGCAGCCGCTTCTCGATCGGCTCGTCGGCGTTCGCGAGCGCGTCCAGGCGTTCCTGCTGGACGCGCAGCACGCGCGCGTACACCTCGTGCAGGAGGTCGTCCTTGGAGCCGAAGTAGTGGTACAGCGCTCCCTTGGTGACGCCGGCCGCCTCGACGATCTCCTGCACGGAGGTCCGGTCGTAGCCCTGCTCGGCGAAGAGCCGGGTGGCGGCGGCCAGCAGCCGCTGCGGGACGGGCGTACCGTCTCCGTCCGTCGTCCTGGGCACTGTGCCGCCACCTGCCTTCCGAGAGGTCATTCGCCGTTGTGCGGTCGGGAACGGAGTTCCCGACGGAGGATCTTGCCACTGGCCGTCTTCGGCAACTCGGGCAGGATCTCCACCTGTCGCGGGTATTTGTAGGCCGCCAGTCTCTCCTTGCAGTACACGGCGAGCGCATCGGGGTCGGTTTCGGCACCCGGACGGAGGCTGATGTACGCCTTGACGGTCTCGCCGCGGTACCCGTCGGGCACTCCGACCACGGCCGCCTCGCGCACCGCCGGATGCGTGTACAGCACGTCCTCGACCTCGCGCGGCCACACCTTGAAGCCGGACGCGTTGATCATGTCCTTCTTGCGGTCGACGACGTACAGCCAGCCCTCGGGGTCCATGAACCCGATGTCCCCGGTGCGCAGTTCGCCGTCCGGGAAGGTCTCGGCGGTGGCGTCCGGCCGCCGCCAGTAGCCGGGCACCACCTGCGGCCCGCGCACGACGATCTCGCCCTGTTCCCCGAAGGGCACCTCGGCGCCCTGGTCGTCGACGATCCGTACGACGGTGTCGGGCCCCGGCACGCCCACGGCGAGCGTCCCGGACACCGGGTCGACGGGCGCCTCCCGCTCGGGCGGCACGGACGCGCAGGGCGCGGAGCACTCGGTCAGCCCGTAGCCGTTGCGGATGTACGGCCCGTAGGCGGCCCGGAACTTCTCGACCAGGGCGGGCGGCAGCGGGGCGCCGCCCGAGGAGATGTTGACGAAGGACGAGAAGTGCTCGCGGGTGACGTCCGGGTGGGCGGCCAGGGCCATGAACGCGGTCGAGGGGCCGACCGTGTAGTGCGGCCGGTGCTCGGCGAAGGCCTCCAGGACCACGCCCGCCTCGAAGCGGTACGTCAGCACGAGGGTGCCCACGCTGGTCAGACTCGCCCCGAGCTGGCAGACCATGCCGGTGATGTGGAACAGCGGCGCCAGGGCGTAGTACACCGGCGCCTCGGGCAGGCCGAGCCCGGTCCGCTGCCGCTCGGCGTTGTACATGATGTTGCCGTGCGTGTTGGTGGCGCCCTTGGGGGTGCCGCTGGTGCCCGAGGTGTAGCTGATCAGCGCGATGTCAAAGGGCGTGACGTCCCGTCCCTCGGGCGCCTTGTGCCCGGCGCGCGCGACCGCGACCAGGTCGTCGGCGTCCTCCGCCTGCGGCAGCCGCTCGAAGGTGAGCACGCGCGCGTCCCCACGGGTCTGGAAGTCCAGCTCGCAGCCGGTGAGCACGATCCGCACCGGCGAGCCGGCCGCCGTCTCGCGCAGGTACGACTCCCAGGCCCGGTCGGAGCAGATCAGCGCGGCCACCTCGCCGTCCCGCAGGACATGGCCGACCTCCCCCGACTTGTACATGGGGTTGACGGGCACGACGATCGCGCCGGCCTTCCAGGCGCCGAGCAGCGCGAGCACGAACAGCGGCGAGTTCTGGAGCAGGATCGCCACCCGGTCGCCGCGCTCCAGGCCGCGGGCGGCGAGGTGCCCGGCGACGGAGTCGCTGAGCTCGTCGACCTCGCGGTAGCCGAGCCGTCCGTCGAAGTAGGCGAGGAAGGGCCGCTCCGGCGCCTCGGCGGCGGCCCGGCGCAGGGAGTGCACCAGCGAGTCGTCGGGCTCGATCGGGCCGCGCTGGGCCTCGCTGAGCAGGTCGAGCCAGGGCTTGGCCGCATAGCGGGACTCGCTCATCGGACCTCCTCCCACTTGCGCTGGAGGTGGTTCATGCCGGACAGCCAGCGGTCGGGCTCGGTGGCCCGCGCCTGGTAGTACCCGGCGACCTCGGGGTGCGGCAGGATCAGGAAACGGTCCTCCTCGATCCCCCGGAACAGCGCGTCGGCCACGTCCTCCGGCTCGACGGCGGTCGGCCTGAGGACCAGGTCCCCGGCGGTCCCGGTGGCGGCGAGCATGTCGGTGCGCACGCCCTGCGGGCAGATCGCGTGCACCTTGATCCCCCGGTGCCGGTACGTCAGCGACAGGTACTCGGCGAAGGCGTACGCCCCGTGCTTGGTGACGGCGTAGGGGGCGGCCCCGATCATGGTGAGCAGCCCGGCGGCCGAGACGGTCGACACGAACCGCCCGCTGCCGCGCTCCAGCCAGCCGGGAAGCAGCGCGTGGGCGGCCCGTACGTGGGCCATGACGTTCACGTCCCAGGACGTGGCCCATCCGGTCTCGTCGAGCGGCTCGTCGGCGTTCCCGCCCCCGAAGGCGACACCGGCGTTGGCGCAGTAGACGTCGACGACGCCGTCCAGGGCGTCACGGGCCTCGGCGACGACGGACGAGGCGTCCCCGGCGACGGCGATCCCGCCGACCTCCTCGGCGACGGCCTTGGCCCGCCCGGCGTCGAGGTCGTTGACGACGACCCGGGCCCCCTCCGCAGCGAACCGCCGCGCGAGCGCGGCCCCGATGCCACCTCCCGCCCCGGTCACGATCACTCCGGCACCCTGCAGGGCTTCCACCATCGGTCTCCTTCGACTCCGGCTCGACTGCAGGCCCAGACTAACCGGTCGGTATGTAGGAAGGAAGGGTGACCGCCCGGCCTTCAGGGGCGCGGGGAACCGCGCGCGACAGGCCACATGCAGCCCGTGGCCTCCCCACAGCCGGCGGGAGCGCATACGGTCCCTTCATGCGCCTCTCCAGAC
>NZ_RSAJ01000264.1 GCF_003933965.1 Streptomyces sp. RP5T
GGCCCGCCCACGCGACGCGCACCCCAGACCCCGGGCGCCGGCCCGAACACCCGTCGCACCCGCATGGCGCTCACCCGCTCGCTCCGGGACGCGCCCGTGCGTTCCGCTGATCCGGCGGAGTGTCATCCCTTCACCGCCCCCGCGCTGAAGCCCGTGATCAGCCACTTCTGGATGAAGGCGAACACGATCACCACGGGTACCGCCGCGATGATGCCGCCGGCGGCCAGCGCGCCGAGGTCGACGCTGTCCGCGCTCATCAGGGTGTTGAGGCCGACCGGGATCGTCTGCTTGTCCTGGTTGTTGAGGAACATCAGGGCGAACAGGAAGTGGTTCCAGGAGTGCACGAAGGCGAAGGAACCGACGGCGATCAGACCGGGGCGGAGGAGGGGCAGGACCACGATCCTGAACGCCGTCAGCCGGTTGCAGCCGTCGACCCAGGCCGCCTCCTCCAGGGAGTACGGCACGTTCTTGATGAAGTTGCTGATCAGGATCATCGACAGCGGGAGCTGGAAGACCGTCTCGGCGATGATGACGCTGCCCAGCGAGTTGATCATCTTCAGCTCGGCGAAGATCTCGAACAGCGGCACCAGCAGCAGCGCGCCCGGCACGAACTGCGAGCACAGCAGCGCCAGCATGAAGGCGTTCTTGACCTTGAAGTCGAACCGCGCCAGGGCGTAACCGCCGGCCAGCGCGACCAGCGTCGTCATCACCAGCGTGGCGAGACCGACGTACACGCTGTTCTCGAAGTACGTCCCGAAGGCCCGCTCCGTCCACACCTTCTCGAAGTGGTCGAAGGTGATCGGCCAGGGCACGAGCGAGGTCGAGCCGGCCGGACGCAGCGCGAAGAGCAGGATCCAGTAGAAGGGGATCAGGGTGAAGACGAGGTAGATCGACAGCGGCAGGTAGATGTGCCAGCGCGGAACCTCGTCCCAGGCGCGCCGGCGCTTCACCGGCCGCGGCAGTTCGGGGGTCTCGTGCGCGGGCGCGGGCGCGAGCTCCGTGGCCTCCTTGGTGATCACTTGGAACCGCCTCCGAACTTGCTCAGCCGCAGATAGACCATCGAGCAGAACAGCAGGATCACGAACGCGACCGTGGTCAGGGCGGACGCGTAGCCGAAGTTGTGGGCGTCGACGCTGGTGTTGGCGATGTAGAGCGGGAGGGTCGTCGTCTCCCCCGCGGGCCCGCCGCCGGTCAGGGTGTAGAGCAGGTCGACGTTGTTGAACTCCCACACCGCGCGCAGCAGCGTGGACAGGATGATCGCGTCCTTCAGGTGGGGCAGCGTGATGTGCCAGAACTGCTTGACGGTGCTGGCCCCGTCGACCTCGGCGGCCTCGTACAGGTCCTTGGAGACGGACTGGAGGTCGGCGAGGATGAGGATCGCGAAGAAGGGGACACCACGCCACAGGTCGGCGACGACCGCCGCCGAGAAGACGGTGGAGGTGTCCGACAGCCAGCTGGTGCCGTAGGAGCCGATGCCCATGTCGGCGAGGTAACGGGTGATGCCCGTCTGGGAGTTGTAGAGCAGCACCCAGATCGCGGAGGTCAGCACGCCGGAGACGGCCCACGGGGAGAAGACGAGCGCGCGGCCCACCGCCCGGCCCACGAAGGTCTGGTTGACGATCAGCGCGAGCGCCAGGCCGAACAGCAGCTGGAGTCCGACCTCGACGAAGACCCACTTGGCGCTGAAGGTCAGCGTGTCCCAGAACTGGGGGTCCTTGGTGAAGATCTGGACGAAGTTGTCGAAGCCCGCGTAGCCGTTGCGCCACGGCTTGGTGGGGTTGTAGTTCTGCAGGCTGTAGTAGAAGACGCTGATCACCGGGTAGGCGATGAAGCCCAGCATCAGCAGGGCCGCCGGTGCGATCAGCAGGTACGGCAGTCTGCGCGGCGTGGCGGAGGCACGGCGTCGCCGGGGTGGCGCGGGCGGTGTCGCCACGGCTGCGGCTTGGGCCATGACAGGGTCTCCGTTCTCGGTACGTCTTGCGTTCGTGGTGCGGAAAGCGCTTTCTCGCTGTGCGCGGAGTGCCACTTGAGGTTGTGCGGCGGGTGCGGATCTGCTGTGGCCGGTCGCGCAGTTCCCCGCGCCCCTGGGGTGGGTGCAGTCAGCCTGCGTAGGGGTCTGGGGACTTGCCCGGGCGTGCCAGGAACTCGAAGTCGCAGCCGGTGTTCGCCTGGGTGATCTGGTCGTTGTAGAGGGCGCCGTAGCCGCGTTCGTAGCGGGTGGGCGCTGGTGTCCAGTCCGCCCTGCGCCGCTCCAACTCCTCATCGTCCACGTTGAGTTGGAGAGAGCGCGCCTCGACATCCAGGGTGATCGAGTCACCCGTGCGCACGAGGGCGAGCGGACCGCCGACGTACGACTCCGGGGCCACGTGGAGCACGCAGGTGCCGTAACTCGTGCCGCTCATACGGGCGTCGGAGATGCGGACCATGTCGCGCACGCCCTGCTTGAGCAGGTGGTCCGGGATCGGGAGCATGCCGTACTCGGGCATGCCGGGGCCGCCCTTGGGGCCGGCGTTGCGCAGCACCAGGACGCTGTCCGCGGTGATGTCCAGCGCCGGGTCGTTGATGGTGCGCTGCATGGTCCTGTAGTCGTCGAAGACGACCGCGGTGCCGGTGTGCTTGAGCAGGTGGGGCTCGGCGGAGATGTGCTTGATCACGGCGCCGTCGGGGCAGAGGTTGCCGCGCAGCACGGCGACCCCGCCCTCGCTCGCGACCGGGTGGTCCCGGGTGCGGATGACGTCGTCGTCGTGCACCTCGGCGCCCTCGATCTGCTCGCCCAGGGTGCCGTTGACGGTCGGCCGGTCCAGGTGGAGCAGGTCGCTGATCCGGGAGAGGAAGGCGGGCAGTCCGCCGGCGAAGTGGAAGTCCTCCATGAGGTACGTCTGTCCGCCGGGCCGCACGTTCGCCAGCACCGGCACGGTCCGCGCGATGCGGTCGAAGTCGTCCAGGGTGAGCTCGACGCCCGCCCGGCCGGCCATGGCGATCAGGTGGATGACGGCGTTGGTGGAGCCGCCGAGCCCGAGCACCGTGGTGACGGCGTCCTCGAAGGCCTCGGGGGTGAGGATCTTCGACGGCTTCAGCCCGGTCCAGGCCAGTTCCACGGCCCGGCGTCCGGAGGCGGCGGCCATCCGCTCGTGCCCGGAGTCGACGGCCGGGATCGAGGACGCGCCCGGCAGGGTCATGCCGAGGGCCTCCGCAGCCGCGGTCATGGTGGACGCGGTCCCCATGGTCATGCAGTGGCCCGGCGAGCGCGCCAACCCGCCCTGAAGTTCCCGCAGTTCGCAGTCGGTCAGGTTGCCGGCGCGGTGCTCGTCCCAGTACTTCCACATGTCGGTGCCGGACCCGAGGGTCTCGCCCCGCCAGTGTCCCGGCAGCATCGGCCCCGCGGGCACGAAGAGCGACGCCACGTCGGCCGAGGTCGCGCCCATGAGCAGCGCGGGCGTCGACTTGTCGCAGCCGCCGAGCAGGACCGCCGCGTCGATCGGGTACGACCGCAGCAGCTCCTCCGTCTCCATCGCGAGGAGGTTGCGGTAGAGCATGGGGGTGGGCTTCTGGTACGTCTCCGAGAGGGTGGCGACCGGGAACTCCAGCGGGAAGCCGCCGGCCTGCCACACTCCCCGCTTGACCGCCTCGGCGCGCTCGCGCAGGTGGACGTGGCAGGGGTTGATGTCGGACCAGGTGTTGAGCACGGCGATCACCGGGCGGCCCTGGTACTCCTCGGCCTCGTAACCGAGCTGGCGCATCCGGGCGTTGTGCGACCAGGTGCGCAACTGGCCCTCGGTGCCGTACCACTGGTGGCTTCTGAGTTCCTCGGGGCGCTTCCTGTCGGTCATATCGACCACCCGGCGGCTATCGCGGCGACCTCGGCACGCCCGGCCTCGGACAACTCCCGGCTCGGCGGGCGCACTTCGCGGCGGCACAGGCCGAGGGAGGCGAGGGCCTCCTTGACGACGGTGACGTTGTCGGCGGAGCCGTTCGCGGCGCGGAGTTCCTCGAAGCGGCGGATCTGCTCCCAGACCTTCATGGCGGCCGGGTAGTCACCGGATCGAAGTGCCTCGATCATGTTCAGCGAAACGGCCGGGGCGACGTTCACGAGCCCCGAGGTGAAGCCGGTGGCGCCCGCCGAGAAGTAGGAGGGCGCGTACGGCTCGGCGAGCCCGGCGACCCACACGAAGCGTTCCAGTCCCGCGTCCCGGGCGAAGGCGGCGAACTTGGCGGCGTCCGGGACGGCGTACTTCACACCGATCACGTTCGGGCAGGCGTCGGCGAGTTCGGCCAGACGCTCGCCGCTCAGCTGGGCGTTGCGGATGTACGGGACGACCCCGAGCTCCGGGACGGCCGAGGCGATCGCCCGGTGGTAGTCGATCCAGCCGCCCTGCGAGACGTAGGGGTGGACGGGCTGGTGGACCATGACCATGCCCGCGCCGAGTTCCCGGGCGTGCCGGGCGCAGGCGACGGCGGTGGGGACGTCGTGGCCGACCCCGACGAGGAGGTTCGCCCGGCCGCCCGCCTCGTCCACGGTCAACTCCGTGACCAGGCGGCGCTCTTCGGGGCTGAGGGCGTAGAACTCGCCGGTGTTGCCGTTGGGGGTGAGGGTGGTGATCCCCGCGTCGAGCAGTCGGCGCAGCAGGGCCCGGTGGGCGTCCTGGTCGACGCTGCCGTCCTCGGCGAACGGGGTCACCGGGATCGCCACCACGTCGGCCAGGGCCGCCCGCTGGGTCTCGAAGCTCTCGCTGCTCATTCCTGGCCTTCCTGGTCCAGCACTCCGGGGAACGCTCGTTCCACGAAGGACGCGATGTGGGCGTGCAGGGCGCGGGCCGCGCCGTCCGCGTCGCCGTCCAGGGCGAGCCGCAGGATCTCCCGGTGCTCGCCGGCCTCCCGGTCCCAGGAGGGCGAGGCGGCCCAGGCGACGGCGGAGACCAGGGCGGCCTGGTCACGGACCTCGTCGAGCATCCGGCCGAGCAGCGGATTGCCGCAGGGCAGGTAGAGGGCGCGGTGGAACTCCCGGTTGGCCAGGGAGCGTTCGGCGGTGTCGGTGGCGTCGTCGGCCCGGGTGAGGGCGTCCCGCGCGGCTTCCAGCGAAGCCCCGCGTCGTACGGCCCGCTTGAGCGCCTCGGGTTCGAGGAGCAGCCGGACGTCGTAGACCTCACGCGCCATGTCCGCGTCCACCATGCGCACCGTGACGCCCTTGTACTGGCTCATCACGACGAGCCCCGTGCCGGCCAGGGTCTTGAGCGCCTCGCGCACCGGGGTCTTGGACACCCCGAACTGTGCGGCGAGTTCGGTCTCGACCAGGGCCTGGCCCGGCGTCAACCGCCCGGTGAGGATGCGGCGTTTGATCTCTTCCAGCACGTACTGCGTGCGGGAGGGGATCGGCGTGGGCACAGAGGTCATGCGCGCCTCTCGGATCTCGCGTATCGGATCTTGCGTATCTGATCTCGCGTATCGCGTCTCATATATGACGTACGAAGTACGACGCGTTGAAGGTAAGAGGGCGGTGTTGTTTCGTCAATGCTTCCGACAGAGGAAGTCGAAGTTGCGGCGAAGGCTGCGGCCGCGCACGTGGTTCCCGCCTCCCCGGTGAGCGCCGGTCCTACGTGCGTGACAGGGAACTGTTCGCCTTCGCGATGCCCGTCGATGTCCGCCTCGCGCAGGAACACGTCGGACCGAGTACGCGAGGACCCGTCCGGCGCACTCGGCACGCAGCCCGTACGCCTCGGTGTCGTACGCCACGGCCCGCGCGGCGAGCCGCAGGTTCCAGTGCCGGGCCTCGTGGCCGTCGTACAGGGGATGGAAGGTGAGAACGCCGTCGAGGAAGCGCGCGTCGGAGCGCCCGAAGAACCCGGCGAGCCGGTGGGCGCGGCCGGGCGGCGCGTGCACCGGGATCGGGGGGCGGGGCGAGTCCGCCGTAGGCGAGGCGTGGACAGCCGTCAGCCGGGAGGGGTCCGTGTGCCGCTGCAACTCAGCGAAGGTATCGGGCCCGGCCTCCACCCGCACCTCGGCGGCCCGGCGCCGGGTGCGGGCAGGTGGTACCGAGGACGGTGAGGCCGAGGGGCGGCATGGCGGGGAGCGTATGGTCCGCCCCTGCCGCCCGCCGCCCGTTTCCGTTCGTCCACGGCACGGCCGTACCGGCGGCTACGGCGTCCAGCCCGGGTTCCGTCCGCTCAGGCCCAGGGCCCGGTCCAGCAGCGGCGCGTCCTGGGGCGCCGGGACGATCGGGCCGAAGATGGCGTCCCGGCTCGGATCGTCGGCGGAGGCCCGGAGGAAGGCGTACGCCGCCTGGAGCGCGGCGGGGTCCGGGTCGTACGGCTGTCCGGTGGCGACGGCAAGGTCCCAGCCGTGGACGACCAGTTCGTCGACGGCGACGGCGGCGGCGACCTCGGCGGGCAGGTCGACACCGCCCGCGCGGGTCGCACCGGTCCAGGCGGCCGGGTCGCGCCAGGCCTCGGCGAGTTCCTCGAGAACCTTGGGGAGCTCCTCGCGCCAGCCGGGGCCGATGTCCGGGAGGGAGTCGGTCGGCGGGGTGTCGGTCGTGGCGCCGAGGTCCTTGCGGGCGGCGTCGCGGAAGGCGGCGGAGAGCCCGAGCAGGTGGCCGAGCAGGTGGCGCACCGCGTACTCCGGACACGGTGTGGTGTGCCCCAGCTGTTCATCGGTGACGCCCTCGGCCAGCAGGGCGATGACGCGGGTCTGCGGTCCGAGGTCCAGGGACGGGACGGTCATGCGGGGCTCCTCAGGGTTCACGGTGTGATGAGGGGTGGACCCTCGCCACCGCGAAAACTCATCGCTCGGCATCCGGGGAACCAGGGCACCTGCCCCATCCCGCCACAGGGGCCTTAGACCCACGATGTGCAGGCATGACGACGACATGGGCGGTGCTCCGGGACCGCGACGCGAGGCTCTGTCTCACCGCGGTGCTCGTTTCCGGCTTCGGCACCTCGGCCCTGTGGCTGGTGTCCGGAGTCTGGGTCAAGGACCTCACCGGCTCGGACGGCCTGGCCGCGCTGTGCATGCTCGCGATGTGGGCGCCGACCGCCGCGGGCCCGCTGCTCGGCGCACCGGCCGACCGGATCCGCCGCAGGCCGCTGCTGATCGCCGGCAACCTGCTGGCGGCGGCCCTGCTGCCGGTCCTGCTCACCGAGCGGGTCGCGGTGGTCCTGGCGGTCCTTCTCCTCTACGGCGCGACGGGCGTCGTCCTCGACGCGGCGGAGTCGGCCCTGGTCGCCGACGCCGTCGCCCCGTCCCTGCTCGGCGACTTCAACGGGCTGCGGACGGCGGTCAACGAGGGCATGAAACTCGTGGCCCCCCTGGCCGGAGCCGGCCTCTACACGCTCTACGGCGGCCCTGCCGTGGCCCTGCTGGACGCGGCCACGTTCGTGCTCGCCGCCCTCCTGTACCGCGGTCTGCGCGTCCGGGAGGAACGCCCCGGGCCGTCCCGGCGCACCCCGTTCGTCGAAGGCGCCCGCCACATGGCGGCCCACCCCACGCTCCGCCCCCTGATCCTGGCGGGCGCCACCACCATGCTCTGCGCGGGGATCAACGGCGCCCTGATGTACGCCGTGATCGACGGGCTGGGCCACTCCCCCGCGTACGCCGGTGCGCTGTACGCCGTGCAGGGCGCCGGTTCCGTGGCGGTGGGGCTGGTCTCCGGACCCGCGCTGCGGCGGCTGGGCGAGCGCCGGTTCGCCGCGTACGGCATCGCCCTGACGGCCATGGCCGCGGGGCTGCGGGCCGTCCCCTCGGACCCGCTCGCCCTCGTGTGCAGCGCGGCCCTCGGTCTGGGCCTGCCGTGTGTGCTGATCGCCGTGCTCACCGCCGTGCAGCGCGCGACCCCGCACGCCCTGCTGGGCCGTACGGTCGCCACCGCCAACACGCTGGTGTACACGCCGAACGCGCTGGGGCTCGCGGCGGGCGCGGCCCTGGTCGAACCGGTCGGCCAGCGGCTCCTGTCGGCCGTCCTGGGCGTGGTGTGGCTCGCCGCGTCGCTGCCGCTGTGTCAGAGGCCGGCCAGCGCCTCACGGATCGCGTCCAGGTCGCCGTCCGACGCCAACCCGGCGTGATACAGCCGGACTTCGCTCGCCCCGGCCTCCCGCGCGCGGGCCACGTCCGCCGCGAGCGTGCCCGGGCTGCCGCCCATGCCCGCCACGACCGGGAAGTTGGCGGCGACGACCGCGTCCGGGCGGACCCGGGCGAAGGGCGTGACCAGGTCCGGGCCGTCGGCGCAGGGCACGACGACGCCGTCCGCGACGGACAGGATGTGCTCGGGGTCGACGCCCGGGTTGGCACCGACGTGGTAGGTCACGGGGTCGGCGTGCAGCAGGATCTGGAAGTCCTCGGGCGCGGCCGAGCGCACGGCCCGGACCGCGGTCTCCTGGAGCGTACGGGCGGTCTCGTCACGCCACGCGCGCGTGGCCGCCGCCTGCTCGGAGCCCAGGAGCTTCTCGACCCCGGCCCAGCCCCCGTCGTCCGGCGCCCCCTGCCACAGCGGCTCCAGGGCAGCGCGCACGGCGGCGGCGAGCGCGTCGGCGTCCAGGCCCTGTCGGCCGTAGCCCTCCCGGCAGGTCCCGCAGAAGCAGAGCGCCATGAGGTACATCCCGGCGTCGCCGAGCGGCACCCCGCCGGTCTTGTCGTGGGCGTGCAGGTGCTGGAGGCCGTACCAGCCGAGGGACTCCAGTTCGGTGCCGGACGCGCCCGGGCGCACGGCCGCCTCCACGGCGAGGTCGACGAGGTACGCGCGCGTGGCGGGCTGGGCGATGCACGGGGCCCACGGGTAGCGGTCGCCGTAGGCGTTGACGACGGAGGTGCTCGGATGCTCGGCGCCCAGGCGGGAGTTGTGCGCGAGGACGACCCAGGTGTGCACGTCGAGGCCCGCTCCCGCCAGGGCCTTTGCCGCCTCGCCGAAGGCGTCGCCGGGGGCCCAGTCGCCGGCCGGGTACGGGCGCAGCGCACGCCCCTGCCAGCGGGAGTCCGTCGGGTACAGCACGGCCGCGTGCTCGGCGGTGACGATGCGGTGGCGCGGGTGGCGGGGGGTCAGCGCGCGCGTGGAGTGGTAGGCGGAGGCGAGGGTCGCCTGCCGTACGCCGAGCCCGGCGATCCGGGCCGCGGCCTCCGGGTCCCCGTTGACGTCCCAGGGGTAGACGAACGTCGACGCCTTCACTGTGCCTCCTCCAGGAGCGCGTACCCGCGCTCGATGATCTCCGCGAGCTGCTTCACATGATCCTCGTCCGGCTCGTGCAGCGGCGGCCGGACCTCCCCCACGTCGAGGCCGCGCATCCGCACGCCGGCTTTCACCAGGGAGACCGCGTACCCGCGGCCCCGCGCGCGCAGTTCGACGAAGGGGCGGTAGAAGCCGTCGAGCAGGCGGCGGGCCGTCGCCCGGTCGCCGTCGACGAGGGCCCGGTGGAAGGCGAGGGCGATCTCGGGGGCGAAGCAGAAGACCGCGGACGAGTAGAGGGGGACGCCGATGGCCTGGTAGGCGAGCTGGGTCTGTTCGGCGGTCGGCAGCCCGTTGAAGTAGAGGAAGTCGCCGGGCACCTCGGTGCGCACCGCGCTGATGGCGCGCTGCATGAGGTCCAGGTCGCCGAGGCCGTCCTTGAGGCCGATGATCCCCTCGGTGCGGGCCAGTGCGACGACGGTCCCGGGGGTGAAGACGGCGTTGTCGCGCTGGTAGACGATGACGGGGAGCGCGGTCGCGGCGGCCACCTCGCGGTAGTGCCGCAGCAGGCCCTCCTGCCCGGCCACGACGAGGTAGGGCGGCATGGCGAGCAGCCCGTCGGCGCCCGCCGCCTCGGCGAGCCGCGCGTACCGCACGGCGAGGGCGGTGCCGTATCCGGCGCCCGCGACCACTGGTACGCGCCCCGCCGTCTCCTCGACGGCCGCCCGGACGCAACGCTCGAACTCCTCGGGCGTGAGCGCGTGGAACTCCCCGGTGCCGCAGCACGCGAACACGGCCGCGGCCCCCGCGTCCACGCCCCGGCGCACGTGCGCGCGGTACACGGCGAGGTCGACGGATCCGTCCGGGCCGTAGGCGGTGACGGGGAAGAACAGCGGCCCGCTGGGGATGCCGAGGCGGTGGGCGAGGTCGGCGGACGGCGTCACAGGCTCTCCCTAGAGTGGCATGCAGAATACTGATCAGAGTTTATATTTATGAACCGACATCGCGCCACCCTTGACGAAGCGAAGACACGATCCCTAGCTTGTCCACGAATGTGAATACCGTACTCATCAGGCCGTTCAAGGAGACCCGCGGATGCCCGCTCCCCGTACCGTTCTGCTCACCGGTGCCGCCGGCGGGCTCGGCACCCTGATGCGGGATCTGCTCCCGGCCTACGGCTACGAGCTGCGCCTGCTCGACCTGCGGCCCGTCGAGGGCGAGCCGGACGCGATCGTCGCCGACCTCGCCGACAAGGACGCGGTGCGCGAGGCCGTACGGGGTGTCGACGCGATCGTCCATCTGGCGGGCATCTCCCTGGAAGCCCCCTTCGAGAAGATCCTCAGGGCGAACATCGAGGGCACCTACCATCTGTACGAGGCCGCGCAGGCGGAGGGCGTGGGACGGATCGTCTTCGCCTCCTCCAACCACGCCGTCGGCTACACCCCCCGGCCGCGGGACGGCGACCCGCTCATCCCGATCGACACCCCGCACCGCCCGGACACCTTCTACGGCCTGTCCAAGTCCTTCGGCGAGGACCTCGCCCAGCTCTACTGGGACCGGCACGGGCTGGAGACCGTCTCCGTGCGCATCGGCTCCTGCTTCGCCGAGCCCACCAGTGTGCGCATGCTCTCGGTATGGATGAGCCCGGCCGACGGCGCCCGCCTCTTCCACGCGGCCCTGACCGCCGAGCAGGTCGGCCACACCGTGGTCTACGGCTCCTCCGCCAACACCCGTCTGTGGTGGGACCTGAGCACCGCGCGGGCGCTCGGCTACGACCCGCAGGACGACTCCGAGCCGTACGCGGAGAAGCTCATCGCCGAACAGGGCGAACTCCAGGACGGCAACGAGGGGCACGCCTACCTGGGCGGCCAGTTCGTGACGGACCCGCCGATCTGGCCGTACTGAGACACCGACGACCAGGCGGGCGGGCACCGAACGGGCCCGCCCGCAGCCATTGCGGGCACAGGAAGCAGCGGCGGGGGCAGGCGCGAAGCGCCGCCCCCAGGGGCGCGGGGAACTGCGCGACCAGCCACGACGCACCCGCAGCCGCCCTACGCC
>NZ_RSAJ01000265.1 GCF_003933965.1 Streptomyces sp. RP5T
GCCTGGGGGCCGGGCGCCGGTGTGCCGGTCAGCGCCGTCAGCACCTGGTCCAGCCACCCGTGCGCCGCGTCCTCGAAGTCCGGCTCGCAGTCCGTGCGGGGGGCGAGCCGCAGCGCGCCCAGTTCGCCGAGGCGCTGGTCGAGGCGGCGGCCGTGTCCGCAGAAGTCGTCGTACGAGGAGTCACCGAAGGCCAGCACCGCGTACCGCCGGCCCTCCAGACGAGGGGTGCCGGGGTCGGCCAGGGTCTCCCAGAAGCCGCTGCCGTTGTCCGGGGCGTCGCCGTCGCCGAAGGTGCTGGTGATCAGCAACAGGTCGGCGCCGGGCGGCAGTTCACCGAGGTCGGCCTGGTCCATGCCGACCAGGGAGGTGCTGTGGCCGACCGTGGTGAGCCGTTCGGCGGTGGCGGCGGCGAACTCCTCGGCGTTGCCGGTCTGTGAGGCCCACAGGATGACGACCTGCCGGCGCGGGGCGGTGACCGGTGACGGTACGGCCGACGGCTGTACGGCCGGGGACTGTGTGGCGGCGGGCTGTGTGGCGGCGGGCTGTGTGCTCGCCGCCCGGGAGTACATCCCGGCGAGTGTGCCGTTCACCCACAGGGCGTGCTCGGGGCTGAAGGGCGCGTCGGGCGGCAGCACCGGAACCCCGGGCGCCCCGGCCGGGACCCCGGCGAGGAAGGCGACCAGGTACTGGCGCTCCCGCGCGGTGAGCACAGGCGGCGGGGCGGGGTCGAGACCGAAGACCGACGCGGCCGCGGACGCCTGCCCTGTGACCGGAACCGGAACCGAAGACGCAACCGGGGACGCCACCGGAGCCACCGCTGCCCCCGGGGTCCGCAGGGCCACCGGCGTCGGCACCCGCGTCAGCGACACCGCGCACACCTTGAACTCCGGCTGGAACGACAGCGGATCGACGGCGTCGTTCGTCACCGCGTTGACGCTCAGGTACTCCCCGAACAGGTCGTTCCAGTGGAAGGGCGCGAAGCAGCACCCCGGCCGCACCCGGTCCGTCACCACCGCCGGCAGCACGGCCCGCCCGCGTCGCGAGGCCACCTCGACGGAGTCGCCCTCGGCCACTCCCAGGGCCGCCGCGTCCTGCGGATGCAGCTCCACGAACGGCCCGGGGTTCAGCTTGTTGAGCTTCGCGACCTTCGCCGTCTTGGTCAGTGTGTGCCACTGGTGCTGGAGCCGCCCGGTGTTCAGGACGAAGGGGTAGTCGTCGTCCGGCATCTCGGCCGGCGGAATGTGCGGCCTGGCGTGGAAGACGCCCCGCCCGCTCGCCGTGGGGAAGCGGAGCGTGCCGTCCTCCCCCACGTACCGGACGGGGTTGCGGTCGGGCCCGTCCTCGCTCGCCGCAGGCCACTGCACCGGCGTCGACCGCAGCCGCTCGTAGGTGACCCCGCGCAGGTCCCATCCGGTCTTCGGGTTCCAGGCCCGCCGGATCTCCTCGAAGACGTCCTCGGCGCTGTCGTACGAGAACCCCTTCTCGTAGCCCATCTCGCACGCGACGGCCGCGATGATCCGCCAGTCCGGCATGGCCTCGCCGGGCGGGTCGGCCACCGCCGGTGTCAGGGTGAGGTTGCGCTCGCTGTTGACGAAGACGCCCTCGCCCTCCGTCCACAGCGCGCCGGGGAGCACGACATCGGCGTACGCGTTGGTCTCGGTGTCGGCGAAGACGTCCTGGGTGACGACGAACTCGGCGGCTTCCAGGCCCTCGATGACCGTGCGGCGGCCCGCGACGGAGGCGACCGGGTTGGTGCAGATGATCCAGCAGGCCTTGATCTCGCCCTCGGCCATCTTCCGGAACATCTCGACCGTGCCCTTGCCGACGCCGTCGGCGCGCAGGGTGCCCGGGGGCAGCTCCCACAGCTCCTCGACGAAGGCCCGCTCCTCGTCGACCAGGACGGATCGCTGGCCGGGCAGGCCCGGGCCCATGTAGCCCATCTCGCGGCCGCCCATGGCGTTGGGCTGGCCGGTGAGGGAGAAGGGGCCGCTGCCGGGGCGGCAGATGGCGCCGGTGGCGAGGTGCAGGTTGACCAGGGCGTTGGTGTTCCAGGTGCCGTGGGTGGACTGGTTGAGCCCCATGGTCCACAGGCTCATCCACTCGCCGGCCGCCCCGATCAGCCGGGCCGCCTCCCGGATGTCCCGCTCGGGGATGCCCGTCGTCCCGGACACCGCGGCGGGCGGGTAGTCGGCGAGGAACTCCGGCATCGCCTCCCAGCCCTCGGTGTGCGCGGCGATGAAGCCGGGGTCGGTGTCGCCGTTCTCGTGCAGCAGGTACAGCAGGCCGTTGAGCAGCGCGAGGTCGGTGCCCGGCTCGATCTGGAGGAACAGGTCCGCCTTCTCGGCGGTCGCGGTGCGCCGCGGGTCGACGACGATCACCTTGGCGCCCGCCGACTTCACCCGTTCCATCATGCGCAGGAAGAGGATCGGGTGGCAGTCTGCCATGTTGGAGCCGATGACGAGGAACAGGTCGGCCTTCTCGAAGTCCTGGTACGAGCCGGGCGGGCCGTCCGCGCCCAGCGACAGCTTGTAGCCGGTGCCGGCGCTCGCCATGCACAGCCGGGAGTTCGACTCGATCTGGTTGGTGCGCAGGAATCCCTTGGCGAGTTTGTTCGCCAGGTACTGCGCCTCCAGGCTCATCTGACCGGAGACGTAGAGCGCGACCGCGTCAGGGCCGTGCTCGTCGACGATCTCCCGCAGCCGCCGGGCCGTCTCGGTGATCGCCGTGCCGACGGCCTGCGGCACCGGCTCCTCGCCGCGCTCGGGCCGCACCAGGGCCGTGGTCAGCCGTCCGGGCGCGGCCAGCAGGTCGGCGGTGGTGGCGCCCTTGGTGCAGAGCCTGCCGAAGTTGGCGGGGTGCTGCTTGTCACCGGACGCCTTCAGGACCGTACGCCGTCCGTCCGGGCCCGGCCCGATGTCGAGGACCAGGCCGCAGCCCACACCGCAGTACGAGCACACCGTCCGCACCACGGGCGCGCCTCCTGAGCTCAGCCGGTTCGATCTCCACCGACGGTACGAAATGCCCATTACACGGATGTCTCCCGAGCCGTTCATCAGGGGTTACACCGCCCGCACACCTGACCGGGGAGGGTTGTGAGCGCCTCCGCGCGGTGGTGCGGCGGGGATCCGACGCGCCACAGACTTGGAACAGTTCCATTTCTTGAACCATTCGTGTTTGTGGGGGTAGGTTGGTCCCCATGACCGCCCCCCAGCTTCCGAACACCGCCGATGAGCTGCGCGGTGCCGGCCTGCGGGTGACGGCCGCGCGCGTCGCACTGCTCGAGACCGTCCGGGCCGGTGACCACCTCGCGGCCGACGCGATCGCCACGGGAGTGCGCGACCGCCTCGGCCACATATCCCTCCAGGCCGTGTACGAGGCCCTGCACTCGCTCACCGCGGCGGGTCTCGTGCGCCGGCTCGAACCGCCCGGCAGCCCGGCACGGTTCGAGGGACGGGTCGGGGACAACCACCACCACCTGGTCTGCCGGTCGTGCGGGACCGTCGTCGACGTCGACTGTGCTGTCGGTCACGCGCCCTGCCTGACGGCTTCCGACGACCGCGGCTTCTCCATCGACGAGGCCGAGGTCATCTACTGGGGCCTGTGCCCCGACTGCTCCCCCCAAAGGCTTACTTCAGCACCGTGATCCACCCAGTTCGGAAGGACTGACATGTCTGAGAACCACGACGCAATCGTCACCGACCCCAAGCCCGAGGGCTTCGGCGGCTGCCCGGTCGCGCACGGGCGCGCCCCGCACCCGACCCAGGGCGGCGGCAACCGCCAGTGGTGGCCGGAGCGCCTGAACCTGAAGATCCTCGCCAAGGACCCCGTCGTGGCGAACCCGCTCGGCGCGGACTTCGACTACGCCGCGGCCTTCCAGGCCCTCGACCTGGACGCCGTGAAACGGGACATCGCCGAGGTGCTGACCACCTCGCAGGACTGGTGGCCGGCCGACTTCGGCAACTACGGCCCGCTGATGATCCGGATGGCCTGGCACAGCGCCGGCACCTACCGCATCAGCGACGGCCGCGGCGGTGGCGGCCGCGGCCAGCAGCGCTTCGCGCCGCTGAACAGCTGGCCGGACAACGGCAACCTGGACAAGGCCCGCCGTCTGCTGTGGCCGGTCAAGAAGAAGTACGGCCAGTCCATCTCCTGGGCCGACCTCATGATCCTCACCGGCAACGTCGCCCTGGAGACGATGGGCTTCGAGACCTTCGGCTTCGGCGGCGGCCGTGCCGACGTCTGGGAGGCCGACGAGGACGTCTACTGGGGTCCCGAGACCACCTGGCTCGACGACCAGCGCTACACCGGCGACCGCGAGCTGGAGAACCCGCTCGGCGCGGTCCAGATGGGCCTCATCTACGTCAACCCCGAGGGCCCCAACGGCAACCCGGACCCGCTGGCCGCGGCCCGCGACATCCGTGAGACCTTCCGCCGCATGGCGATGAACGACGAGGAGACCGTCGCCCTCATCGCCGGTGGCCACACCTTCGGCAAGACCCACGGCGCGGGCCCGGCCGACGCGGTCGGCAACGACCCCGAGGCCGCCTCCATGGAGGAGCAGGGCCTGGGCTGGAAGTCCACCTACGGCACCGGCAAGGGCGGCGACGCCATCACCTCCGGTCTCGAGGTCACCTGGACCACCAAGCCCACCCAGTGGAGCAACGACTTCTTCGACATCCTCTTCGGCTACGAGTGGGAGCTCACCCAGAGCCCCGCCGGTGCCAACCAGTGGGTGGCCAAGGACTCCGAGGAGATCATCCCGGACGCCCACGACCCGTCGAAGAAGCGTCGGCCCACGATGCTCACCACCGACCTCTCGCTGCGCTTCGACCCGATCTACGGCGAGATCTCCAAGCGCTTCCACGAGAACCCGGACCAGTTCGCGGAGGCCTTCGCCCGTGCCTGGTACAAGCTGACCCACCGTGACCTGGGCCCGAAGTCCCTGTACCTCGGCCCGGAGGTCCCGTCGGAGACCCTGCTGTGGCAGGACCCGCTGCCGCAGGCGGAGGGCGAGTCCATCGACGCCGCCGACGTCGCGGCCCTGAAGGCCAAGGTCCTGGAGACCGGCCTCACGGTCTCGCAGCTCGTCTCCACCGCGTGGGCCTCGGCGTCCACCTTCCGCGGCAGCGACAAGCGCGGCGGCGCCAACGGTGCCCGCATCCGCCTGGAGCCGCAGCGCGGCTGGGAGGTCAACGACCCCGAGCAGCTCGCGCAGGTGCTGCGCGTCCTGGAGGGCGTCCAGGCCGAGTTCAACACCGGTGCCAAGAAGGTCTCCCTGGCCGACCTGATCGTCCTCGCGGGTGCCGCGGCGGTCGAGAAGGCCGCCAAGGACGCCGGCGTCGCGGTGGAGGTTCCCTTCACCCCGGGCCGCGTGGACGCGACCGAGGAGCACACCGACGTCGAGTCCTTCGCCGCCCTGGAACCGGTCGCGGACGGCTTCCGCAACTACGTCGGCAAGGGCAACCGCCTGCCGGCCGAGTACCTGCTGCTCGACCGCGCCAACCTGCTCACCCTGAGCGCCCCCGAGATGACCGTCCTCGTCGGCGGTCTGCGCGTCCTCGGCGCCAACCAGGGCGGCACGGCGCACGGCGTCTTCACCGACCGTCCGGGCGTCCTGACCAACGACTTCTTCGTCAACCTGCTCGACCTGGGCACGGAGTGGAAGTCCACCTCCGAGGACCAGAGCGCCTTCGAGGGCCGCGACGCGGCGACGGGCAAGCTGAAGTGGACCGGCACCCGTGCCGACCTGGTCTTCGGCTCCAACTCCGAGCTGCGCGCGCTCGCCGAGGTCTACGCGAGCGACGACGCGAAGGAGAAGTTCGTGAAGGACTTCGTCGACGCGTGGGTCAAGGTCTCGAACCTGGACCGCTTCGACCTGGTCTGAGCGTCTGAGTAAGGGGGGCCGGTTCCTTCGGGGACCGGCCCCCCTTCATGCCCGCGGCAGCCCGGCGACGAACTTCCCGAGCCGCGCGATCCCCTCGCGCAGTTCCCCGGCCGAGGCCGCGTAGGACAGCCGTACGTGCGTGTCGGCGGTGCCCACCCCGAAGTCCCGCCCCGGGGTGAGCGCGACCTGGGCATCCTGGAGCGCCCGGCCGCAGAACTCCCACGAGGTGAGCCCGGTGCCGCTGACGTCGAAGTAGACGTAGAACGCCCCGTCGGGCGGCACCGGCACCGGCAGCCCGATCTGCGCGAGCCCGTCGAGGACGAGGGCCCGCCGCCGCCCGAACTCGGCCCGCCGTTCCTCGCACACGGCGAGGGACTCGGGCGTGAAGCAGGCGAGCGCGGCGTGCTGGGCGGGGGTGGAGGCACAGATCATGTAGTTCTGCGCGAGCCGCTCCAGCGCGGGCACCAGCGCCTCGGGCACCACGCACCAGCCCAGCCGCCAGCCGGTCATCCCGAAGTACTTGGAGAAGCTGTTGATCACGACCGCTTCCTGGTCGTACGACAGCACACTGCGCGGCGGCCGACCGTGCTCGCCGTGATCGCCGAGGTCGAGGTAGATCTCGTCGACGATCCGCCACGCGTCCCGCTCCCGGGCGAGCTCGCAGATCGCGGCCAGCTCGTCGGCCGGGACGGAGGTGCCGGTCGGGTTGGAGGGACTCGCGACCATGATCCCGCGGGTGCGGTCCGTCCAGTGCGAGCGCACGGAGGCGGTGTCCAGCTGGTACCGGGATCGTGCCGAGGTGGGCACGAGGGTGACCCGCGCCCCGAAGCTCTCGGCGATCTGCCGGTTGCAGGGGTACGAGGGGTCGGCGATGAGCACCTCGTCCCCGGGATCCACGAGCGCGGCGGCGCCCAGCACCAGCGCGGCCGAGGCCCCGGCGGTCACGACGACCCGGCCCGGATCGACCTCGACACCGTGCTGATCGCCGTAGAACCGCGCTATCGCCTGCCGGAGCTCGGGCAGCCCGAGCGCTCCGGTGTAGCTCATCGGCCTGCTGCCCACGGCCTCCCGGAGCGCGTCGAGCACCGCCGGTGGCGCCCCGAAGTCCGGTTCGCCCAGGCTGAGCTTGACAACGTGGTGGCCCTGCGCCTCCAGCGCCGCCGCGTGCTTGCCGAACTCCATCGCGTAGAACGGCGAGACGGACTGGGCGCGCTGCGAGATCCTCATGCTGCGGGCCTCCTGAGGTGATGTGGTCGAGGGCTCCAGAGGGGCCACGCTCTCGGGCGGTGCGTCAGCGACATCGTGCCGCAGGAACCCGGGGCCCGGGTAATCGTGTGCCGCGGCGGCGACCGGGAAGGCGGTTGTTCGGGCTCGCCCGGCAGCCCGTGACGTTCCCGTACCGCGACCCGTTCGGAGATCTTGCGTGACAACACTCGGTGACAGACCCGCACCTCCCGCACATGACCCCGCTCCCGACCTGGCGGCACGCAAGCAGCGGCTGCGCCGGCGCCTGGAACGGCTGATCGGCGTGGCCGCCACCGAGGGCAACGACCTGGTACCCCTGCGCAACGGCGATCAGATCTTCCCCGCGATGCTCGGGGCGATCCGGTCGGCCCGGCACACCATCGACATGATGACGTTCGTGTACTGGCGGGGGCAGATAGCCCACGACTTCGCCGGCGCGCTGGCCGAGCGGGCCCGCGCGGGGGTACGGGTCCGCCTGTTGCTCGACGGCTTCGGCGCCAAGGAGATCGAGCGGGGGTTGCTGGACCTCATGAGCACCGCGGGCGTGCAGGTGGCCTGGTTCCGCAAGCCCGCGTGGCTGTCGCCGTTCAAGCAGAACCACCGCTGCCATCGCAAGGCGCTCGTCGTGGACGAGGACACCGCCTTCACCGGCGGCGTCGGCATCGCGGAGGAATGGTGCGGCGACGCGCGCAACCCCGCCGAATGGCGGGACACGCATGTCCAGGTGCGCGGTCCGGCCGTCGACGGCATCGCGGCCGCGTTCGCGCAGAACTGGGCGGAGTGCCACGAGGAGCTCTTCGACACCCGCGACCGCTTCACGGAACACCCGCAGGCGGGCTCGTCGGTGGTGCAGGTCGTCCGGGGCTCCGCGAGCATCGGCTGGCAGGACATGCAGACCCTCATCCGGATCATGCTCAGCTCCGCCGAGGAACGCTTCCGGCTGGCCACCGCCTACTTCGCCCCGGACGACTACTTCATCGACCTGCTGTGCGAGACCGCTCGTCGGGGCGTGCGGGTCGAGATCCTGCTGCCCGGTCCCCACACCGACCAGCGCGCCTGTCTGCTGGCCGGCCAGCACCACTACACACGTCTGCTGCGGGCCGGTGTGCGCATACGTCAGTACCAGCCGACCATGATGCACGCCAAGATCATCACCGTGGACTCGGTGGCCTCCCTCATCGGGTCCACCAATTTCAACCGCCGGTCCATGGACCACGACGAAGAGGTGATGCTCGCCGTCCTGGACGAGGAGTTCACCGCCGTCCTCGACCGGGACTACGAGGCGGACGTCGAGCGCAGCGAGGACATCGACCTCCAGCGGTGGCGACGGCGGTCCGTGCTGCGACGCGTCGAGGAAGCCGCGGTCGTCCCGATCCGGCGCTTCTTGTGAACGACGGGGTCTCGACCCACCTGTGACGCGACCCAGGGGGTCGCACGGCCCGACGGTGGGCGGCCTCGCGACGGACACCGGTGACCGTCCGGCCCGTCCGGCGAGACCGCGGCACGGACCGGACCGGGGCGCTGGTCCGGACGCGGTGGGGGCCCGCGGGTGACCGGGCGGTCGGCACGGCCTGATCCTCGTCGGAGGGCCCGGTGTCCTGTGGCCGGGGTATAGCTGTCCTGACGTCTTCCGTCGGGCGCCTTGCGCCATGCACCGCAGCGGCGCGGACCGGCCGGTCCGGGGCGCTGCCACGGCCCTGGTACGCAGCGAAACGCGAGATCCACATCGGGGCGGTGCCGGGCTCGGACGTGAGGGCCGTGCCGGCCGACGGCCGGGGCGTGCGGGAGCGGGACCCGGGCAAGGCCGTGTGGCGCGACTTCGCGGTCAGGACGTCGGCGGACCGGGCAAGGGGGCACTACCGGCGATGTCGCCAGGGGCGTGACCCGGGCCCGTGGTGGGGACCGCGTCATCGGCCGGCACCTCGGGGCGGATGTCGTTTCCGCGGCCGCCCGGCGCGAAGCGGACACGGCGGGCCTGGCCGCCATGCCACCGGTCGCGGCGTTCGGACGGCGGTGGTTCGGGCGAGCCGGAAGCCTCGATGCCGTGGTGGTGGCACGGCGGGAGATGCGCGTGCCACCACCGCGGGGGCGGATGGGCTTCCTGAGTCCCTCGGGCCCCTTGGACCCCCTGGACCCTTAGACCCCCTGAACCCCCTAGGACACCGTGGTGCGGTCCGGCGTGTGGGTGCCGTTGCGGGCCGCCGTCCTGCGCTGGCGTACCACCGCGAAGACCACCACGGCCAGCGCCACCAGCGTGGACAGGACGACCTGGTCGCGGCCGCCGCCGTCGGCCGTATCGGTGAGCATGTAGCCCAGCACGAAGGTGATCAGGGCGATGGTGGCCCAGGTCAGGTAGGGGTACAGCCACATCCTCACGACCAGCTTCTCCGGCGACTCCCGCTGGATGATCCTGCGCATCCGCAACTGGGAGAAGCAGATCACCAGCCAGACGAACAGGGCGATCGCGCCGGAGGAGTTGAGCAGGAACTGGAAGACCGTGTCGGGCCACAGGTAGTTGAAGGCGACCGCGACGAAGCCGAAGACCACCGACGCCAGGATGGCCGCCTGGGGCACCCCGCGGCCGGTGGTCCGCCCGAACGCGGCCGGGGCGTCGCTGCGGCGGCCGAGCGAGAAGGCCATCCGGGAGGCCGTGTACAGGCCGGAGTTGAGGCAGGAGAGCACCGAGGTCAGCACGATGGCGTTCATGATCTGGCCGGCGTGCGGGATCCCGATGGAGCTCAGGGCGGCGACGTACGAGCCGTCCTTGAGGATGGCCGGGTCGTCCCAGCGCAGCAGGGACACCACGATCAGGATCGAGCCCAGGTAGAACACCGCGATCCGCCAGATCACGCTGTTGGTGGCCTTGGTGACGGCGGCGCGGGGGTCGGCGGTCTCGCCGGCCGCGAGGGTGACGATCTCGCTGCCCATGAAGGAGAAGACGACCATCAGGACGCCGGTGAGGATCGCTCCGGGCCCGTTGGGCAGGAAGCCGCCGTGCGCCGTGAGGTTGGAGAAGCCCGATGCCGGGTGGTCCGAACCGGGCAGCAGCCCGAAGATCGCGAGACCGCCGACCACGATGAACGCGCCGATCGCGACGACCTTGATGCCCGCGAACCAGAACTCGAACTCGCCGTAGGAGCTGACCGAGGCCAGGTTGGTGGCGGTGAGGACGACCATGACGATCAGAGCCCAGCCCCACTGCGGGACCGCCGGTATCCAGCCCGCCAGGATCTTCGCCCCGGCGGTCGCCTCGACGGCGAGCACCACGACCCAGAAGAACCAGTACAGCCAGCCGATGGTGAAGCCGGCCCAGCGGCCGAGCGCGCGGTCCGCGTAGGCGGAGAACGAGCCCGAGGTCGGGTTGGCCGCGGCCATCTCGCCGAGCATGCGCATCACGAGGACGACCAGGACGCCGACGAGGGCGTACGAGATCAGGATGCCGGGCCCCGCGGCGGCGATGCCGGAGCCGGAGCCGACGAACAGACCGGCGCCGATGACACCCCCGATCGCGATCATCGACAGGTGGCGGTTCTTGAGCCCGGGCTTCAGCCCCTGCTCGTCGGGCGGACTCTGGGTGATCGTTGCGGTCATCGCGACATCCATGAGGGGAGTTGGGGACGGTGACCGGGAAATTAGTTCAGTAGGATCCAAAAAAACAGTCTTGTTTAAGTGTTCACCTTGCTCTATTTTCCGTACATGCAGAGCACGTCATGCCACCGACCCCCGTAACCGCGCTCAGCAGGCCGTTAGGGTGGCGTCGTGGTGAACGCAGCGGGCAAGTTCGGGCCCTACAACCAGCCGGCGCCCGCGCAGGTCGGCGGGGTGTGGGACACCCGTGTGCTGGCCGGCCGGGGCCCCACCGGCGCCGAGCTCGTCCGCTCCCGCATCGCCCTGCGGCTGCGTCTGCGGTCCGTGTCACCGGGCGACCGGCTGCCGGACGCGGGCGTCCTCGCCGAGGAACTGGGCATCAGCGAGATCACCGTGCGCCGGGCGCTGGAGGCCATGTGCCAGGACGGTCTGCTCG
>NZ_RSAJ01000266.1 GCF_003933965.1 Streptomyces sp. RP5T
CTCAACTACCCCCCGGGCTCCCCGTCTTCGCCGGTCGAAAGGCCGAACTCGACTGGCTGACACAGGTCGCCGGTACGGGGTCGCAGGCCGCCGGGGCAACGCGGGCCGTGCTCATCCGTGGCATGCCCGGCGTCGGCAAGAGCACCCTCTCCGTGCACTGGGCGCACCAGATGGTGGACCGCTTCCCGGACGGTCAGCTGTACGTAGCGCTGGGCGGTTTCGAGCCGACCCGCCCCGTCGTGGAGCCCGCCGACGCACTGCGCGGCATGCTCGCCGCGCTCGGCGTGTCCGCGCCGCACATGCCACACGGCGTGGCCGCGCTGAGCGGTCTCTATCGCAGGATGCTCGCGGGCCGGCGCGTCCTCGTGCTCCTCGACGACGCCGTGGACGCGGAGCAGGTACGCCCCCTGCTGCCCGCCGCGCCGGGCTGTCTTGCGCTGGTCACCAGCCGCAACGCGCTCCCCGGGCTGACGGCTTCGGGTGTACGGCCGCTGCGTCTGGAGCCGCCGTCCGTCGAGGACGCGCGCGAGACGCTGGCCCTGCGGCTCGGAAACGACCGGCTGGACGCGGAGCCCCGGGCCGCCGCCGAGATCGTCGCCCGCTGCGGTCGGCTGCCCCTGGCCCTGGCCGTCGTCGCCGCACGCGCCGTCAGCCGACGGGACTTCCCCCTGGCGGCCGTGGCGGCCGAACTGGGTGCAGCCCAGGGCACCCTCGATGCCCTGCCCGCTGTCCGCGCCGCCTTCCTGAGCTCGTACGGCATCCTGTCACCCGAGAGCGCGCAACTGTTCCGGCTTCTGGCCCGTCCAGGGGTGGACGACATCAGCGCGGCGGCGGTCGCCACGCTCGCCAGGCTGTCGGCCCGCGAAACGGGGCCGCTCCTCGGCGAACTCGCCGAAGGCCATCTCCTGACCGAGGCCGCACCCGGTCGCTATGCCCTGCACGACCTGCTGCGCGCTCTCGCAGTGGAACTCGCCGAGGAGGACGGCCGGCCTGACGATTCCTGAGGTCGGGAACGCCAGGCGCCGACGGCCTTGTCACTTCGTTGTCACTCTTTTTGCACATCTGCCGACTTACGGTCCGGACAGCTGACTGACGGTCCCCCGGAGGCAACGGCTGAGCATGACGAGCACCAGCACCAGCACCAGCACGAGCACGAGCACGAGCGAGAGCACGAGCACCAGCACCACTGACACGAAGGCGTTCCGGACGTCCCTGGGCGTCGAGATCGTGACCGGCCGGGAGGCGCCCGCCCGGCTGCCCGGCCAGAGCCGACCGCACCCGGCGCACCGGCTCACCGCCGAGAGCGTGGGGGAGTACCTCTTCGTCGGCCTGAGGGGCCGCGGTGGCCCGCCCGACCCGGAGCCCGCCCGGCTTCGCCTCGCGCCCGGCGACGTCTGCTTCTACGACACGGGAAGCACTCCCACGCTGGATTTCCCGGTGCGATTCACGGCGACGGTGTTCCTCGTCCCCGGTGATCTGCTCGGGCTGTCGGACCTCGACGTACGGCGCATCGCGCGGAGGCCGGTGGCCCGGGCGTCCCGGCTCGGCAACCAACTGTCGCCGCTGTTGTCCGACCTCGCCCGCACCGCGGCACAGGCCCGGCCCGCGGTCGGCGAGATGCTCGCCTGGAACGCCGTGAACCTGCTGTCGACCCTTGCCATCGAACAACTGGAGGCGGAGGCGCCGGGCGCCGGGAGCGCACAGCCGCCGGTTCTGAAGCGGATCCTGGAGTACGTCGAACTGCACCTGCCCGACCCGGATCTGTCCCCCGAGGTCATCGCCCGCGCCCACCACATCTCCGTGCGCTATCTGCACAAGCTGTTCAAGGACGAGGGCGCCACGGTCGGCCGCTGGATCCTGCGCCGTCGGCTGGAGGAGTGCCGACGCGACCTGGTGCGGTACGGCAGCGGCCACCGCACCATCGCGGCGGTGGCCAGATGCTGGGGCTTCCTCAGCGCTCCGCACTTCAGCCGGGTCTTCCGGGCCGCCTACGGGATGTCCCCCCGCGAATGGCGGGAGACCGCGGGCCGCGGTGGTCCGGGAAGCGGACGGGACTGAGCCCGGTCGCCGCAGCGCGGATCCGCTCGGCCACTCCCGGCCTCGTGATCTTCCCTTGCCTCCCCTTGTCCAGGGCGCTCTCGTGTCAGACACCGTGCGCTGACAGGCAAGGCGACGCGGCTTCACTCCGTAGGTTCGATACGACCACGGCGGTGCCGTGATCACGCAGGCCGGCCGGGACGGAGGACAACGTGAAGGCCCTCGCGCACCTGTCCCGGCACGCGCTGGAGGAAGGCGAGGGCCTCGGTGAGCTCCAGGGCGGCATCCAAGTGAAAAAGAGCGCGCCCCGGGTGGCCCGACGGGCGGGAGCTCTCCGACCGGGACAAGGTTCTTGTGGAAGGGCAGCAGTCGTTCGGCACACACCACGTGCGCCGGGCACGCGGCTCGACTCACGGAACGCACAACTGAACATGCGACACAGCAGCACCCCTGAACAACCGACACAGCACAGGAGTCAGCGATGAGCACGGTCACCACGCCGGACGGCACCGTCATCTTCTACAAGGACTGGGGTCCGCGGGACGCCCAGGCGATCGTCTTCCACCACGGCTGGCCGCTCAGCTCGGACGACTGGGACGCCCAGTTGCTGTTCTTCCTCTCCAAGGGGTACCGCGTCATCGCCCACGACCGCCGCGGGCACGGGCGCTCCAGCCAGCCCGCGAACGGCCATGACATGGACACCTACGCCGCCGACGTGAACGTGCTGACGGACGCCCTGGAACTCCAGGGAGCGGTGCACGTGGGGCACTCCACCGGCGGCGGCGAGGTCGCGCGCTACGTGGCGCAGGCCAAGCCCGGCCGGGTCTCCAAGGCGGTACTCGTCGCGGCCGTCCCGCCGGTCATGGTGAAGAAGGACAGCAACCCCGAGGGCACCCCGATCGAGGTCTTCGACGGCTTCCGCGCCGCCCTCGCCGCCAACCGGGCCCAGTTCTTCATCGACGTCCCCGCCGGGCCGTTCTACGGCTTCAACCGGCCCGGGGCCGAGGTGTCCCAGGGGCTCATCGACCGGTGGTGGTGGCAGGGCATGATGGGCGCGACGAACGCGCACTACGAGTGCATCAAGGCCTTCTCGGAGACCGACTTCACCGAGGACCTGAAGAAGATCGACGTCCCCGTCCTCGTGATGCACGGAACGGACGACCAGGTCGTGCCCTACGCCGACTCCGCCCCGAAGTCCGCCGAGCTGTTGAAGAACGGCACGCTCAAGAGCTACGAGGGCTACCCCCACGGGATGCTGTCCACGCACCCCGAGGTCCTCAACGCCGACATCCTCGCCTTCGTGGAAAGCTGAGCCGGGCGGCACCCGCCACGACAGCCGCACGCTCACAGACGCACTCCCCGGCGGCGTTCTCACGCCGGGTTTCCTCGGCTGCTTCGTCCGGCACCCAGCCGGCCGAAGCAGCCGACGCGTGCGAGGGCGTCGACGTGGCGGGGCTGACGCCTGCTCGACGCCGGCGCCCTGAAGCAGGCGTCCACCGTGGCGCCACACACCCTGTAGGCGGAGACGCGGGCGGAGCGGTAGCGATCCCCTCCCACTCTCCATCGGCCTCCCGGTCCCCCTCACGGTCCGTGCCGCCACCCCCTCACGGAACCCAACCTCGTAGACGCGCTCCTGGCTGCCACGAACGCGTGACGACCGGCAAGGCTGAGTCGAGCCCCCGACACCCGTCCCGGCTGCGACAAGCAAATCGTCCAGCCGCACGCAAGCCGGCGCCCGAAGAATGGAACCTACTAACTCCTGAATTTCCTATGGAGCGGGAGGAACCATGCTGGGAAATCTGGTGTTCGTCGTGGGTGACAATCTGGCCGGCAGGTCGGATTCGGTCGACTTGGTTCCTCTGTCTCGGCTCGGTGCCCTGCTCGATGCGGAACTGGCATCCGGCACACCGCCGGTGATCGTGCCCGGCCAGGGCATAGAGGAGTACGAGATGGAGATCCTGCGCAGTGCGCTGCGCAGGCGTGGGCTGCCGAAAGAGCTCCTGGCGGACGTGTCGTTACCGCCCCCGCTGAAGCACTGGGAAGTGCACAAGCGGAACCCCGACAACGTCCTGATCGCGGGACTGCAGAGGATTTCGGAGAACCGGTTCGAGGCCGCGCTCAGGATCTCGGACCGGCAGGAGATGATCCTCGACCACACCACGGGATCGCACATCACGGGCATGGTGATCACGGAGGTGGTGCGGCAGATCTCGCTCGCCGTCGGGGAGCGTTTTCTGCTGACGCCGTCCCGCACGCCCCGCCGGTTCATCCTGAATTCCCTGCAGACGTTCTTCCACAGGTTCCTGCTTCCGCTGCCGACCCGCCTGGAGTACACGGTCGAGAAGGTGACGCACAAGGGCCCGGACCGGCTGCGGTTCACCGGCCGGTGCGACGTGGTGCAGGCGGATGTCCTCGCCGCTTCGGGCTCGATGGACATGGTGGTGATGGAGGAGTCCCGGGCCGAGGAGATCGAGGCCCGCCAGATCCACGAGACGACGCATGCCCTGGCCGAACTGCGTGAGTGGCCCGTGCTTCAGGAGACGGAGAGCACGCCGCGCCTGCCCCTGTGATCGAGGCCGCGACTTTCACCGGCCCGCACAGGGCTGTCGGCGGCCGCCGTTCCCACCGCGGGCTGCCTTTCCCACGCTTCCCGGAGGTTCCCTCTTTCATGAAGTGGTTCCTACGCAAGTATCCGATGTTCGTGCTGGGCGCCTGTCTGGTGGCGACCGTCACCACGATGGTGCGCGGGCTGCTCGACTTCTCCGATCCGTGGCACCGGCTGGCGGCGCTGCTCGCGGCCCTCCAGGTGGTGTGGCTGACGCTGGAGACCTGGACGACCGTGCGCAGCTCGCAGTCGACGGAATCGGCTACCGACCGCGGCACCCTGTACGTGTACGGCACCGCGCGCACGGCAACGCTGGTGGCGGCCTGTCTGGGGGCCGGCGACGACCAGACGTACCGGCCGTGGCTGCTGGCACTGCCCGTCGTCTTCGTGGCCGCGGTGGGCCTGCGGCTGTGGGCGATCCGTACGCTGGGCCGGTTCTACTCGCATCGCGTGCGTGTCCTGGGTGACCACCAGATCGTGCGGAGCGGCCCCTACCGGGTGGTCCGCCACCCCGCCTACCTGGGGATGGCGGTGGCGCACATCGCCTACGTGCTGTTCTTCCTCAACACCTACAGCGCAGCGGCGCTGATGGTCCTCCTGACGGCCTTGGCGGTACGCATCCTGATCGAGGAACGCACGCTGCTCACGCTGCCCGGCTACTCCGACTACGCGGCCACCCACCGTCGCGTCATTCCCTGGGTCTGGTGAGGCGGCCATGAAGCTCCGCCTCATCAAGAGCCGCCGGATGCTGCGTGGACGAGACCTGCTGGCCGAGAAGCAGGTCGGACCGAAGTTCGCCCGCCAGGCGCGGATGGCCGCTGCCGGGTTCCCCGTTCCGCGGTTCTTCTGCCTGTCCGCCTCGGTGTTCACGGACGTCCTGAGGCCGATCCGCGACGAACTGGACGCGCTGCTCGCCACGGTGGACGCGGCCGACGCCGAGGGCGTGCAGAGGAAGGCCGCGCAACTGCGGGAACTGGTGCTCGGCGTACCGGTTCCGGCCGCCGTGGAACGGGAGTTGTACGCGACGTTCGACGCCGTCTTCGGCGCCGGCGCCGTGGTGTCCGTGCGCTCGTCCGTGGTCGGCCACGGAAGCCAGGCGGGCGAGGACTCGGCGCAGGACGCCTTCGCCGGGATCAGTGACAGCTTCCTGTACGTCACTCGCGATCAACTCCTCGAACGGGTACGGCAGTGCTGGGCGTCCGCGTTCGGTGCCCAGGCACTCCTGTACCGGGCGGCGCGGGGCAGCGCCCAGCACGGGTTCGCGGTGGCTGTCGGCGTGCAGCGCATGGAGTTCGGGCGACGGTCCTTCGTCCTGTTCACCTGCGACCCCCTGACCGGTGCCCGGGACCGGGTGCTCGCGGCGGGCCTGGGGATCGGCGAGGGGGTCGTGCAGGAAAGGGTCCCGGTCGACCACTACTTCGTCAGCCGCCGTGGGGACACGATCCGTTCGGTGCTCGCGCACAAGACGCAGGCGCTGGAGGAGAACCCGGGACGGCTCGGTGACGGACCGTGCACGGTGCCCGTACCGGAGGAAATCCAGGACCTGCCCGCGCTGTCGGAGGAACAGATCCGGGAAGTCGTGGCCACCGGGGATCGGATCGAGAAGCTCTTCGGCTGCCCGCAGGACATCGAAGGCACCTTCACCGCCGACGGCCGCCTGCACATCCTCCAGGCCCGCCCCGTGGTCCTGGAACTGGACCGGCAACGGTTGTGGAGCAACGCCAACATCACCGAGTCCTATCCCGACGTCACGACCGCCCTGACCTATTCCTTCGCGCAGCGTTTCTACCGCGAGGACTTCCACGACTTCTATCGGCTGCTCGGCGTACCGCGGAGGATCCTGGACCGGCACGAGGGTGAACTCCGCGGCATGATCGGCCTGTTGCGCGGACGGGTCTACTACTCGCTGAGCGTCTGGTACACACTGCACGGACTGAGCCGGACCTTCCCGCTCTGGCGCGGCAGCTTCGAGCGGATGATGGGCATGTCACCGTCGGTGACGCACGTGACGCCGACACCCCCGCTCACCGACTTCGCGACTCTGCCGGCCACGACGAGGACCCTGGCACGGTTGGCGTGGCGGGTGCTGACGCACGGCAGGGCGGTGCGGCGGTTCGACTCCTGGTGGGAGGAGGTAATCCAGCACCACCGGGAGGCCGCGAAGAGCGCCGATCCTCTGCAACTGACACAGCTGATGCGGTCGTTGTGGAAGGAGGCCGGTGACCGCTGGGGCATCACGCTGGTCAACGACGTCCTGCTCCAGATGCACGAGACCCTGGCCATGAAGATGCTGGAGCGCTGGGTGCCGGGCGCCGACCCGGGGCTGCACAGCGACCTGCTGTGCGGGGGAGAGGAGAACCGCAGCGTCGTCATCCTCATGTCCATCGTGGACATCGCCGAGCACGTGCGCGCCACGCCGGACGTACTGGAGGCACTCGACGTCAAACCCGTCGACGAGGTGTGGGCGGAGATCGATCGAGGTGTCCACGGCGAGGACCTCGCCCACCGCATCCGCGGACATGCCGAACTGCACGGCGACCGGGGTCTGCAAGAGCTGAAGCTGGAGGTGGCGGTCCCCCGCGACCAGCCCTCCCAACTCCTGCGCATGGCAGCCGAGTACGCACGCGGCGGCCTCACCCGCGCACTGCTGCGGCAGCGGGAGGCCGATGCCCGGCTCGCGGGCGAGCGCCGACTGGCCGAGCAGCTCGCCGCGCGGCCACTGCGCAGACAGGCGCTGCGCGCGGTGCTGGCCGGTCAACGCCGGCACATCAACATGCGCGAGGACACCCGCTACCGGCGCAGCGAACTGTTCGGCTTCGGCCGTCAGGTCTACCACCGGCTGGGCGCCGACCTGGTCACCCGGGGACTGCTGGAACAGGCCGAGGACGTCGTGCACCTGACGGAGGAGGAGATCCTCGGAACGTACGACGGCACCGCGGTCACCGACGACCTGCGGGGCCTGGCCGCCGTCCGCAAGGCCGAGTTCCACTCCAGGGGCGGCGAACTGCCCATGGACTTCGTGACGATGGGCCCCGTCCGCGCCGCCCTGCCGGAACAGCACCGGGAGGCGGCCGGTTCGGGCGTACTGCACGGACTCGGCTCCAGTGGCGGTGTCGTGCGCGGCATCGCGCGGGTCGTCGCCGATCCGACCGACTTCGCCGATCCCAGCGACGACATGATCCTCATCGCCCGGGAGACCGACCCCGGCTGGCTGTTCCTGATGCTCTCGGCGCGCGGCATCGTCGTCGAACGCGGCACGCTGCTCTCGCACACCGCCATCTCCGGGCGGAAGTTCGGCATCCCGACCATCGTGGCCCTCCCGCACGCCACGACCCGCATTCCCGACGGCGCCCTCGTGGAGATGGACGGCGCGGCCGGCACCGTGACGATCCTGGAAGAGGACGAAGCATGACGCTCACGGGCACTCCCCGCCCCCTGTCCGGCGCACCGAGGCGGCCCACCGAGACCGCCCGCCGCCTCGCGGCCTTCCTCGCGGAGCGGGCACCCTGGCGGGTCTACGCCACCTACGCCGTCCTGTGGGTGTGCGCCCTGGAGAGCACCCTGGCCGTCCTGACGCCCGGCACCGACTGGACGGTGGGAGGCTCCCTGCTCGTCGAAGTGGTCACGGTCTACCTCGCGCTCCTGTTCGTCCGGGTCGTCGACGAACAGAAGGACCTGGAGTACGACCGTCTCCACCATCCGGACCGGCCCCTGCCGCGCGGTGCGATCGACGTGCGGGAGCTGCGGGTGGCGATGGTGCTCATCGTCGTCGCGGAGCTCGGGCTCACCGGCTGGCGCTCGCTGCTGTTGACGGGCTGGCTGCTGTTCGGTCTGCTCTACATCTGTTTCCTGGTGCAGTTGGAGCGATGGTCGGCGACGGTGCGGGACCGGATCTTCGTCAACCTGCTGGTGAGCTATCCGGTGCAGGCGATACTGAGTGTGCACATCTGGCTGTCGTTCCGGGAGGCGACCGGCGGCGGCTCGGCCCCGCACGCGCTGGTGGGCGGACTGTTGTGCATGTTCGTGTTCCTGCACTTCGAGTTCGCCCGCAAGACCGGCGCCCAGGAGGTGCCGGGGGCGACGCTGTACTCGAACGTGGTCGGACTGCGCGGCTCGCTCGCGCTGACCGTGGGGTGCGCGCTGGCCGGGACAGCGCTGGTACTGGCGGTGGTGCGGCCCTGGGAACTGCACGGCGCGGCCGCACTGGCGGGCTGGCTGCCGGTGACGGCACTGGGTTTCCTGGCGACCGGCGCCGAGCGGTTCGCCGCACTGCGCACGCCGACCTGGCCGACCGGGCCCGCGATGGGCTATCTGGCCTGGCAGTACCTCGGATTGTCGGTCGCCGCACTGGCCGTGGTCCGTCCGGGCATCGGCGGATGAGTACCAGGGCGCTGCCGGACACCGTGGAGGAGGTCCGGCTGACGGCCCACGTGGCCGGACGGCTCCGGCCGGAACACTTCGAGACGGCCGGCGTGCCGCTGCGCCGGGCGAACGCCGGGCAGGTGCTGGTGCGCAATCTGCTGCTGCGCGTCGGCGCGGCGACCCGGACCCTCATGGCCGCGGAGCAGGTGCTGCCGATGTCACCCTTCCTGCCCGGCCGGCCCTTGCGGGGTACGGCGCTCGGCCAGGTCGTCGAGGCGCCCGGGACGTGGCTGCGCCCAGGTGATCTGGTCCGGCACGACCACGGCTGGCAGCAGTACGCCCTGCTGCCGGCCGATTCCGTGAGCCGGATCGATCCGGACCGCTGGCCCGACCCGGCGGCCTGTCTGTCGCAGGGGTTCGCGGGCTGGCTGGCGGTCGATCGTGCCCCGGTGCGTCCCGGGGACACGGTTCTGGTCACCGGCGCGGCGGGCGGAGTCGGCACGATCGCCGGGCAGTTCGCGCGCCTGCGGGGCGCCGGGCGGCTGATCGGCACGACGAGCGAGCCCTGGAAGGCGGACCGGCTGCGGAGCGAGCTGGGCTTCGACGCGGTGCTGCTGCGCGGTCAGGGACCGATCGCCGAGCAGTTGCGGTCGGCGGCGCCGGACGGCGTGGACGTGCTGGTCGACACGGTCGGCGGGGAGCAGCTCGAAGCCGCGTTGTCCTGTGCCCGGCGCGGGGCCCGCTGCGCGGTGGTGGGTGCAGTCGGCCGGCAGGCCGAGGGCGCCACCCGTGCCCCTGCCACGCTCGACACCCTCGCGCTGGTGAACCGGGCCATCACCGTGCAGGGACTCACGGTGAGCGACCATCGGGCCAGTGCCGACCGCTGGGAGGCGGAATTCAGCGCCGGGCTGCGCGAGGGAAGGCTGAGCTTTCCGCACGTCCGTCTGGCCGGGCTCCACGAGGCCCCGGGCGCGCTGCTCGATCTGTTGGCAGGCCGCCACCTGGGCACGGTTCTGGTGGAGACCGGGTAGGGGAGAGGACGTACATGGAAGAGATCGTTGCTCTGTACGCGCGGGACGAGCTGCCGGGCCGGCCCGTCGGCAGCGCGCCCAGAGGCCGGATGCGGGCGGACAACCTGCCGCACGCCGCCGCGAAGATCCTCGTCAGGGACGCCTCCGGACGGGTGTACGTGCATCGCCGCACCGCCACCAAGGACTTGTATCCCGGGCTGTACGACGTCTGGGTGGGCGGGGTGGTCACCGCGGGCGAGGAACCGGACGAGACAGCGGAGCGGGAACTGGCAGAGGAACTCGGTGTGCAGGGGTGCGCGCTGCGGCTGGTCGGCCGGCACTGGTTCAGGGATCCGCACACCCATTTCCTGGCCCACCTCTACGAGACGGTGTACGAGCCGGCGGTGCACGGGCCGATCGTCCACCAGCCCGAGGAGGTCGCCGAGGGCTGGTGGCTGACCTGGGACGCCCTCCAGGCCCGACTGGCCGACGCCGACTGGCCGTTCGTCCCGGACGGGCGTGCGCTGCTGGCCCACTACGAAGGGCTGTGCGGGACGTGAGCCCGACACGGGCCGACGGCTCTCAGCAGTACGTCCGCCCGGCGTGCCGGCTCGACCACGGCCGCTTGGATCTTGTGCGAAGTGACGTGCCTCAATGGCACAATCGCCTGTGGACCGGCTCGCACGGTCCGGTGCACCAGGTACGGGGACCCGGTCCGACGCTGTGCCACCGTTGGGCCCGACGCTCCAGGGCGGCCTCGGCCCGCCCACGGTGCCGATCCGCCGACGGTGCCGCGTCACCGTCCGCCACGGACTCTGGAACGACGTCACATGGGAGGCGAACACGTGAGCCGACGTCCCGAATCGGAGCACACGGCTGTCACGGCGGATGTCGGTGCGCGGATTCGGCGGCTGCGTCGGGCGGCGGGCATGTCCCAGGCGGATCTGGCAGGTGACGGGCTGTCACCCAGTTACATCTCCCTCGTCGAGGCGGGCAAGCGGTCGCCGTCGCCCGAGGTGCTCGCGCAGCTGGCCGCGCGACTTCACTGTGACGTGGCGGAGCTGGGGGGTGAGCCCGCGGTGTCCG
>NZ_RSAJ01000267.1 GCF_003933965.1 Streptomyces sp. RP5T
GGCTACGCCTTCCACTTCTCCCAGGACATGTTCCAGCCGTTGAGGCCGTTCTCCGGGGCGACCGTCGCGTCGTCGGAGTTCTTCACGACCACCACGTCGCCGATCAGCGAGTGGTTGAAGAACCAGGCGGCCGGCACCCCGCTGTCGTAACCGCCCTTGACGTCACGCAGGCCCACGCAGCCGTGGCTGGCGTTGTAGTTGCCGAAGGCGTCGCCGCCCCAGTAGTTGCCGTGGATGAAGGTGCCGGAGTCGGTGAGGCGGGCGGCGTGCGGGACGTCCTTGATGTCGTACTCGCCGCCGTAGCCGACGGTCTCGCCGTTCATCCGGGTCACCGCGAGCTTCTCGCTGATGACCATCTGGCCGTTCCAGGTGTCGTAACCGGGCTTGCCGGTGGTGACCTTGAGGGTCTTGATGGTTTTGCCGTCCTGGGTGATCTTCATCGTGTGCTTCTTGGCGTCCACGACGGAGACCTGGTTGCGGCCGATGGTGAAGGAGACGGTCTTGTTCTGCTTGCCGTAGACGCCGTCGCGGCCCTCGACCCCGTTCAGGTTGAGGTCGACGGTGACCTTGGTGCCTTCCTTCCAGTACTGCTCGGGACGGAAGTCCAGGCGGTCGTTGCCGAACCAGTGGCCCTCGACGTCGACGGCGGGCGAGGTCTTGACCGTGATGGCCTTCTCGACGTCCTCGGGGCTCGTGATGCCCCGGGTGAAGCGGATGGAGAACGGCATTCCGACGCCGACCGTCGAGCCGTCCTCGGGCGTGAAGGTGCCGATGAAGGTGTTCTTCGGGGTCAGGGTGGTGAAGCTGGAGTCCTCGGCCGCCGTACGGCCCTTGGAGTCCTTCGCGATCGCGTGCACCGAGTACTTGGTGCCGGAGGCGAGGTGGGTGGACGGCGTCCAGGAGGCGCCGTCGGCGGCTATCTTCCCCGCTATCGCGGTGCCCTTGGCGTCCTTGACCTGGACCTCGGTCAGCTTGCCCTTGCCGGCGCTGACCTTGAGGACACCGCTGGTGTCGACGGACTTGGCCCCGTCCTTCGGGGTGATGGAGACGACCGCCTCGGACTGCTTGGTCTCGGCGGCGGCCGAACCGCCCTGCTCCGCCTTGGCGTCACCGGATCCGGAACCGGAACCTCCCCCGCCGCAGGCGGTGACGGCCAGCAGCAGAGCGCCGAGTATCAGCGCGCGCACCCCCTTGGTACCGCGCCCCCGCGCGTCAACCGACGCCCCCGATATCGGTCGCACGTTCAAGTCTTTCTCCCCTCGAAGGGCCAGGTCAGGCCCGCTCCCCCGCGCCTTTCACGCACGCGTCGGCGAATATTAACCGCAGACTTTTGAGCATCGTGTAAGTCCAAGGTCACCATTTCGTCCCAACTTCAACGGAAAGTCGGGCCGAGCCCTCCCTGCCCCGGGTCACTTCACCGCGCTGCCCGCCTTCCACTCCCTCCAGCCCATGTTCCAGCCTCCGAGCCCGTTGTCGGGAGCGACCTTCTTGTCATTGCTGTGGACGACCTCGACGACGTCCCCGACGAGACTGCGGTCGAAGAACCAGCCCGCGGGCGTGTCCGAACTGCCGCCCTTCACGTCCCTGAGCCCCACGCAGCCGTGGCTGACATTGACCCTGCCGGGGGCGGTCGGCGCCCAGTAGTTGCCGTGCAGGAAGGTGCCGGAGTCGGTCAGCCGCAGGGCGTGCGGGACGTCCGGGATGTCGTACTCCCCACCGAAGCCGACCGTGCGGCTGTTCATGCGGGTCACTTCGAGCATCTCGGTGACGACCATCTTGCCGTTGTACGTGGTCGTCCTCGGGGCGCCGGCGGTGATCGGCACGGTGGCGAGCAGGGTGCCGTCCCGTCGGACCTGCATGGTGTGGGCGGCCGCGTCGACGAGGGAGACCTGGCTGCGGCCGACGGTGAAGGCGAAGGTCCGGTCCTGGAGGCCGTAGACGCCGGGGGCGCCTTCCACGTCCCGCAGCCGCAGGGCGACCGTCACCCGGGTGCCCGGCGTCCAGTACCGCTCGGGCCGGAAGTCGAGGCGGCCCCGGCCGAACCAGTGCGGGCGGATCTCGACGTGCGGCTTCGCGGTGACGCGCACGGCCCGTTCGACGGCGGCGCGGTCCTCGATCTCCCGGTTGAACTCCAGCGAGACGATCATCCCGGTGCCGACGGTGGAGCGGTTCTCCGGGCTGACGTACCCGACGAAGCGCTCCTCGGGGACGTAGGTGGTGAAGGTGGTGTGCCGGGCCGAGCGGCGGCCGTGGGCGTCGAGCGCGACGGCGTCGACGGTGTACTCGGCGGCCAGCGCGAGCCGTTCCTCGTCGGGTTCCCAGCGCAGTCCGTCCTCCGAGATGTGCCCGGGCACCGGGAAGTCCTGCGCGTCCTGGGACTTGACGACGGTGACCGACTCCAGGCGCCCGCCGGGCACCCGGACCCGCAGTTGCTCCCCGGGCGGCACGCCCTTGCTGCCGTCGTCGGGGGCGACCCGGATGACGTCCTCGGGCGCGGGAGGCTTCCCGAACCCACCGACACCCCCGATCCCGCCGTCCCCGCCGGCCGTGCAGCCGACGGCCCCGGCCAGCAGTCCTGCCCATGTCACCACGACGGCCAGAGCGGCCCCTGCGCGCCGAGCGCGCCCATGTCCATGCCTCACAAGGAGTTGAACGACGCGGCCCACCAGGGGGAAACGTGGCCTCCGGACCCTGCGGCCACGGGGACGCGCCCTCCCCGTGCCGCGCATCGCGCGGGGAGACGTGAATGCGAGGCGAGCGCTGGGCAGAACAGTGGGGAGAACGACGTGAGGGGGTGCCGCGGCCGGGACGCCGTGCGCCCTTTTCCACCTCGCTCCACGAGCCGTGGGAGGCCGACCGGTGTCCAGCGCAGCCGAGCAGGAGGCGGTGACGGAAGCCGCCGAGGAGCGCCCCGCCGCGCTGGTGAACGGGGCGCGGCGGGCGGTTCCGGCCGTACCGGTGTGGCCCGGTGCCCCGACGCCGCTGGGCGCCCGGTTCCGGGCCGGCCCGGACGGGGTCGCGGGGACCAACTTCGCCTTGTGGGCGGGCGGCGCCGAGGCCGTGGAACTCTGCCTGTTCGACGCGGACGGCAAGGAGACGCGGGCCCGGCTGACCGAGCTCACGCACGAGATCTGGCACGGCTTCGTCCCCGGTGTCATGCCCGGCCAGCGCTACGGCTTCCGGGTGCACGGCCGCTGGGACCCGTGGACCGGCGGCCGCTGGAACCCGGCGAAGCTGCTCCTGGACCCGTACGCCCGCGCGGTGGACGGCGACTTCAGCCTGCCGCCCGAGGTGTACGGCCATGTCCGCGACTGGCCCCAGCAGCAGGTCGCGGACACCGTGCGGGACGACCGCGACTCGGCGCCGTTCGTCCCGAAGGGCGTGGTCGTCCATGACGACGACGACTGGGCGGAGGACCGGCGGCCGAAGACGCCGTGGGCGGACTCGGTGATCTACGAGGTGCATGTACGGGGGTTCACGGCGCTGCACCCGGGCATCCCGGAGGAACTGCGGGGTACCTACGCCGGCCTGGCGCACCCGGCGGCGATCGAGCACCTGGTGAAGCTGGGTGTCACCGCCGTCGAGCTGCTCCCCGTCCACCAGTTCGCGCACGAGGACCATCTGCTGCGCCGCGGTCTGAAGAACTACTGGGGCTACAACTCCATCGGCTACTTCGCGCCCCACGCGGCCTACGCCGCCTCCGGGACACGCGGCCAGCAGGTCGGTGAGTTCAAGCGCATGGTGCGCGCGCTGCACGCCGCCGGGATCGAGGTCATCCTCGACGTGGTCTACAACCACACCGCGGAGGCGGGCGAGCTGGGCCCGACGCTGTCGCTCAAGGGCATCGACAACCGCGGCTACTACCGGTTGCAGTCCGACGCCCGGCGCTACGCGGACTACACGGGCTGCGGCAACACCCTGCACGTGGTCCAGCCGCACGTGCTGCGGCTCATCACCGACTCCCTGCGCTACTGGGTGACGGAGATGGGCGTGGACGGCTTCCGCTTCGACCTGGCGGCCGCGCTGGCCCGTTCCATGCACGACGTCGACATGCTGTCGCCGTTCCTCGCGGTCATCGCCCAGGACCCGGTGCTGCGGCGCGTCAAGCTGATCGCCGAGCCGTGGGACGTGGGTTCCGGCGGCTACCAGGTGGGCGCCTTCCCGCCCCTGTGGACGGAGTGGAACGACCGCTACCGCAACGCCGTACGGGACTTCTGGCGCGGCGCGCTCCCGGACGTGCGCGATCTCGGCTACCGCCTGTCCGGCTCCAGCGACCTGTACGCGTGGGGCGGCCGGCGCCCGTACGCCTCGGTCAACTTCATCACCGCGCACGACGGTTTCACCCTGCGGGACCTGGTGTCGTACGAGAGGAAGCACAACGAGGCCAACGGCGAGGGCAACCGGGACGGCACGGACGACAACCGGGCCTGGAACTGCGGGACGGAAGGGGAGACGGACGACGAGCGCGTACGGTCGCTCAGGCGACGGCAGCTGCGGAACCTGCTGACCACGCTGCTGCTGTCGACGGGCGTGCCGATGCTGGTCGCGGGCGACGAACTGGGCCGCACCCAGCGCGGCAACAACAACGCCTACTGCCAGGACAACGAGATCAGCTGGGTGGACTGGGGGCTCCTCGAAGACCCCGGCTGGAAGGCCCTGTTCGACCTCACTGCCCGGCTGATCGACCTGCGGCACCGGCATCCGGTGCTCAGGCGGCGGGCGTTCTTCTCGGGGCGGGCGCACTCGGCGGACGGACTGCGGGATCTGGCCTGGTTCACGTCCCGCGGCACGGAGATGACCGAACGGGACTGGTACGCGCCGGCCGCCTCGCTCGGCATGTACCTCTCGGGACGGGACATCCCCGGCCGTGACGAACGCGGAGCACCGATCGTCGACGACAGCTTCCTGGCCGTCCTGCACGCCGGGGACCGCCCGGCCGCGTTCCTGCTGCCGGGTCCGCCGTGGGCGGAGCGGTACGAGGTGGTCGTCGACACGTCGAGGGAGGAACAGGCCGAGGCGCCGGCGGTGGTGCACCGGGCGGGCGCGTCGGTCACGGTGCCGGCGCGGGCGGTGCTGCTGCTGCGGGTGGCCGGGTGAGCGGACGGCGCGCGCCGGGCCCGCTCAGCCGAGGATCCCGCGCCGGTAGGCCGTCGCGACCGCCGCCGCGCGGTCGTTGACGCCCAGCTTGGCGTACAGGTGGGTGAGATGGGTCTTCACGGTCGCCTCGCTGATGAACAGCTCGCGGGCGATCTCGCGGTTGGAGGTGCCCCTGGCGACCAGCGCGAGCACCTCGCGCTCCCGGGCGGAGAGGGGTTCGTTGCCGTGCGCCCCGGGGGTGCGGACCGCGGAGACCAGGCGGGAGGCGACGGCCGGCGACAGCACGGTACGGCCCTCGGCCGCGGCCCGCACGGCGGTGAACAGCTCGTCGCGCGGGGCGTCCTTGAGGAGGTACCCGGTCGCCCCCGCCTCGATGGCCGGCAGGGTGTCGGAGTCCGTGTCGTAGGTGGTCAGGACGAGGACCTTCGCGCGGGCCCGGGCGCGGGTCAGCTCGCGGATGGCGTCCACCCCTCCCCCGCCCGGCATCCTGAGGTCCATCAGGATGACGTCGGGGTCGAGCGCGGCGGCCCGCTCGACCGCCTCGACTCCGTTGGACGCCTCGCCGAGGACGGCGAAGTCGGGCGCGGACGCGACCATGCCGCGCAGACCGTCCCGTACGACGGGATGGTCGTCGACGATCAGCACCGAGATGTCAGCGGTCATGGCGGACCAACGGTACGCGAGCCGACAGCGCGGTGCCCTGGCCCGGTTCGGACTCGACGGTCAGGGCGCCCGCGACGCGTTCGGCGCGGGCCCGCATGCCGTCGAGGCCGAAGCCGCCGTCGCTGGTGCGGGCGGGGAGGGCGAGCGGGTCGAAGCCGACGCCGTCGTCGCGGATGTCGAGGATGACCTCGTCGCCCAGGAAGGTCAGGGTGACGCCGAGACGTCCGGCGCGGGCGTGCCGGGCGGCGTTGGAGAGGGCTTCCTGGGCGATGCGCAGGAGGGTGGCCGCGATCTCGTCGTGGAGCTGGTGGGCGGTGCCGGTGGCGGTGAACTCGGCCCGTACACCGGTGCGTTCGCCCCATTCGGTGACCGTCCGTTTCAGGGCCTCGGGGAGCGCCGCGTCGGCGAGAGCGGCCGGGGCGAGGTTGTGCACCGAGCGGCGCGCCTCGCCCAGGCTGTGGCGGGCGAGGTCCATGGCCCGCTGCACGTGCTCGCGGGCCTGGTTCTCGTCGGGCGTGTTCGCGACGACCTGGAGCTGGGCGATGATCCCGGTCAGGCCCTGGGCGAGGGTGTCGTGGATCTCGGCGGCGAGGCGCCGGCGCTCGTCGGCGACTCCCGCTTCCCGCGCCTGGACGAGGAGTTGGGCGTGAAGGGCGGCGTTCTCGTCGAGCGCCTGCTGGAGTGCCGCGTTGGTGCGCTCCTGTTCGGCGATGGTCTCGGCCTGGACGCGGGCGCGCTCCTGCTCCTGCAGCGCGAACCGGGTGAACACGCTGACCAGGCCCATGTTGAGGCCCAGGACGAGGAGGAAGCCGATCCACAGGAGCGTCCCGTGCGGCGGCATGCCGCCCACCTCGCTGCCGGCCATGGTGATCGCGGTCAGCAGCAGACCGGGCATCACCAGCCGGCGGGGCAGTTCCCGGGCGGCGGTGTAGTAGCCGGTCACCGCGTAGAAGGCGAAGAACGGGTTGAGCCAGGTGAGCACGAATCCGAGGGCCCAGCGCAGGAAGTAGAGGCACGCCCCGGTCCGGTTCGGGCCCGGCCGGCTCCGCCGCACCCTCCCCCACCACACCTGGAGCAGGGCACCCGCGACCACGAGGACGGCCGAGACGGCCGTCGCGGACCGGCCCATGCCGACCGGCCGGGCGGAGACGGCCGCCGCCACGGCACCGGCGGCCAGCAGCGCGTAGGGCCCCCAACTGTCGAAGGAGGCCCGGGGCTCCACCGGCGCGGTGTCCGTCATGACCCCAGTGTCCGGCACGGCCCGCTCACTCCCAGCGGAACCAGCGCGAGGCGGCGGCCGTGAGCAGCGCCGTCCAGGCGACGAGGACGCCCAGCCGGGTCCAGCCCGGCCAGTCCCCGGCCGCGGCCCGGTTCAGCGCCTCGGCGGCCGCGCCGAACGGCGTGTACCCGACGATCCGGGCGAGGACGTCCGGCATGGTCTGCACCGGCGCCCACACCCCGGCGCAGAACATCGCCGGGAAGAACACGGCGGACCCGATGGCCCCGGCGATCTTCGTGGTCCGGGACAGCGCGGAGACCACCGCGCCCAGCGCGAGGGCGGCGAGCACGGCGAGGACCAGGGCCAGCAGGTATCCGAGGGGCTGCTCGGGCAGTCGTACGGCGAAGGCGCACCGTCCGACGGCGAGGGCGAGCAGCGCGGGTCCCGTCAGCTCGAAGGGCACCGGACCGGCGAGATCCAGGACGACCGTGTCGGCCTTCTCGTGCGCGGCGGCCTGCAGCGCCTGGCGCAGGGGTACGGCCACGGGGCGGGCCTTCGGGTCCCAGCGGGCCAGCGAGTCGGTGGAGGTGAAGGCCGGCAGGGCGGTGCGGGATCCGGCCTTGAGGGTGGGGACGGCCATGTCGCTGGTCTTCTCGCGGCGCAGCCCGTTCTCGTCCTCCTCGACCTCGCCGAGCACGGCCACCACGGGGACGAGCAGCCGGGCGCCCTTGAGGGCCTCCAGGACGGGGCCGACGGCAGCGCCGTCCTCGGCCCAGGCCGCGAGCGCCGCGCTCAGCCGCGGATCGGCGGAGCCGTCGTCGTCGGAGAAGCCGGGGTCGGGAATGTTCTTGTTCGCCACGGTCACCGACCCTATCGGGGGCTTGCGGCTGCGGTTGTGCGGGCCCGGAAACCCGCCCGTGACCGCTTTCACGGGTTTCTCAGAATTCGCTGACACAGCTCTAACGTCCGTCTAACGGCCCGCACAGCGGGCAGCCCGACGATCGGCGCCATGGAGTCCTCCAGAGCCACCAGGCGCCGTTCCCGCAGGTCCCCTCGACGGCCCTTGCTGTACACCGCGCTCGCCGCCGTGGCCGTCGTCGGCGCCACGGCCGGCGGGACCGTGTACGTGAAGGCGCAGGCGCACACCGGGCCCGGCGTCGTATCGTCGGCAGCGACGCCGACGGTCTCGCCCTCCTCGGTGACCACGACCCAGGAGGCTGCCGTGGCGGAGTCGGTGGTGGATCTCGACGAGCGGCTCGCCGGCGCCCTGGGGGCGGTGGATCTGACGGGCGAGCAGAAGGTCTCGGCCGCGGTGCTCGACCTGGAGTCGGGTGACAGCGCGGTCTTCGGCGACAGCGCCTTCGACACGGCGAGCATCGTGAAGGTCGACATCCTGGCGGCGCTGCTGCTCCGGCACCAGGAGGCGGGCACGCGGCTGAGCGCGCGGGAGAAGGCGTACGCCACCACGATGATCGAGAACAGCGACAACGCCTCGGCGTCCGCGCTGTGGGACGCCATCGGGAGGGCCGCGGGGCTCGACGCCGCCAACAAGACGTTCGGACTGACCGGTACGACGGGTGGTGACGGGGCGCTGTGGGGGCTGACGCAGACCACGGCGGCCGACCAACTCACCCTGCTCCAGCAGGTGTTCGGGGAGGACTCGGAACTGAGCGAGTCCTCGCGCTCGTATCTCCAGGAGCTGATGGGACAGATCGAGGCCGATCAGGGGTGGGGGGTGTCCGCCGCTGCCGACGGGTCGGGCTGGGCGCTGAAGAACGGGTGGCTGCCGCGCAGCACGACCGGGCTGTGGGACGTCAACAGCATCGGGCGGGTCGCGGTGGACGGGCACGCGTATCTGGTGGCCGTGCTGTCGAACGGCAACTCCACGCAGGCGCAGGGCATTTCGCTGGTGGAGGCGGCGGCGAGGGCGGCGGTGTCGGTGTTCACGGGTGAGGCGTCCCCGGACGAGGACACGTCCGCGTCGGCGAACGCCGCGGGTGCGACCGCCCGTTGAGACCGCGGTTCCGCCTCAGAAGCCCTCGTAGGACCCGCGGGGGCCCCGGCGGCCGCGCCACAGGACCACCGCGGCGACCAGCAGGGCCACGCCCAGGCCACCCGCCAGCGGGGCCGCCCAACTGGCCGTGTCGTCCTGCGAGGTGGCGGTGTCGGGGCCCGAGCCGAAGTACTTCTCGCCGTAGGAGGCCGGCTCCAGGCCCTCCGGCTTGAGACGGTCCGCAGCCTTGAGCGCCGCGGCGGGGTCGACGAAGCCGAAACCGCGGGAGTCGTCGCGGCCGCCCGCGGGGGCGTTGCGGGCCGTGTCCTCCAGGAGGCGCTTGACCTGCGCGGGCGTCAGCTCCGGGTGGGCGGCCTTGATGAGGGCGGCCGCGCCCGAGACGAACGCGGAGGCGGCGCTGGTCCCCCACCCCTCGTAGTACTTGTGGTCGGGGTCGGCGATGACCACGTCGTCACCGGGGGCGGCGACCGTGGCGTACCAGCGGCGGGTGGAGAAGGAGGCGCGGGTGCCGAACTTGTCCACGGCGGTGGCGGCGATGACGCCCGGGTAGGCGGCCGGGTAGGAGATGTGGTCGCCCTTCTCGCCGCCGTTGCCCGCCGAGGCGACGACGACGGCCCCCTTGTCGAGCGCGTACTGGACGGCGTCGTCCTCGCCGGCCTCGGGGTGCGCGGAGGCGGAGTCGTCGCCGAGGGAGAGGTTGATGACGTCGGCGCCGTGGTCGGCGGCCCAGCGGATGCCCTCCGCGAGGGCGTTGCCGCGGGTGTTGCGGGCCTTGGTGCGGGCCGGGTCGCCGTCCTCCAGGATCACGCGGACGGGCAGGATCCTGGCCTCGGGGGCGATGCCCATGACCCCGTCGCCGTTGCCGAAGCCGTGTCCGTGACCGGCGATGATGCCGGCCATCGCGGTGCCGTGCCGGGCCCAGGAGCGGTCGCCGCGGGTGGCACCGAAGCCGATCATGTCCTTGCCGGTGAGGACGTTGCCGACGAGGTCGGGGTGGTCGTTCTCGACGCCGGTGTCCAGGACGGCGACGGTGACGCCGGCGCCCTTGGTGGTCTGCCAGGCCTGCTGGGTGTGCATGGCGTCCAGGGCCCACTGCTTGGCGCGGATGCCGTCGGCGTGGGCGGCGGTGGGCGGGACCAGGGCCACGGAGGCGGCCAGGAGGACGCTCAGGAGACCTGCCCGGCGGGTGGTGACGCTCATGAGGGCTGCTCCGGGGGCGAGGTGACGGTCTTGCGCAGGGCGCGTTCGACACGGTCGGCCAGGCCCTGGGCCTCGTTGCCGAGGCCGGCCTGGGCGGCGGGGGTGGTGTCGCCGGACTCCATGGCTTTCTCGGCGGGCTCCGGGGTGTCGACGGTACGGCCGTCCGCCCAGCCGGAGACGGCGTAGGCGACCACGGGGGCGTCGGTGAGCACGGAGATCGTCCAGGAGGCCCGCTGCCGGGCGCCGAAGTCCGCAGCGAGGGTGTTCTTCGCGGCGTACGGCAGGGGCATCAGGTCGGTGCGGGTGGCGAGGCCCTCCCGGGTGAAGCGGGTGTCGAGCTCGCGCATGGCGGTGACGTCGGCGTCGGTGAAGAGGAGGCCGACGGTGGTGACGTAGCTCTGGGTGGCGTCCGTGTAGGTGGCGCGCAGGAGCCGTTCGCAGCCGACGGGGGCGAGGGTCTTGCGCAGCAGCGGGTCGAAGGCGTTCTGGCAGCCGCTGTCCGGGGCGACCGCGATCCGGGTCCAGGTGCGGTCGGCGCCGCCGGGTCCGGCGCCCCGGCCGTCGACGGTCGGCGGGAACAGCTGGTCGACGGGCACGCTGTGCCACAGCTCGCCGGCCTGGGTGAAGGTGTCGCCGCCGTCCTCGTCCCCGGAGCCTCCGATCAGCCAACTTCCGGTCACCGCACCGCCGATGAGCCCGAGTCCGAGCACGACGCAGGCGGCCACGGCGGCGATGCGGGGAGGGATCCGCACGGACCACGACCGCTCCGTGTAACCGACCTCGGGCTCTCCGAACGACACAACAGGTCGCCCGTTGCCGGGAGTTGCGGCAGGCGGGGGCGGGGCGGCGCTCCAGGAG
>NZ_RSAJ01000268.1 GCF_003933965.1 Streptomyces sp. RP5T
GGACGGGCCGCGCCCGGTCACTCGACGGACGGTCCGAACAGGTGCGGGGCCCGCCCGGACGGGTCGTACCGGTCAGGCGGCGAAGCGCTTGAACGCCGCCCGGGTGTCCGGACCGGCGATGCCGTCGATCTCGCCCGTGTAGCCGTAGTCGTCCTTCAGCAGTCGCTGCAGGGCCTTGATGGTGTTGGTGCCCGGGTCCCCGTCGATGGCGCCCGTGTAGCCCCAGTACGTCGCGAGGCAGCGCTGGAAGGCCTTCCAGCTGTTGGTGCCCAGCTGGCCGTCGATGGCGCCGGTGTAGCCCCAGTAGTCCGCGAGGAAGTTCTGCACGTTCTTGGCCTCGGCCGTGGTCAGACCGAAGTTCTGCGTAGCTGCCACGGCGGCGGGCTGGGCGACCGCCGTCGTCCCCGTGGTGCTCGCGGTGGCCGCGAAGGCGGTACCCGCGGTCGCCACACTGCCGGCGGCGAGGCCGACGACGGCGACGACACCGGCGATGGTCCTGCCCAGAGCGTTCGGTCGCATGTATTCCTCTTTCGTTCGTGGGGTCGTGCCCCTGTCCACGCCGAGCGGGCCAGGTGGCGGGACCAAGGTGCAGGGCGCCCGGGCACCCTGGCGACGGCCGCGGCCCAAGTGACGGTTTTTCGGGACGACCACCCCGTTGACCTGCGGTGACGGTGTGCGCCGGGACGGTGATGCGGGACACCTGTGACAGATGTGGCGGGCTCATGCAGAATGCGCAGCAGCGGCGGGGGCCGCTGCTCACGCACACGACCAAGCTGACGACCGCTGTGGGGGAACCATGCCGCGCTCCAAGCCGCTGCCCGCGGAACTCGACCCCAGCGCACGGCAGTTGGTGACCCTCTTACGGGGCCTGAAGGACCGCGGCGAACTGACGGTGCGACAGCTCGCGGCCAAGACCGGCTACAGCGCCAAGTCATGGGAGCGGTACCTGGGCGGCGCGTCGCTCCCGCCGCGCGAGGCGGTGGAGGCACTGGCCCGGATCACCGGAACCGACCCCGTCCCCCTGCTCGCGCTGCACGAGATAGCCGCCGACACCTGGGACGGTCGCCGCGCAAGACCCGCCGCCCAGCGTCAGGACGATCAGTGCGAGCGCGAGCAGGAGTCTCCGGCGAGCCCGACGACCGTGCACGACACGGCACTTGCCGCACCGGCGGCGGGCATGCCACCCCGGGCTCCCGAACCGGCCCCCGGTCGCTTCCCGCACCTCGCGCTCACAGCGGGCCTCGCCGCACTGGCCGTAGCGCTGTCGGCGGTCCTGCTGCTCGTGCTGCGCATGGACGACGGTGCCAGCCGGGCTGCCGTCACCGCTTCGCCCCGCACCACCGCGGGCTCCCCACCGCCCTCCTACACCTGCCGCATCACACGGATGGACGGCCGCTGGTGGGCGGGCGTCAACAAGGGGCGCGACACCGAGATCGGCTACGGCGCCAGCGGTGCCGACGTCGCCGAGGCGCAGTGTCTGCTGCGCCGGGCAGGTATCTCGCCCGGTGGGATCGACGGCATGTTCGGCCCGCTGACGCTCCGGGCGGTCAAGACGTTCCAGGAGCGTGCCGGTCTCACCGTCGACGGCATGCTGGGGCCGCGCTCGTGGAAGGCGCTGCGCGGATGACACCCGGGGCGCCCTCACCGCCGGGCGCGCGACTGGCCGCCGTACTACGGAAGTTGAGGCAGCGCACCGGTCTGAGCCTCGCGCAGCTCGCGGACGCGACCACCTACAGCAAGTCGTCCTGGGAGCGTTACCTCAACGGCAAGAGCCTGCCGCCGCGCAGCGCGATCAACGAGCTGTGCCGTCTCGCCGACGAGCCCGCCGGGCACGCGCTGGCACTCCTGGACATCGCCCGCACGCAGGGGACGCAGGGCAGCGGGCCCGCACCGGTGGCAGAGGTTCGGCAGCGCAGGGCCCCCGGGACGGACACACAGGCCGCAGGCAGCGACACCGCCGTCCCCGGGACGCACCCACCAACCGCGGACAGCGTCACCGACCCACCCGACGGCGACAACGCCACGAGGGACACGGAACCGGTGGCCGTACCTCCGCACGCCCGCGGCCCGAGCGAGACGGCCCCGAGCGGCGTCGGCGAGCACCCGGACGCCCCCGCCACCGGTCACCACCGGAACGTGAACATCGCCGCCGCCCTGCTGTCCGCCTGCGCCGTCGTCCTCGGCGCGCTCGTCGTCACCCACCTCCCCCCGGCCGGCCACGAGGAGGCGGCACAGGCGCCCGTGCCTTCCCCGGCGGCCACCGGGGCTCTCTGCCGGCACACGACCTGTCAGGACAAGGACCCGATCTCGATGCGATGCGGTGCCGAGCCGCTGACCGTCGCCGAACACGAGACCGCCTCCGGCGCCTGGGTGCAGATCCGTTACAGCCCGGAATGCGGGGCAGGTTGGGCCCGCATGTGGGGAGCCGCCGTCAAGGACCGTGTCGAGTTGCGGGTGGGAGGCCGGCGCGGCTCCCGGCACAGCGCTCGGGTCACCACCCGCCACGAGGCGGAGACGTACGTCCACACCCTCATGAGCGTGGCCGGCCCCGGGACGCCCGTGCAGGCCTGCTTCAGCCCCGCGACCGGCGGCGAGAAGGAATGCTTCGAGGCCCGCTTCACCGACGGGCCCGGCACCGCCTCCGTCCCGCCCGGCCGGTAGCCGCCCGGCCTGCGTGAGCCCCGTCTCACCTGGGCGGCACCCCTTGGCTATGCAACGAGTTGCATAGCAGGATCGCGGCATGGCGCTCGAGCACGCGATCCTCGTCTCCCTGCTGGAGAAACCGGGCTCCGGATACGAACTGGCCCGGCGGTTCGAACGGTCCATCGGATACTTCTGGACCGCCACCCACCAGCAGATCTACCGGGTCCTCCGGCGCATGGAGAACGACGGCCTCCTCGCCGTCCGTGAGCTGCCGCAGCAGAGCCGCCCGGACAAGAAGGAGTACTCCGTCGTGGGCCCGGGCCGCGCCGCACTCTCCCAGTGGCTGCACGAATCGATCGAACCCGAGAGCATGCGGCACGACCTCGCGGTGAAGATCCGGGGAGCGGCCTTCGACGACCCGTCCGTGCTCATCCGTGAGGTCGAGCGGCACCGTCAGGTGCACAGCGACCGGCTCGCGCACTATCTGTCGGGGGAGCGGCGCGACTTCACCGGCCCTGCCGCCCCCGCCCCGCTCGACGCCGCTCAGGAGCTTCAGCACGTCGTGCTGCGCGGGGGCATCGCGTACGAGCGGATGACGATCGCCTGGCTGGACGACGTGCTCGCCACCCTCCGACGGCTCACTACGCCACGGCCGCAAGCCTGACCCCGCCGGGCCGACGACACCCGCGTCCGGTGACCTTCAGCCCCGCCCCTTCACCCTCAACCCTCGGAAGGCGGACCTCCATGGCCGACTCCCTCCTGTTCAACCCGCGCACCTACGACCCCGCGCACTTCGATCCCGAGACCCGCAGGCTGCTGCGGGCCACCGTCGACTGGTTCGAGGACCGCGGCAAGCGCCGGCTCATCGAGGACTACCGTTCCCGCGCCTGGCTGGCCGACTTCCTCACGTTCGCGGCCAAGGAGCGGCTGTTCGCCACCTTCCTCACCCCGTCGTCCGCGGGGGAGTCCGACGACCAGCGCTGGGACACGGCCCGCATCGCGGCCCTCAACGAGATCTTCGGGTTCTACGGTCTCGACTACTGGTACGCATGGCAGGTGACCATCCTCGGTCTCGGGCCGGTGTGGCAGAGCGACAACGCCGCCGCCCGTACCCGTGCCGCCCACCTCCTCTCCGAGGGCGAGGTGTTCGCCTTCGGCCTCTCCGAGAAGACCCACGGCGCCGACATCTACTCCACCGACATGCTGCTGACCCCGGACGCCGACGGCGGCTTCAGGGCCACCGGCTCCAAGTACTACATCGGCAACGGCAACGCGGCCGGGCTCGTCTCGGTCTTCGGCCGGCGCACCGACGTCGAGGGCCCGGACGGCTACGTGTTCTTCGCCGCCGACAGCCGCCACCCGTCGTACCGCCTCGTGAAGAACGTCGTCGACTCCTCCAAGTACGTCAGCGAGTTCCGCCTCGACGACTACCCCGTGGGCCCGGACGACGTCCTGCACACGGGCCGCGCCGCCTTCGACGCCGCCCTCAACACCGTCAACGTCGGCAAGTTCAACCTCTGCACCGCCTCGATCGGCATCTGCGAACACGCGATGTACGAGGCGGTGACCCACGCGCACCAGCGCATCCTGTACGGCCGCCCCGTCACCGCCTTCCCGCACGTGCGCCGGGAGTTCACCGACGCGTACGTCAGGCTCGTCGGGATGAAGCTGTTCAGCGACCGGGCCGTCGACTACTTCCGCTCGGCCTCCCCGGAGGACCGCCGCTATCTGCTGTTCAACCCGATGACGAAGATGAAGGTGACCACGGAGGGCGAGAAGGTCATCGACCTCATGTGGGACGTGATCGCCGCCAAGGGCTTCGAGAAGGACACCTACTTCGCCCAGGCCGCGGTCGAGATCCGGGGGCTGCCCAAGCTCGAGGGCACGGTGCACGTCAACCTCGCGCTGATCCTCAAGTTCATGCGCAACCACCTTCTCAACCCTGCCGAGTTCGCGGCCGTACCGACCCGCCTCGACGCGGCCGACGACACGTTCCTCTTCGAGCAGGGGCCGGCCCGCGGCCTCGGTTCCGTGCGCTTCCACGACTGGCGTCCCGCCTACGACGCGTACGCCGGCGTGCCGAACGTCGCCCGCTTCCGTGAACAGGCCGACGCGCTGTGCCAGTTCGTCGCCACCGCGGCGCCCGACGAGGAGCAGAGCCGCGACCTCGATCTGCTCCTCGCCGTCGGCCAGCTGTTCGCGCTGGTGGTGCACGCCCAGCTGATCCTCGAACAGGCCCGCCTGACGGACCTCGACGAGGACGTGCTCGACGAGTTGTTCGCCGTCCTCGTCCGCGACTTCTCCGCCTACGCCGTCGAACTGCACGGCAAGGACTCGGCCACCGCGGACCAGCAGCGCTGGGCCCTCGATGCCGTCCGGCGTCCCGTCGTCGACGAGGCGCGCTCGGGCCGCGTCTGGCAGCGCGTGGAGGCACTGTCCGGGGCGTACGAGATGGCGCCGTGACAGTGCCCGGAGGCAGTTCCGTGTGAGCCGTCGCCGGACTCTGCGATCGGCCGAATCACCGGCCCTCTTCGCTCCCGGCGGGAGGGGTGTCGCCGTAGGGCGGCGGCACCTCGTCCGCGGTCGTCACCTCGAAGGTGTTGAGGAAGTCGCAGATCAGCTGGTAGAAGCCGACGGTGATGACGAGATCGGCGAGCTGGTTCACCGTCAGGAACGCCGACAGTTCCTTGCGCGCTGCCTCGTCGAGGGTGTGCCGGGCGAGCAGTCGGTCGGTCGCGGCGAGGACGGCGGCCTCTGCCGCGGACAGGCCCTCGGGGGAACCGGTCGCGGCGGCGGCGATCGCGGCCTCGCCGAGTCCGACCAGACGGGCGATGTTCTCGTGGTGGTGGATCTCGTACGCGGCCCCGTAGACATGGCCGACCCGCACGATGGCCAGTTCACGCAGCGGGTCCGGCAGCGAGTTCTGCCGCAGGACCGCGTCCCCCAGCGCGAGCACGCCGGGCGCCAGCGCGGGGGAGTGCATCAGCATCCGGAACACGTTGAGCGAGCCGCGGGCGGTCACCTCCTCCCGCAGTTCGGCGGGCAGTGCGGAGAGATCCGGGAACTCCATGTCGGCTCCGTTCGCTGGGCGATGGACTGCACACAGGACGGGGATCCCCACGGAGCCCGGATCGAACACCACCCGACGCGAAGTGCCGGCCGACGCCGGCCGGATGTCAGTAACTGTCGAAGCTGGGGCGGCCGTTGGGCCGGTAAACGCCGACGACCGTGCCGTTCTTCGTCGCCGAGACGCTGACCGGGTCCAGCGCGGTGGGGATCGCTCCGTCGGCGAACAGCCGCTTGCCGGAGCCGATGATCACCGGATGGATGGTCAGCCGGTATTCGTCGACCAGGTCGTGACGCATGAGGGTCTGGGCGAGGTCGCCGCTGCCCACGACGTTGATGTCGCCGCCCTCGGACGCCTTCAGCGCGCGTACGGCTTCGACGGTGTCGCCCTCCAGCAGGGTGGAGTTCTGCCACGCGACGGACGTCAGGGTCCGGGAGGCCACGTACTTGTGCATGCTGTTCATCCGCTCGGTGAACGGGTTCGCCGGATCGGCGGTCGGCCAGTACGACGCGAAGATCTCGTACGTCTTGCGGCCGAGCAGCATCGCGTCGGAGGACTCGTACCACTCGGCGATGGCGGCGCCGACCTCGTCGTCGCTCACCGGCTTCTGCCAGCCGCCGTACTCGAAGCCGCTCTCGGAGTCCTCGTCGGGCCCGCCCGGCGCCTGCATGACACCGTCGAGCGTCAGGAACGTGCAGACAATGATCTTGCGCATGGTGCGCTCCCTTCGTCGAAGAGGTAGACGCGACGGTCGCCGAAAACTCATCGGCGGAAGGGTGCCCCAGGAGTCGCCCGGCCGGGGGCGACGGAGCCGGCCGGGAGGGCGGCGACGTGGGCGGCGGCCGCGGTGAAGAACCGGACGGTCCGTTCCGGGTCCCTGCCGGACGGCAGTCCGTGGCACAGCGCGCCGCCGAACGCGTGGCGCGCTCCCGGACCGCCCGTCACCGCGCCCGGGACCGGCGGGACCTCGGCCGTGGTGCCGTCGCAGTGCACGGCGAGGACGTCCTTGAAGGACAGCCTCACCCCGGCCAGTGATCGTGACGGGCCTATGACTCAAGGCGGCGACGGTCTTCCTCGTCCCACTTGCGGGTGTCACGGGGCTGGACGTAGGGCTCCTGTTCGACTGGATGGCCGCCCGCGATGGCACGCTGGCGGTGCAACTCGGCGTCGAACTCCAGGCCGAGCAGGATCGCCAGGTTGGTGATCCACAGCCACACCAGGAAGATGATCACGCCGGCGAAGGTGCCGTAGGTCTTGTTGTACGAGGCGAAGTTCGCCACGTACAGGGCGAAGCCGGCGGAGGCGATCATCCAGATCAGCAGGGCCAGCAGACTGCCGGGTGTGATCCAGCGGAAGCCTCGGACCTTCGCGTTCGGTGTCGCCCAGTACAGGATCGCGATCATGATCGTCACCAGGAGCACGAGCACCGGCCACTTGGCGATGGACCACACTGTCAGGAAGGTGTCCCCGACCCCCAGCGTGGTGCCGACCTGCCGTGCCAGGCCGCCGGTGAGGACGACGATCAGCGCGCTGATCACCGCCATGACCATCAGCACCACCGTCACGGCGAACCGGACCGGCAGCACCTTCCATGCCGGCCGGCCCTCGGGGATGTCGTAGACCGCGTTCGCGCTGCGGATGAACGCGGCGACGTATCCGGACGCCGACCACAGCGCGAGGACGAGGCCCACGATCGCCATGATCGACCCGATGCCGGCCTGGCCCTGCATCTGCGTCACGGCGTTGTTGAGGACGTCGCGGGCCGCGCCCGGAGCCAGTTTCTGAATGTTGTCCAGTACCTTCTGCGTGGCCGACTGGCCGACGATCCCCAGCAGGGAGATCAGCGCCAGCATGGCCGGGAACAGTGCCAGGATCCCGTAGTAGGTCAGCGCCGCGGCCCGGTCGGTCAGCTCATCTCTCTTGAACTCCTTCAGGGTGCCCTTCAGCACCATCTTCCAGGACTGTTTGGGCAGGTCGGTCAGTGTGTCCGGTGACTGCCGCTCCACCTGTTCGTCCGGTCCGACGGCCGTCCCCCGTCCAGCCTCGACGTCCTGGTCGACCGCGCTGTGCCCGCCGTGCCTGCCATGTCGCTTCAGTGTCCTTACCATGCGGTTCGGGTAGCCGGACTTACCTGCCCCATACCTCCCATAACAGACAAAATGTCGATCGTGGGTGGATCGACCCCACATCGGAGTGCACGACAAAGCGACTGCCTTGGTCAACTCCCTGCGCGGTCGCGGAGATTGGTGGATTCTGGGGGGCCATGACCGACAAGTTGAACGAAACACCGGTGGACAGTGAGGTCGGAACCCTTCTTCGGGTTCTGAACGGGCAGCGGCGCCATGTCCACGGCATCCTCGAAGGACTCGACGCGAAGGATCTGCGGCGGCCCGTGCTGCCTTCCGGGTGGCACTGCCTGGGGCTGGTCCAGCACCTCGCGCTGGACGTGGAGCGGTTCTGGTTCCGCGCGGTCGTCGCCGGGGACGACGAGGTCGTACGCGGTCTGACGAGCGGCGACGAGGCATGGCAGGTGGCCCCGGAGGTGCCCGCCGCCGAGGTGCTCGACCTGTACCGGCAGGAGTCGGAACGCGCCGACGCGGTGATCACCGCCACCGCTGCGGACGCCGCCTTGGCCTGGTGGCCGCATGACCTGTTCGGCGAGCCGCACCTGCACACCCTGCGTGACGTTCTGCTGCACGTCATCACCGAGACCGCGTGCCACGCCGGCCACCTCGACGCGGCGCGCGAGCTGATCGACGGCCGCCGCTGGATGGTCCTGACCTGAGGCTCCCGGTGCGGCGCCGCGTCTGACGCGTGATCGTCGTCGGTGCCGTCGCCCCGTGGCCACAGGCCCCTGGATAGGATCTCGGCATGCCCCTGACTCGCAGCGACGTAGACCGGTTCGAGGCCGCAAGGCCGCGTCTGGAGGCCATCGCCTACCGCATGCTGGGCTCGGCGAGTGAGGCCCAGGACATCGTGCAGGAGACCTATCTGCGCTGGCAGGGGGCCGATGTCGCGAGTATCGAGGTGCCCGAGGCATGGCTGACCAAGGTGCTGACCAACCTGTGCCTCAACCAGCTCTCGTCGGGCCGTGTGCGCCGCGAGACCTACGTCGGCCAGTGGCTGCCCGAACCTCTCCTCGAAGGGGACCCGATGCTGGGCCCGGCGGAGACGGCCGAGCAGCGCGAGTCGGTGTCCTACGCCGTGATGGTCCTGCTGGAGCGGCTCTCGCCGAACGAGCGCGCGGTGTACGTGCTGCGCGAGGCTTTCGCGTACTCCCACCGGGAGATCGCGGGGATGCTGGATCTCACCGAGGCGGCCAGTCAGCAGATCTTCCATCGCGCGAAGAAGCACGTGGCGCGGGGCCGGGCACGGGTCGACATCGACGAGGCGGCCGCGCGCCGGATCGTCGAGGAGTTCCTCGCCGCGGCGACCAGTGGTGAGACGGAGCCGCTGATCAAGCTGCTCACCTCGGACGCCATCGTGATCGGCGACGGCGGCGGGAAGGTGCCGGCCCGGGCCAGTGCCGTGGAGGGCGCGCTCGCGGTGGCCAGGTTCCTGCGGGGGCTGTTCAAGCCGGCCCCGGCCAAGCGGGACCTGGTCGGCGGTTCGCCCGATCTCTACGCCATCACGGCCAACGGCGGCCCCGCGGTCGTCGCGGTGGTGGACGGCCGGGTCTTCGGCGTCATGTGCCTGGAGCGGACGGACGAGGGCGTCGTCGCGGTGCGCAGCCAGGTCAACCCGGACAAGCTGGAGCGCGCGACGCGGCGCTGGGCGGCGGGCGACTTCGGCCCTCCCGTGGTCACCGGAGCCCTCTGACCCACTCTGTGACGCAGGTCACTCTCCACTTCTGTCAGGGATTCGCGGGCTGCCCGGTTCAAGGGGCGTGACCGGGCCAGAAGGCACCGGACCCGTGCGGACAGGAGTAAGCGCATGCAGCACCGGATCATCGTCCTCGGCGCCGGCTATTCCGGAGCGATCGCGGCAGGCCGCCTCGCCAAGCGGCTGCGCCGTGAGGACGTCACCATCACCCTCGTCAACGCCGAGCCCGACTTCGTCGAGCGGGTACGGCTGCACCAACTGGCCGTGGGCCAGGAACTCAAGCCCCGCCCGCTGGAGGAGATGTTCGCCGGCACGGGCGTCGAGGTGAGGCTCGCCAAGGTCACGTCGGTCGACGTCGACGGCAAGTCGGTCACGGTGCAGAGCGCGGAGGGCAGCGCGGAACTGCCGTACGACACCCTCGTCTACGCCCTCGGCAGCGCCGTGAACGACCATGGCGTCCCGGGTGTCACCGAGCACGCCCACCAGATCGCGAGCCGCCCGGGCGCACTCCGCTTGCGCGAGCGCCTGGCCTCGACGGCCGGGGGCGAGACGGTCCTCGTCGTGGGAGGCGGACTGACCGGCCTGGAGTTCGCGACGGAGGTGGCGGAGGCCCGCCCGGACCTCGACGTCACCCTCGTCGCGCGCACCGAACTGGGCGACTGGCTCTCCCCGAAGGGCCGTGCGCACCTGCGCAAGGTCGTCGACGGGCTCGGCATCACCGTGCACGAGCACGCCACCGTGACCGCGGTCGAGGCCGACCGTGTCACCACCGCGGACGGCCGGACCCTCCCGGCCGCCGTCACCGTCTGGACGACGGGCTTCGCGACCCACCCGCTGGCCGCGTCCACCAGCCTCGAACTCGCTGACGACGGCCGCATCGTGGTCGATGGGACGATGCGGTCCGTGTCGCACCCGGACGTGTACGCGATCGGCGACGCGGGCCACGCCCTGGGCGCCGATGACAGGCCCCTGCGCATGTCCTGCGCCTCAGGCACCCCCATGGCCTGGCAGGCAGCCGACGCCATCGCGGCCCGCCTGACCGGCGGCAAGCTCCCGAACGCCCCGCTGCGCTACTTCAACCAGTGCATCTCCCTCGGCCGCAAGGAGGGCCTGATCCAGTTCGTCACCGCCGGCGACCGCGCCGTGGACCGTGCCCTGACCGGCCGCCTGGCGGCTCGCTACAAGGAAGTGGTCTGCCGGGGCGCGGCGTGGGGCGTGGCCAACCCGACGCTGGGCATGCCGGTGCGACGGCGGCGGACGGTGTCGGACAGCCCGGCGTCGGAGGGGACGGCGCGGGTGGCGGCGTGACGCGGGTGCTGTCTCGTACGGGGCTCCGTGCGCGCTCTCGTACGGGGCTCTCGTACGCGGCAGGGAAGAGCCGGAACGCTCCGGTGCTTCCGTGCCGCGTGGAGACGGCGGAGGGCCTCGGCTTCGACGCGCGCTTCCGCGCCGGCCTCTGCCGTCGGGGTCGGGGCCGGGGCGAGGGC
>NZ_RSAJ01000269.1 GCF_003933965.1 Streptomyces sp. RP5T
GGACGGCATGGTGTCCTCCGGTTTCGAAGAAGTCGTACGGGGACGACCGCCGCCCGAACGGCTGCGGTCGTCCCCGGGCATGCCTCACCGCCGACACGGAGGCCCGCGCCGGCAGTGGGGAATCAGCTGGGGGAGGAGAGGAGGGCGACCTGTCCGCGGATCAGGCCACGGTGCTCTCGAAGAGGTGCAGATACGAGTTGACCGGGCGGATGTCCCCGACCCGCAGCCCGGCCTGCTCCATCAGCGCGGCCAGCCCCTCCCGGGTGTGCTTCTTGCCGCCCACGTTCAGCAGGAGCAGCAGATCCATCGCGGTGGTGAACCTCAGCTCGGGACTGCCGTCCACCAGGTTCTCGATCACGAGGACCCGGGCCCCCGGGCGGGCCGCGGCCACCGCGTTGCGCAACGCCGTCACCGTGCTCCGGTCGTCCCACTCCAGGATGTTCTTGAAGAGGTACACATCCGCCTGGACCGGGATCTCCTCAAGGCAGTCGCCCGGCAGCAGCGTGGCCCGCGAGGCGAGCGAACCGCCCGCACCCAGCCGCGGGTCGGGGTGGGCGACCACACCGGGCAGGTCCAGCAGCGTGCCGTGCAGCTCCGGGTTCTTCTCCAGCAGGGTCGCCAGCACCAGACCCTGCCCGCCCGCGATGTCGGCCACGCTCCGCACCCCGGACAGATCGAGCTGTTCGGCGATGGCACGCGCGGAGAGCTGACTGGACTGCGTCATCGCCTTGTCGAACACCTCGGCCGAGTGCGGCGCCCGGGCGTGCAGATAGGCGAAGAACTCCTCCCCGTGGAGGGAGGGGAACACCCCCTTGCCGGTGCGGACCGCCTCGTCCAGGTGCGCCCACAGTTCCCACGTCCACGGCTCGGTGGCCCACAGGACGTTGTACTTGATGCTGCGCGGGTCGTCCTCGCGCAGCAGCCTGGACTCGGCGGTGTGCACATAGGTGCCCTCACCGGTCTCGGCGAAGACGCCGTACGTCGTCAGTGAGCGCAGCAGGCGGACCAGTGCCTCCTCGTCCGCGCCCACGGCCTGGGCCAGTTCGGTGGCGGTGGCGGGCTCCTCACCGAGTGCCTCGGGCAGCCCGAGCAGGGCCGCGGCCCGGACCGAGGCGGCGCAGGCGGCGCTGTGCGCCAGCTCCCGCAGCTTCATCACCGGTCCCGGTACGGCGGTTGTTGCGTCGGTCATCACGAATTCCCTTCCCTCCATGGATGCGCACAGGAACGCGGGCCGACCGGTGACGGGGGGCACCGGCCGGCCCGCAGACGCGGCTCATTCGCCCGCGTCGGCCCGACGCTCGGTCACCAGCCGGTACGGACCGGCCTCCGCCCGGGCGAGCTTCATGATCTCCATCACCGGGCCGCGGAAACCGTCGCCGGCGACCGCCTGCTGGTGGGCCGCGCCGTCCGTCCACTCCGCGGTCTCCACGTACACCTGCGGGTCCTGCACCGACCGGTACAGGTGGTACGTGCGGAAGCCGGGCTGCTCCGCCATGTAGTCGGTGATCTTCCCCAGCAGACGCTCGAACTCCTCGGTGTCGCCGGACACGGTGAAACGGTTGACGAAGTGATGCATGACGGTGGACTCCTTCGGATGGGAGGGGGTTTCCTGTGCGGTCGCAAGGCGCGCGCGCAACTCCTGGCGGAGCACCTTGCCGGTGGGCGAGCGCGGGACCCGGTCGACCGCCTCGATGTGTTCGAGCCGCTCGTAGTACGGCAGCCCGGCGTTGACCTCGGCCGCCACGGCAGCCGGGTCGACGGTGCCCGCGCCCTCGGCGAGCACCACGAAGGCATGCGCCACGGCGCCGCTGAACGCGTGGGGCCGGTCGATCACGGCGCAGTCGGCGACGGCGGGATGACGCAGCAGCACCCGTTCGATCTCCGTCGGCGACACCAGCCAGTTGTCCCGCTTGAAGACGTCCTTGAGCCGGTCGACGACGTACAGGTATCCGTCGGCGTCCATCAGCCCGATGTCACCGGTGGAGAACCAGCCGTCCGCGTCGGTGTCGTACGACAGGTCCCGGCCGAGGTACCCCTTCATGAGCTGGGGGCCGCGGACCTGGATCTCGCCCCGCTCGCCCACGGGGCGCACCCGGCGTGAGTCGACCTCGACGATCCGGCACTCGGTGCCGGCCACCGGCCGCCCGGACGAGCCGGCGCGCGGCGCCACCAGGCTGTCGAAGTGCGTGGAGGGCGAGGTCTCCTGAAGGCCGTAGCCCTGGACGACCGGTACGCCGAAGTGCCCGCCGAGCGTGCCCGCGGCGGACTGCGGCAGGGTCGACCCGCCGGAGAGCACCGCCCGCAGCGACGGGCACTCCAGCTCGGTCAGCCGGGGGTGCACGGCCAGCCGGGCCAGCCGGACCGGCAGGCTGTAGAAGTGCGTGGCGCGCAGCCGGTTCGCGGCGTCCACCGCGTCCGCCGGATCGGGCTCGGTGCACAGCACGAGGGTCCCGGCCACCGCGACCGTGACGGTCAGGTGCATCAGATGGAACGTCGGAAGGTAGTCGAACACCACCGCGTCCGGGTCCAGCCCGTGGGCCCGCGCCGACTGCGCCGCGTTGACCACCAGATTGCGGTGGCTGAGCAGCACGGCCTTCGGTGCTCCCGTGGTGCCGCTGGTGAACTGCACACAGGCGACGGCCTCGGGGTCGTCGTCCAGGCGCGGCGGCCCCTCGCCGGGCCCGGCACCGGGCAGTTCGCCCAGCACCGGTACGTCCTCGGGCACCGCGACCGCGCCCGCGTCCCGGTGGGTCAGCACGAGGTGCCGCAGCTCCGGCAGCCGGCCGCGCACGCCCTCCAGGCGTTCATGGAGCTCCGGCGGCGCCAGCACCGCCCGCGCCGCGCTGATGCCCAGCACATGGGCGAGCCCGTCCTCCCGCAGCAACGGATTGACCAGGGCCGGGATGTTGCCGGAGCGGAGGATGCCGAAGAAGGCCGGGGCGAAGTGCCGGTCCAGGGTCGTGGTCAGGGCCACCACGGCGTTCGAGGAACCGAGCAGCGCGCGCAGACCGTCGGCGTACCGCTCGGCCAGCGCCGTCAGCCCGGCGTAGTCGATCGTCCCCTCGGCGGTGCGCACGGCGGCACGGTGCGGCGCCGACGCCGCGGCCCGGTGCAGCAGGTCGTCGATCCGGGGCCCGCCGAGCAGATCCGACAGCGAACCGAGCGGGGCGCCGGCCGCCACCCCCTCGTGCACCGCGCCCGGCATCACGAGCGCGGAAGGTCGTCGCGGTGCACCTGCCGACGCCGCACGAGGAGCCGGTCGCCCTCCCGCACGAGCAGGTCCTCGCAGGAACAACTGAGCTCCAGCTCGGCCTTGCCGCCCTTCGGGGTGGCGAGCACCTGCGCGTAGGACAGGGCCGTCACCGAGCCGTCGGCGTTGCGGGAGACCTCCAGCATGCCCAGCCAGTGACGGCGCTGGACCCCCTGTTCCGCGAGCCGGGCGGTGGCCTCGGCCGCGCCCTCACGGATGGCCGCGCGACCCACCTGGGGCCGGGGCCGGGCGTTGGCGCCGAACACCCCGTCCTCGGTGAAGGTCTCGGCCCACTCGGTGACGTTGCCCTCGTCGAGGCTGCGCATCTGCCGGGCGTAGAAGTGCAGGACCTCCTGGTACAGCGCGCTGTCGTGGGCGCTGTTCGCGGGCGGTGCCGACAACGGCATGACAGTCCCCCTTTCGATCACGGTGTCGTGGTGTGCAGCAGACGCTCGCACCGGCGCATCGAGAACCGCTGGAGATCTCCTCACCGGTCCGTCCACCCGCCCCCGCCGGGCTCGAGGCATCCTCGGCCGCGCCTCGAATCCGGTCCGGGAGGCTGCCGGGGCATCCCGACGGAGGAGGACGAGATGACCACAGCGCATTCCCCGGGCACGGCCGAGGCCGGCAGCCCGCACCGCGCGGCCCTGGTGACGGGTGGCACCAGCGGGATCGGACTCGCCGTGGTGACCCGGCTGGCCCGCCGCGGCATCCCCGTGTACCTGTGCGCGCGGACGGAGGAGAACGTGTCCTCGACCGTCAAGGCACTGCGGGAGCAGGGCCTCGACGTGGACGGCCGGGCCGCCGACGTGCGCTCGGGCGAGTCGGTCCGGGCCCTAGTCAGCGCGGCCGTGGACCGCTACGGGCCGATCACCGTGCTGGTCAACAACGCCGGACGAAGCGGCGGCGGCCGGACCGCGCAGATCTCCGACGAGCTGTGGGACGACGTGATCGAGACCAACCTCAGCAGTGTCTTCAGGGTCACGCGCGAAGTACTCACCACCGGCGGCCTGGAGGGCCGCGAGGGCGGACGCGTCATCAGCATCGCCTCCACCGGAGGCAAGCAGGGCGTCCCCTTCGGAGCCCCCTACTCGGCCGCCAAGGGCGGCGTCATCAGCTTCACCAAGGCGCTCGCCAAGGAGCTCGCGCCCACCGGGGTCACGGTCAACGCGGTCTGCCCCGGCTATGTCGAGACGCCCATGGCCGTCCGGGTCCGCGAGTCCTACGCGAGCACCCGTCAGCTGTCGCAGGAGGAGGTGCTCACGGAGTTCCACGCCAAGATCCCGCTCGGCCGGTACTCCACCCCCGACGAGGTGGCCGGCCTCGTCGACTACCTCGTCACCGACACCGCCGCCTCCATCACCGCGCAGGCCCTCAACGTCTGCGGCGGACTCGGCATCTTCTGACCCCGCGGGCCGGAGCCCGGTCCGACCCAGAGAAAGGCACGGCAATGCTGCGCACCGGAACCCAGCGCACCACGCACCACATCGACATCGACGCACCCACCGGGACGGTCTACGGGATCATCGCCGACGCGCCCGCCTGGCCCGTCCACTTCGCCCCCACGATCCATGTCGAACGCGTCGAGGAGGCGGACCCCCGGGAAGGGGGCGTGGAACGCCTGCGGATCTGGGCCACCGCCAACGGCGAGGCCAAGACCTGGACATCGCGCCGGCACCTGGACCCGCGGCGGACCCGGATCAGCTTCCGGCAGGAGGTCTCCACGGCGCCGGTCGCCTCGATGAGCGGCGAGTGGATCGTCGAGGCCGGAACCGCACCGGGCACCGCACGCCTCACGCTGCTGCACGAGTTCACCGCCGTCGACGACGACCCGGCCGGCCTCGCGTGGATCGAGCAGGCCACCGACCGCAACAGCGGAACGGAACTCGCCAACATCAAGGCGCTCGCCGAGCAGGCCACGGACACCGCCGGCCTCGTCTTCGAGTTCGAGGACTCCACGGTGATCGACGCGGACCCGGGGGCCGTCTACCGGTTCCTGCACGAAGCCGCGGCCTGGCCGGACCGGCTGCCCCACGTGTCCCGGATGACGCTGCGCGAGGACGTCGAGAACATCCAGTGGATGGTGATGGACACCGTCACCAAGGAGGGCTCGTCCCACACCACCGAGTCCGTCCGGGTCTGCTTCCCGGAGCAGCTTCGCATCGTCTACAAGCAGATCGTCACGCCGCCCCTGATGACCGCGCACCTCGGTGAGTGGACCGTCGTCCCCACCGCGAACGGCGTCCGCGCGACCTCCTGGCACCGCGTACGCCTGAACGAGGACGCCATCGCGGAGGTCCCGCAGGCCGGCGGGACCCGTGCGTCCGCGGCGGAGTTCGTCCGCCGGGCCGTCGGCGGCAACAGCGCGGCGACCCTCGCCCTGGCCAAGTCCTTCGCGGAGGCCCGCCGTGACTGACGGCCCCGCGCGCCCCGACGTCCTGGTGGTGGGCGCGGGCCCCGTCGGACTAACGCTCGCCCACGAACTGGCACGGCGCGGCGTGGCGGTACGGATCGTGGACCGGGCCCCGGGCCCCGCGACCACCAGCCGGGCCCTCGCCGTGCACGCGCGCACCCTGGAGATCTGCGAGCAGATGGGCGTCCTGGACAGCCTGCTGCCGCGTGGCCGCAAGGTCGAGCACTTCACGCTCCACCTGCGCGGACGCACCCTGGTCCGGTTCGACACCGACTACTCCACCATGCCGACCCGGTACCCCTTCAGCCTCATGGTCGACCAGGTGGTGACCGAGGAGGTGCTGCGGGAACGGCTGTCCCTGCGCGGCGTCGAGGTGGAGTGGGGCGTCGCCCTCGACTCCTTCACCCCGTACGACGACCACGTGGACGTGCGGCTCGTCGCGGCGGAGGGCCGCGCGACGACCTGCTCCGTACCGTGGCTGGTCGGCACCGACGGGGCGCACAGCACCGTCCGCAAGAGCCTGGGCCTGCGACTCCTCGGTGACGCCAGCGAGACGTGGCTCAACGCCGACGTCGAGACGGACGCCCCGCTCCCCGGTGACAGCAACCACCTGCTGCACACCGGGAAGGGCACCCTGCTGATGGTGCCCTTCCCTGCCTCGGGGAAGTGGCGGGTGATCGACACGCAGGACATCACGGACGCGGACGACCCGGAGGCGATCAGGAACCGGCTCGCGCTGAAGATCTCCACAGCGCTCGCCCGGCCCGTGAAGGTCTCCACGCCCACCTGGATCTCGGTCTTCACCGTGCAGCAGCGGATGATCGAGAGCATGCGGGTCGGCCGCTGCTTCGTCGCCGGCGACGCGGCACACGTGCACAGCCCCGCCTCCGGGCAGGGCATGAACGCAGGCATGCAGGACGCGTACAACCTCGCCTGGAAACTCGCCGACGTGATCCGCGGCCTCGCCCGGGAACAACTGCTGGACAGCTACGGCGCCGAACGCGTCCCCGTCGGTGAACGCCTCCTCGGCTCCACCCGCGTGGCCACCGCCCTGGTCGCCCTGCGCAACGCGCTGGGTCCGGTACTGCTGCCCGTGGGCCTCGGCGCCGTCCGGCGGATCACCCCGCTCAAGCGCAAGCTGGAGCGCAAGATGATCCGCGGTTTCTGCGGGCTGACCGTCGCGTACCCGGACAGCCCGCTCAGCCTGCCCGCGCCGCCCGGCCCGGGACCCGGGCCCGGACAGCGGGTGGGATGCACCGCCGAGGACCGGCGCACCAAGGCCGGCTGGCGGGACCTGTGCGAGGAGCTGCACGACCCGCGCTGGACTCTGCTGGTGCCCGCGACGCTCGACGGGCGTTCCACCGGGGAACTGATCGGGCGGCTCGACGCCACCCACGGCCGGGCGGTCTCGGTCCGCCGGCTGTGCGACGCGGACGACACCTCGGGGCCCCGCCCGCTGCTGGACCCGGACGGCGTGCTGCGCCGTGATCTCGGCCTGGGCAGGCGGGACTTCGCGCTCATCCGCCCGGACGGGTACCTCGCCGCCCGCGGGCCGCTGGCCGACGGCGCGGAACTCGACCACGCACTGCGGTCCGCCGGACTGACCGCGGCCCGCCCCCAGCTCTCCAACGTGGGATACAGCTACGACCCCGCCACGGACACCATCCGGATCGCCACCACCGATGACCGCGCCAAGACCCGCAACGCCCGCCGGGACCCCCGGGTCAGCTTCCATGTCACGACCGAGGACATGTTCGCCTTCGGGGTGTTCGAGGGCACGGCCTCCGTGTCCGAGGTGGCCGCAGACCCCCACGACGCCGTGGTGGACGAACTCATCGACATGTACCGCGCCACCCAGGGCGAGCACGAGGACTGGGAGGACTTCCGCCGGACCAAGGTGAAGGACCAGCGGCTCGTGCTGCGGGTGCGGGTCGAGCGCGCCTACGGCTTCATCTTCCAGAAGAGCTGACGATGACGACGCACCCGGCGCCGGCCGTCACCCGGCAGAGCCTGCTGGACACCCTCCAGGCCTTCAAACGGACGAGTCTGCTCAGGGCGACCGTCGAACTCGGCGTCTTCGACGCGCTCGCCGCCGGCCCGCTGGACCCCGACCGGCTCGCCCGCGCCGTCGGCGCCGACGCCCGGGCCCTGCGCGTCCTGCTCGGCGCGGCCGCCGCCACCGGACTGCTCGTCCAGGACGGCACCCGCTTCGCCCTCCCGCCCGGCGCCGCCGAACTCCTGGTCAGCAGCAGCCCCCAGTACGCCGGACACGCGCTGCGGATCAACGTCAGCGACTGGGAGTGGGAGGCGATGCGCGACCTGGCCGCCGTGGTGCGCAAGGGCGGCACCCTGCTCGCGCCCGACGCCACCGAGCGGGGGTTCTCCTACTGGCGGGACTTCGCGGCGGACGGCACCTTCGTGACCCGGGCCGCCGCGGCCGCCCTCGCCGAGTCCACCCGGGTCTGGGCGGACTCCGTCCCGGTACCGCGGGTACTCGACGTCGGCTGCGGACACGCGCTGTTCGGGCTGGAGTTCGCCCGGCTGCACCCCACCGCCGTCCTGCACGCCCTCGACCGCCCCGACGTCCTCGACCAGGCCAGGGTCCACGCCGAGCGCATGGGCCTGACCGACCGCACCCACTGCATCGAGGGGGACGCCTTCACCGTTCCGCTCGAAGGCCCGTACGACCTGGTGATCGTCGCCAATCTGCTGCCGATGTTCCCCGAGGACCAGGGCGTCGCCCTGCTGCGCCGGCTCTCCGGCGCACTGCGCCCCGGCGGGCGCCTGGTCACCGTCGGGTTCACCGTCGACGGCGGCCCCCCGGCCGACGAGCACGCGGCCCATCTGCTGTCGCTGCTGATGCTGGTCTCCACCCCCGGAGGCGAGGCCCACTCCCTCGGCACCACCCGGCGCATGATCGCGGCCGCCGGGCTGACGGAGATCTCCACCCGCCGGGTCGATCCGCTGCCCGTACACGTCGTGACGGCCGCCCCCGGCGCGGCGACGGCCGTGGACACACAGGAAGGAACCAAGCGATGAAGTACGCACGGGTCGGTGACAGCGGTCTGGTGGTGAGCCGGATCGTCTACGGGAACGCCATCACACACGGGGACCAGGTCGACGAGTCGGTCGCCCGGGAATGCGTACGGGCCGCCCTGGACAGCGGCATCACCACCTTCGACACGGCAGACCTGTACGCCGAGGGGCGGGCGGAGGAGATCCTCGGCCGCGCCCTGGCCGGAGTCCGCCGTGAGGAACTGGTCGTCTGCACCAAGTCGGGCCGCTGGGCCCGGCCGGGCGACCCGAACGCGGGCCGGCTCTCCCGCAAGCACATCATGGAGTCGGTCGACGCCTCCCTGCGCCGGCTGGGGATGGACCACGTCGACCTCTACCAGACGCACCGTCACGACCCCGAGACTCCGCTGGAGGAGACCCTCGAAGCCCTCGCCGACGTCGTGCACGCGGGCAAGGCGCACTACATCGGAGTGTCCGAATGGCCTGCCGAGCGCATCCGTGCGGCGGCCCGCATCGCCCGGGAACTCCGTGTCCCGCTCATCGCGAACCAGTCGCAGTACTCCATCCTGTGGCGGGTCGTCGAGGCCGAGGTGCTCCCCGCGAGCCGGGAGGCGGGCGTCGGCCAGATCGCGTGGATGCCGCTCGCCGGCGGTGCGCTCACCGGGAAGTACCGGCCCGGCGCGCCCCTGCCGAAGGGCAGCCGGGCCGGGGCGGGTCCGGGCGGGGCCAGGTCCATCGGCCGCTGGGACTACCTCAACGAGAAGGTCCTCGCCGCTGTGGCGGACCTCGCGCCGCTCGCGGCCGAGGCCGGTCTCAGCCTGCCCCGGATGGCGATCGCGTGGGTGCTGGGCAGGCCGGGGGTCGCCGCCACGGTCATGGGCGCCTCCCGCCCGCAGCAGCTGGCGGAGAACGTGGCCGCCGTCGACGCCACCCTCGACGACGAACTCCTGCGCCGCATCGACGCGGTGGTCGCACCCGTGGTCCGGGACGACCCGTCGCTCACCCTGGATCCGCTCGGCCCTGCCGCGAAGCTGTGAGGGGGAGGGCCGCGTGATCTTCACCGACAAGGAGATCGAGTACCTGACCTCCCAGCCCTTCGGACGCCTGGCGACCGTCGGCCCGCACGGCGATCCGCACGTCGTCCCGGTGGGCCTGCACTACAACCCGGATCTGGCGACCATCGACATCGGCGGGCTCAACCTCGGCAGGAGCCGCAAGTACCGGGACGTCCGGGCCCGCCCGCAGGTCGCCTTCGTCGTCGACGACGTCGACCCGGCCGATCCGACGGCCCCCCGGGGCATTGAGATCCGCGGGCTCGCCGAAGCCCTCGCCGAGGGCGGCCGACGGCTCGGTGGCCAGGTGGCCCATGAGCTGATCCGGATCACCCCGACCCGGGTCGTCTCCTGGGGCATCGAGGCGAACTGGCAGGCGGGCCCCTACGCCCGCAGCGTGTCCCCGGACCACCGACGCACGGAGGAACTCCGATGACCGAACTCATCCACGAGCTGACCGCGGCGGCACCCGCCCGACTCCTCTTCGACCTGGTCGCCGACGTGGTCGAGGCCCCCCAGTACTTCCCCACCCACCTGCACGCCGAGATCGTCCGCACCGAGAGCGCCGAGCGCGATCTCGTCGCCCGCTGGGTCATCGACGGCGGCTCGCCCCGAGGCTGGCGTCTGTGGCGGGTCCGGGACACCGAGAACCTGCTCATCTCCTTCACGCACGAGACGCCGAGGCCGCCGTTGACCGCCATGCGGGGCGAGTGGCGGTTCGAGCGCCTCCCGGACGGCGGCACGAGGATGCGCGTGCGGCACTCCTTCGACCTGGCCGACGGCACCGACCCGGCGGCCGCGGACAAGGTGGCCCGCCAACTCGACGACAACGTGCCCCGCCAGCTCGCCGGGATCGCGCGACTGGCGGGATCCGTCGAGGCGCTGCGCCGCGACACCGTGACGAGCGTGCGGACCGTCCGGGTGAAGGCGCCCCGGGACGAGGTCGCGGCGCGGGCGGCCGGCACCCTCCCGGACGGCGGGGCGCACTGGGTGTGCGTCGAACCCGCCGAAGGGCAGCTCGTGTTCAAGCGGCACACCGAGCCGGCCCCGCAACTGCACGCGTCGACAGGGGAGTTCCGGTTCACCGAGGAGGAGGGCGGCACCACGGTCCGGCTGCGCAGAAGCGTCACCCTGGCCGGCCCGGTCTCCGAGGAGGAGCTCCGCGTCGCCCGCAAGCAGCTCGACGCCGACGTGCGCGACCAGCTCACCGACCTGGCCGCCGCGGCGACGGACTGACCCGCCCCGCCCCACCTTGCTCCACC
>NZ_RSAJ01000026.1 GCF_003933965.1 Streptomyces sp. RP5T
GGCTGGAGTTGCCCCCTGGTGACGAGGGTCACGAGGGGAACTCCGCAGACGCCCCGCCCGGCACGGTGTCCCTGGCACGGCCGATGGACGCGGGAGCGACGATCGGGCCGGAGCTGGACTGGGACGCCGACGCCTGGCGCGAGGTGCGTACGCGCGCACAGCGGGCCGGCCGGGCCTACATCTGGCTGAACCTCGTGGAACAGCGGCTGCGAGCGGTCGTGGCCGCCGTTCTGCGTCCCATCTACGAACCCGTCCACGGCCACGACGACTGGGTGGTCGCCGCCGCGGGGCCCGCCGGACAGGAGTGGGTGCAGCGCGCGGTCGCGGTGCGCGAAGTCAGCCGCCGCAAGGGTTACTTGCTCGACCCCGCCGACGACAACGTCCTCAGCTTCCTCACCCTGCCCCAGCTCCGTGAGCTGATGGTGCAGCACTGGCCGTGCTTCGAGCCGTACTTCGACGACCGCCGGGACGTCGAACTGGCCCTGGACGAGCTGGAGGTGACCCGCAACGTCGTCTCCCGCAACCGTGCCCTGTCCGAGGCGGTCCTCGGCCAGGCCGAGCGCGCCTCCGCCAAGCTCCTGGAGATGCTCGGCGCGGGCGGCGACGTGCCCTCCGCCCGGCGACTGCCCGTCGACGCGGTCGAGGACCTGGTCGGCGACCGGTACGCCGACGTGGTGGCCGTGCACCCCGACCGGGTGCGGCTGCTGCGGCAGTTCCCCGCCGAGGACATCTTCGGCGGCGCCCGCCGCCTCGACGCCGTCGGCATCGGCCTCAACCTCCTGGTGCAGAACTTCTCCGGCCGCCGTCTGGTGCGCCTGGCCGAGGCCGGCTGCCGGGTGCGGCTGCTGTTCCTGAACCCGGCCTCCAGCGCGGTCAAGCGGCGCGAGCGCGAACTCGGCATGAAGCGCGGCGAGTTGAGCCGCGCCGTCGAGATGAACATCCTGCACATGCGCCGGGTCCGCTCCAGGCTCCGCGACCCGGGCGCCTTCGAGATCCAGGTCTACGACGACACCCCGCGCTTCACGGCCTACCTCGTGGACGGCGACGGCTCGGACGGGATCGCGGTCGTGCAGTCCTACCTGCGGCGCTCGCGGGGAATGGAGGCTCCCGTCCTGGTGCTGCGCAACGGCAACCGGGTCGTCAAGGCCGGCGATGTGGACGACAGCGGCCTCTTCCCCACCTACCGCGAGGAGTTCGAGACGAACTGGGCGGATTCGCGTCCGGTGTCCTGAAGTGTCCCGGACCGTGTCGGCGCCAAGCGGAATGCGATCCTCTGATTGTCAGTGGCACATGGGAAGGTGGAGACCACTGGGGGAAAGCACCACCAAGAAGGGGGACCGCCCATGGGCTGGCACCGGGAGCTGCTGATCGGTTTCGACCTGGAGACCACCGGCACCGATCCGCACGAGGCGCGCATCGTCACGGCCGCCGTGATCGAGGTCAGGGACGGGCAGCCGCTGGGGCGCCGGGAGTGGCTGGCGGACCCCGGCGTGGAGATCCCGGCGGACGCCGTGGCGGTGCACGGCATCAGCAATGAGCGGGCGGCCGCCGAGGGCCGCCCCGCCGACCAGGTCGCCGACGCCGTCGCGGACGTCCTCACGGCCTACTGGAGGACGGGCGTCCCGGTCGTCGCCTACAACGCCGCCTTCGACCTGAGTCTCCTCTCCGCCGAACTGCGCCGGTACGGCCTGCCGTCCCTGCGCGAGCGCCTGGGCGGCCTCGACCCGGCACCGGTCATCGACCCGTACACCATCGACCGCTCGGTGGACCGCTACCGCCGCGGCAAGCGCAACCTCGAAGCGGTCTGCACGGAGTACGGCATCGCCCTCGACACCGCTCACGACGCCGGTGCCGACGCCCTCGCCGCGGCCCGGCTGGCCTGCGCGATAGCCGTCCGGCACCCCAAGGTCGCCGCCCTCGGCCCGGCGGACCTGCACCGCCGTCAGATCGAGTGGTACGCCGAATGGGCCGCGGACTTCCAGGACTTCCTGCGCCGCAAGGGCGACGCGAGCGCGGTGGTCGACGGCACCTGGCCGCTGCGCGAGCCCGCCGACGAGACCGTGTGAGAACACCTCACCGCGGCGCGCGTCACCCCGCCGCCGCGACCGGCTCCACCCGGGGGGCGGCCAGGCGCTCGTAGTCGGCCCCCGACATGCACAGCGACCGGTCGAGGCGGGCGGCGTTGAAGTACAGCCGGGGCTGCTTCACGACCTCCGGATCGGCGACGACCTCCAGCGCGGGATCGAAGCTGAACGGCAGCACCGTGCCGGGAATCGCGCGGGCCAGCCGCTCGGCGGTCTCGGCGTCGCTGAAGCCGGCATAGCGCGCCCCGTACAGCCCCCGGACCGCGTCCAGGTCCACCCGCCGGTCCCCGGGGACGACCGCGAGGACGTGCCGGGTGGTCCGGCGGTCCACCTTCACCCGCAGCACGATGCACTTCGCGGCCTCGGAGGCGGGATGCCCGCGCAGCGCGCACACGGCCTCGGTGCTGCCCTCGGGAGCGTGGTCGATCAGCCGGTGGTCGACACCGGAGGTGTCGAGCAGCGCGATCAGACGGTCGTAGGTGTCGTACGGGTCGGAGGCGTCGTCGCCGGGCATCGGGTGTCCTCTTCGATGGGGTGAACGTCGGTGCGGGGCAGGCCGGTTGCGCGGTGGGCGCGCTCCACGGACTGCCCCCAGTAGGTACCGGTGATCATCATGACCGCTCCGAGCCCGGTCAGTACGGTGAAGTGCTCACCGCCCAGGGCGACTCCCGCCGCCGCGGCCCAGATCGGCTCGGTGCCCAGCAGCAGACTGGCCCGGCTGGCCGAGGTGCGCTGCACGGCCCAGGTCTGCGCGAGGAAGGCGAACACACTGCAGAACAGGGCGAGATAGAGCAGCTGTGTCCAGGTCGCCGGGGTCGCGTGGGCCAGGGTGGGCAGGTCGCGCGCGGCCAGGGGGAGGAACAGGACCGTGCCGACGAGGGTCTGCACGGTGGTGAGGTGCAGCGGCCGTACCGCCCGGCCCGCGGTGAGCCGTCCGACCAGGGCGACATGGCCCGCCCGGACTACGGCGGCTCCCAGCATCAGCAGGTCGCCGAGGCGGGGCGCGTGGAAGCCGTTGCCCGCCATGAGGAGTGCCACGGCCAGGACGCACACACCGGCGGCCGCGTAGAACACGGGCGGCAGAGCGCCCCGGTGACCTGTGCGGTCCAGGAGGGGGGTGAGGACGATGGTCAGGCTGATGATGAGCCCGGCGTTGGCGGCGCTGGTGTGGGCGACGCCGTAGGTCTCGACGACCAGGACGGCGGCCTGGGTGAGTCCGAGGGGCACCCCCGCCCGCAGTTCCTCGCGGCTCCACCGGCGGGGGCCGCGCCCGGGGAGGGCGGCGACTCCCAGGCAGGCGAGCGCGGACAGGGCGTAGCGGGCGAGGAGCACCAGCAGGACAGGCAGGGCGGACGTCGCCGTCTGGGCGGAGAGATAGCTCGAACCCCAGACGATCGCGACCAGCAGGAGTACCACGTCGGTACGGCGGGCGTCGGACACCCGCCCACCCTGCACCGATCCATCCCTGAAGCCCAGAGCCAGTTTCTTCAACGATCTTTTAGCGCTCCTACACTGTCCTGGTGGACGAACGACAGCTGCGGATTCTGCGGGAACTCGGTGAGCTGGGCAGCGTCACCGCCGTCGCGGAGGCGCTGCTGGTGACGCCATCGGCGATCTCTCAGCAGCTCAGGCTGTTGCAGCGGTCGGTGAAGGTACCGCTGACCGAGCGCGACGGCAGGCGGCTGGTGCTCACCGACGCCGGGCAGGCGCTGGCGGGCGCGGCCGCCGAGGTGGAGACGGCACTGGCCCGGGCCCGGCACACGGTCGAGGAGTTCGTGGACCGGCCCGACGGCGAGGTCTCGGTGGCGGCCTTCCACAGCGCGGGCGCGGCCTTCTTCCCGCTGCTGCTGCGCGCCCTCGCGGGCCCCGGAGCCCCGGTGCCGAGGCTGGCCGACGAGGACGTCCCGCAGGAGGACTTCCCCCGCCTCACCCGCGAGTACGACATCGTCCTGGCCCACCGTCTCGACCACGCCCCCGCCTGGCCGCCCACGGTGACGGCCACGACGCTGCTGCGCGAGCCCCTGGACGTGGCCATGCCCGCCGACCACCCGCTGGCGGCCGGACGCCGGGTGACCCCGGCGGACGTGGCCGGCGAACCCTGGATCACCGTCCACGACGGCTTCCCGGTCATGGCCACCATCGAGGCGATCGCGGCGGCCGCGGGCCACCGCCCGCACCTGGCCCACCGCATCAACGAGTTCGCGGTGGCGGCGGAGGTGGTCGCGGCGGGCGGCGGCCTGGCGCTGATGCCCCGCTACACGACGCGCCGGCATCCGGCGCTGGTCCTGCTGCCGCTGAGCGGGGTGCGGGCGAACCGCCACATCGACGCCCTCCACCGCCCGGAGAGGACGGCGAGAAGAGCGGTCCGCCGCGTGCTGACCGAGCTGAGGACAGCGGGACGGACCATCCAACGATCAGGTGACTGAGTCCGGCCGCCCGCCCGAACCCGAGGGGACCGGCCGTCCGTCAGAACGGATACCACCGCACCGTCTCGTCCCCGTCCCGCAGCGAGGCGACCCGGCGCTCGAACTCCGCCAGCGCCTTGGGATCGGCCGGCGCGTGCTGGGCGACCCACGCACAGCTGGCCGTCTCCCGGGCACCCCGGAGCACCGCACACCCCTCCCACTCCCGCACGTCCCACCCGTACGCGGCGGTGAACGCGTCATAGGCCTCGGCCGGAAGACCGTAGCGGTCGCGGGACAGCGCCATGACCACCAGGTCGTGCTCGCGCAGATCCGAGGAGAACGTCTCCAGGTCGACGAGAACCGGCCCGTCCGGCCCCACGTGCACATTGCGGGGGAGCGCGTCCCCGTGGATCGGCCCCGGCGGCAGCTGCGGTGTCACCGCGGCCGCGGCCGCGGCGAAACCGTCCCTGCGCTCCCGCAGGTACGCCGCGTCGGCGGGGTCGATCGCGTCGCCCGCGAGCCGCAGCCAGCGCTCGACACCGCCCAGCAGCTCACGCGGGGGCAGGGCGAAGGACGGCGTGGGCAGGGCGTGCACGACCCGCAGCAGTTCGGCCAAATCCCGTGCCTCGGCGGACCGTACGGCGTCGGGAAGCCGGTGCCACACCGTCACCGGGTGCCCCTCCACCAACCGTGCCTCGGGCTCGGCCGCCCGCACCGCGGGCACCCCGGCCTCCGCCAGCCACACCGCGACGGCCAGTTCACGCCGTGCCCGGTCGAGGAGTTCGGCGTCCCGCCCCACCTTGACGACCAGGTCACCGGCGGCGAACACGGCGTTCTCCCCGAGGGCCAGCAGCTCCGCCGGCCCCGCGGGCAAGCCCGCCGCGGCCAGTACGTCCCGCGCCCGTGCCTCGTCCATCGTCCGGCCTCCCGGTCCTGACATGTCCCGCATGCCTGTGTATTGCCACCGCGAACGGCGTCGAGTTCGCGCCATCCATCGGCCAGTCTCGCATTCGTACAGGTAGGACGGTGTGCGCGCTGCCTTGACGGCGCATACCCCCTTCACGACCATGACGGAGCCCGGGCCGGGAGGGCCGGATCGGCACGAGCAGGGTGAAGGAGCCGATGACGTGACCTTGGTGACCGCGAGGGAGCGGTCGGCACGGGGCGCGCCGCGCGCCGAGGGGGACCGCCGCCCTTCCGACCGCGGGGCCTGGTTCCTGGTGCTGCCCGCGCTGGTCCCGATCCTGGTGCTGAGCGTGGGGCCGCTGCTGTACGGGATCCTGCTGGCCTTCACCGACGCCCAGTCGGGCCGGACCCGGGCCACGCAGTGGATCGGCGGCCTCAACTTCCAGGACCTGCTGCACGACACGCTGTTCTGGGAGTCGTTCCGGATCGGCCTGGTGTGGGCGGTCGGCGTGACCGTGCCGCAGTTCCTGCTGGCGCTCGGCCTCGCACTCCTGCTGGACCAGGACCTCAAGCTGCGCTGGCTCGCCCGCGCCCTCGCGATCATCCCCTGGGCCATGCCCGAGGTCGTCGTCGGTGTCATGTGGCGCCTCGTCTACAACCCGGACGCCGGTGTCCTCAACGAGACCCTGCGCGGCCTCGGCCTCGGCGACGGCCGGGACTGGCTCAGCGGCCTGTCCACCGCCCTGCCCGCCGTGATCGTCGTCGGCGTCTGGGCCGGGATGCCGCAGACGACGGTCACCCTGCTCGCCGGCCTCCAGAACACCCCGCGCGAACTCCACGAGGCGGCGGCGATGGACGGCGCGGGCGCCTGGCGCAGATTCCGCACGGTCACCTGGCCCGCCCTCAGACCGGTGGCGCTCGCGATCACCGCGCTCAACTTCATCTGGAACTTCAACTCGTTCGCCCTGGTCTACGTCCTGACCAGCGGCGGGCCCGGCGGCCGCACCCGGCTGCCCATGCTCTTCGCCTACGAAGAGGCCTTCCGCTACGGCCAGTTCGGCTACGCGGCCGCGATGGGCTGTGTGATGGTCGCCGTCGTCTCCCTCATCCTCGCCCTCTTCCTCGTCGGCCGCCTCCGGGGAGGTGACGGGGCATGAGGACCAGCGCCTCCGGCCGTGCCGGCCAGTACGCCGCCCTCCTCGCCTATCTCGTCTTCCTGGCCTTCCCCTTCCTCTGGCTGGTCTCCACCGCCTTCAAGTCCCCGCGGGAACTGGGCAGTCTGCATCCCACCTGGATCCCCCGGGACCCCACCCTCGACAACTTCCGCCAGGCCTTCGACGAACAGCCCCTGCTGCGCGCCGCCGGGAACTCCCTGCTCGCCGCGCTCACCGCCGCCGTGATCGCCGTAATGATCGCCACTCCGCTCGCCTACGTCATGGCCCGCCACCGCACCCGGCTCGCGAATGCCGCCACGGGCTGGGTGGTGGTCAGCCAGGCGTTCCCGCTCGTGCTGGTGATCATCCCGCTGTTCCTGGTGCTGAAGAACCTGCGGCTGGTCAACTCCCTCGCGGGACTCGTGCTGGTGTACGTCGTGTGGGCGCTGCCGTTCGCGCTGTGGATGCTCGTCGGATACGTCCGCGCGGTGCCGGCCGAACTGGAGGAGGCGGCGGCCGTCGACGGGGCCGGGCGCCTCAGGACCCTGGTGTCGGTGACGGCGCCGCTGCTCGCGCCGGGGATCGCGGCGACGGCGCTGTTCGCGTTCATCACCGCGTGGAACGAGTTCTTCTTCGCGCTGGTGCTGCTGAAGACCGCGGAGAAGCAGACCCTGCCGGTCGTCCTCACCCACTTCATCGGCGCGGAGGGCGTCGCCGACCTCGGCCCGCTCGCGGCGGCCGCCTTCCTCGCCACCCTGCCCTCGCTGGTCGTCTTCGCGATCATCCAACGCCGTATCACGGGAGGCCTGGTGGCCGGGGCGGTGAAGAGCTGATGCGCACACGATGGTTCGCGGGAGTCCTCCTGCTGCTCCTGGCCGGGTGCACCGGCACGAGCGCGTCGGAGGACGGTCGCGTCACCCTGCGCTTCCAGTCCCTGGCCTGGCAGGAGGAGTCGGTCGAGGCCAACAAGGACCTCGTGCGGGAGTGGAACGCGGCGCACCCCGATGTCAGGATCGAGTACGTGCAGGGGAGTTGGGACAGTGTCCACGACCAGCTGCTCACCTCGTTCGAGGGCGGCGAGGCGCCCGACGTCATCCACGACGCCTCCGACGACCTCGCGGACTTCGCCTACGGCGGTTACCTCGCGGACCTCACCACCCTGCTGCCCGAGCGGCTCAAGTCGGATATCCCGCAACAGAGTTGGGAGACGGCCACCTTCGGCGACGGCGTCTACGGCGTCCCGTTCCTCCAGGAGCCGCGCGTCCTCGTCGCCAACGCCGAGTGGCTGAAGGGGTCCGGCGTACGCATCCCCACCCCCGAACATCCCTGGAGCTGGGCCGAGTTCAGGAGGATCACCGGGCAGCTCAGCGGCGACGGCAGATACGGTGTGGCCTGGCCGCTCAAGGAGCCTGTCTCCGCGACCCTCAACCTGTCGCTGTCGGCGGGCGGACGGCTCTTCCACCGGGGCGCCGACGGAAAGGTCGCCATCCGCTTCGAGAAGGCCGACGAGACCGTGCCCCGCACCATCCACGACCAGGCGAACACCGACCACAGCGCCTCGCCCACCACGCTCGGCAGCGGCGGGTCCGACACCCTGCCCGGCTTCTTCGGCGGCAAGTACGCGATGGTGCCGCTCGGGTTCTCCTACCGTCAGCAGATCGCCCAGCAGGCCCCCAAGGGTTTCCGGTGGCGGGTGCTGCCCGCCCCGGCCGGTGCCGACGGGCTCACCCAGGGCGTCAGCCCGCAGACCCTGTCCGTCGCCGAGGACAGCCCGCACAAGAAGGAGGCCGCCGAGTTCATCGACTTCCTGCTCCGGCCGAGGAACATGGTCCGGCTGGCGCTGGGGGACTGGATGCTGCCCACCGGGACCGAGGCGCTGAAGGACCCCGCCCTGCGCACCGCGAAGGACGGCTGGGCGACGGGCACCGCGCTCGCGTCCCACCTGCGGCCGGCGCCCGCGCAGTCCGTGCGGGGTTATCCGGAATGGAAGGACAAGGTCGCCACCCCCGCCTTCCAGGAGTACTACAGCGGGGCGATCGGCCTCGGTGAGCTGCGCAGCCGCCTGGAGGAGGACGGGAACCTGGTGCTGGCCCGCTACCAGCGCTGACAGGAGGGAGAAGCGCCGTACCGCAATTGAGTTGCACGAGACGTCTCGTCTCGTGCAGGGTGGTCTCCATGACCTCACACATCGCCATGTTCTCCATCGCCGCCCACGGCCACGTGAACCCCAGCCTCGAGGTGGTCCGCGAGCTCGTGGCGCGCGGGCACCGGGTAACGTACGCCGTCCCGCCCCTGTTCGCGGAGAAGGTCGCCGGGACCGGGGCCGAGGTGAAGCCGTGGAACTCGACGCTCCCCGGGCCCGAGGACGACCCGTCGGCCTGGGGCGCCGAACTGCTCGACCACGTGGAGCTCTTCCTCGCCGATGCGATGCAGGCCCTGCCGCAGCTCGCCGAGGCGTACGAGGGCGACGAACCGGATCTCGTCCTGCACGACATCACCGCCTACCCGGCCCGCGTCCTGGCCCACCGCTGGGGCGTGCCCGCGATCTCCCTCTCACCGAACCTGGTCGCCTGGCAGGGCTACGAGGTGGAGGTCGCCGAGCCCCTGTGGGCCGGACCGAGGAGCACCGCGCGGGGGCAGGCCTACTACGCCCGCTTCGAGAGCTGGCTGCGGGAGAACGGGATCGACCTGCATCCGGATGCCTTCGTCGGGCGGCCCGACCGCTCCCTCGTCCTGATCCCCAGGGCGCTCCAGCCGAACGCCGACCGGGTCGACGAGAGCGTCTACACCTTCGTCGGCGCCTGTCAGGGGGACCGCGCGCCCCAGGGGGAGTGGCGGCGCCCGGAGACGGCCCGGAAGGTGGCTCTCGTCTCCCTCGGCTCCGCCTTCACCAAGCGGCCCGACTTCTACAGGGAGTGTCTCGGCGCGTTCGCTGACCTCCCCGGCTGGCACCTCGTGCTCCAGATCGGCACGCACGTGGACCCGGCCGAGCTGGGCGCCGTACCGGACAACGTCGAAGTGCGCTCCTGGGTACCGCAGTTGGCGGTCCTCAGCGAGGCCGACCTGTTCGTCACGCACGCCGGCGCGGGCGGCAGCCAGGAGGGCCTCGCGACCGCCACGCCGATGATCGCCGTACCGCAGGCCGTGGACCAGTTCGGCAACGCCGACATGCTCCAGGGGCTCGGGGTGGCCCGCCGGATCGACACGGAGGAGGCCACCGCGAAGGCACTGCGCGAGGCCGCCCTCGCACTAGTCGACGATCCCGAGGTCGCCCGCAGGCTCAAGGAGGTCCAGGCGGAGATGGCCCAGGAGGGCGGCACGCACAGGGCCGCCGATCTCATCGAGGCGGAACTGCGGGCGCACCGGGCATGAGTGAGGGCCCGTTGGCTCCCCGGTGACCAACGGGCCCTCAGTTCAGAGGGGTTGTCCAAGCCTCGCGGCTTCAGACCCTCAGGGGCTCACCCTCGTCGTCCCGCGCCGCGGGCGTCACCACGGCGTCCGCGGCCTCGTCGTGGGTGAGGTCCGGCAGCCGGTGCAGCCACTTCGGCAGGTACCAGTTGCGCTCGCCGAGCAGGGCCATGACCGCGGGGAGCAGCACACCCCGGATGATCGTCGCGTCGATGAGCACCGCGGCCGCGAGACCCACGCCCATCTGCTTCATGGACTGCATGGACAGCGTCCCGAAGATCGCGAACACGGCGACCATGATGACCGCGGCGCTGGTGACGACGCCGGCCGTGGTGACCACACCGTGCTGGATCGCGTCCTTCGTCGTACGGCCCCGCAGGCGTGCCTCGCGGATCCGCGAGACCACGAAGACGTGGTAGTCCATCGACAGGCCGAACAGGATCACGAAGAGGAACAGCGGCAGCCAGGTGATGATGGCGCCGACGCCCTCCGCGCCCACCAGGGACGCGCCCCAGCCGTGCTGGAACACCGCGACGAGGATGCCGTAGGCGGCGCCCACCGACAGCAGGTTGAGCACGATGGAGGTGATCGCGATCGTCAGCGAACGGAACGACAGCAGCATCAGCGCGAAGGCGAAGACCACGACGAACGCGAACACCGGGACGACCGCGCCGGCCAGCTGGTCGTTGAAGTCCTTGGAGCCGGCGACCTGTCCGGTGATCGGCGCCTGGAGACCGTCGACCTTGCCGAGCGTGGCCGGACGTACCTCGTCGCGCAGCTTGTCCAGGCTCCGGCCGGCCTGGTCCAGGTCGGAGCCGCCCACCAGCGGGACGTACACGAAGGCGAGGTTCTGCGCGTCGTGCAGCTTGATCTCGACCGGGCCGCGCGAGGCGCCCGAGGAGATCGCCCTCGCCTTGAAGTCGGCCAGCGCGCCGGTGACTTCGGGGGCGTTGATGTCGGCGGCCCTGACGACCACCTCGGCCGGCTCGGAGCCGCCAGGGAAGGCCTCGTTGACCCGGTTGTACGTCTGCACGATCGGCAGCGAGTCGCCGAACTCCTGGTCCAGGGTGAGGTTCTGGGTCTTCATGCCGAGCGCGGGCGCCGCGACGGCGAGCAGCGCGCCGGCCGCCACGACCACCGAGACGACGGGCTTGGCCAGGACGCCCTTGAGCACGGCCGTCCAGAAACGGCTCTCCCGGTTGACGTTCCGCTTGCGGCGCAGCCGGCTCTCCGGGTGCAGCCACGGGATCTTGCCCTTCTCGACCCGCTCGCCCAGCAGCGAGAGCAGGGCGGGCAGCACGGTCACGGAACCGACCATGGCGACCGCCACGACCATCAGCGAGGCCAGGCCCATCGCCTCGAACTCGGCGAGCCCGGTGAACAGCATGCCCGCCATCGCCACGCACACCGTCACACCCGAGACGATGATCGCGCGGCCACTGGTCGCGGCGGCGATCCTGAGAGCCGTCTGCGAGTCCCGACCGGCCTGCCGCTCCTCGCGCTCGCGGCGCAGATAGAACAGGCAGTAGTCGACTCCGACGGCCAGACCGACCAGCAGCATCACGGAGTTGGCGGTGTCGCTCATCGGCATGACGTGGCTGACGATGCCCATCAGACCCATCGTCGCCATGATCGCGCTGACCGCCAGCAGCACCGGCAGCAGTGCCGCGACCAGGGCCCCGAACGCGATCAGCAGGATGCCGAGGGCCACCGGCACCGCGGAGAGCTCGGCCTTCTGGAAGTCGTCGCCGAACGCGTCGTCGAACGTCTTCATCATGCTGGCGCCGCCGATCTCCTCGATCCGCAGCGACTCGTGCTCCTTCTGCACCCCCTCGACGGCCTTCAGCACGGGCTCGACCCGCTCCCCGGCGGTGTCCGCCTCGCCGCGCATGTCGAACTGCACCAGCGCGCTGCGGCCGTCCTTGGAGATCGTCCTCGTGTCGTACGGCGAGGTGACGTCGGTGACCTCGCCGGTGCTCTCGACCGCCTTCACGACCGCGTCGACGGCCGCCCTGAAGTCCGCGTCGGTCGCCTTGCCGCCCGCCTCCCTGGCCTGGATGAGCACCGACTCACTGGCCGGCTCGTCGATCCCCGCGTCCTCGATGATCTTGGCCGCGGTGTGGGTCTCCCCCTTGAGCTGGTCGCTGTCCTTGACGTCGACCCGGCCGGCCGCCGAGCCGAGTCCCATCGCCAGGACGACGAACAGCACCCAGATACCGACGGCAGCCCATCGGTGCCGTGCGCTCCAGCCGCCGGCCCGGGCGGCCAGGCCACGCACCCTTGTGTCTGCGTTCCGCATGACGGGCTTGCCCCCTCGTGAGCGGTGACAGCCCCCTGCCGTCACCTTTCGTTTCGAAGGTATGAGCTGGATAAACCCGTCTCGTCGTGCTCTCCGGTGAACTGCGGGGACCGCAGGCTCCTCCGGAGGGACCGCGCGGCCTCCGCACTGGGGACGATCGTGACCCTTACATCTAACGGGCCTCGTGCGGGGCGGTGATCAGGGTCCGCGGGCACCGCGTCCTATGGTGTGCGCATGACGACGACGTACGCGGCGCTGCTGCGCGGAATCAACGTCGGCGGCAGCAGGAAGGTCCCCATGGCCGACCTGCGCGCGCTGATGGAAGACCTCGGCCACGACGGTGTACGCAGCTACCTCCAGAGCGGGCAGGCCGTCTTCACCGCCGGTCACGGTGACGAGGAGTCCCTGGCCGCCGAGCTCACGGCCGCGATCGAGCAGCGGTTCGGCTTCGCGGTCGACGTGATCATCCGCGACCACGCCTATCTGAGGGCCGTCGCCGACGACTGCCCCTTCCCGGCCGCCGAGCTGGAGGCCAAGCAGCTCCACGTCACCTACTTCTCCGCCCCCGTCGGCGAGGACCGCTTCGCGGAGATCGACAGGGCCGCGTACCTCCCCGAGGACTTCCGCCTGGGCGACCGTGCCCTGTACCTGTACGCCCCGAACGGCCTCGGCCGCTCCAAGCTCGCCGAGCACCTGTCCAAGCCCCGGCTGAACAAGGGCGTGATCGCCACCAGCCGCAACTGGAACACCGTCGTCAAGCTGGTGGAGATGACCGGTGAGTGACCGCGACCCCGCCGTGGCGGCCGCCGTCCAGGGCGAGTTGCGGCTCCTGGACCCCGGGGTCCGCTCCTCGCCGGAGCTGGTGGGCGCGCTGCTGCATCCCGAGTTCCACGAGTTCGGCGCGTCCGGGCGCCACTGGGACCGCTCGTCGATCATCGCCGCCCTCGCCGGGGCCACGGACCGGGAGGCCGGTCCGGTCACGGCGACCGGGATGAAGGGGGTCGTGCTCGCGCCGGACCTCGTCCACCTCACCTTCGACACCGAGCACAACGGCAGGCGGGCGCACCGCAGTTCGCTGTGGCGGCGCACCCCGAGCGGGTGGCTGCTCTACTTCCACCAGGCGACTCCGTTCACGGGATGACGGTGTGCGAGGCTCCTCCCATGCGCTACGTCATCATCGGGGCAGGAGCGGTCGGCGGGGCCGTCGGCGGGCGGCTCGCGGGGGCCGGGCACGAGGTCGTCCTGGTCGCGCGCGGCGCCCACCACGCCGCGCTCAGGGCCGGCGGACTGCGGCTGCGCGTGCCGGAGGGCGAGTTCACGTACCGGCTGCCGGTGGTGGACGGTCCGGCCGGACTGGGGGACCTGCGCGCCGACGACGTGCTCGTGCTCGCCGTGAAGACCCAGGACACCGAAGGCGCCCTCGACGCCTGGGGTCCGGCCCCGGTCGAGGGCGGCGGCACGGCGGCCGAGCGGCTGCCGCTGCTGTGCGCGCAGAACGGCGTGGAGGGGCAGCGCATGGCCCTGCGCCGCTTCCGGCACGTGTACGGCGTCTGCGTCTGGCTGCCGGCGACCTTCGTCGAACCCGGGACCGTCTCCGCCGCGGGCAGCCCGCTCACCGGCATCCTGCACCTGGGCGTCCACCCGCACGGCACCGACGAGACCGCCCACCGGATCGCCGCCGACCTGGAGAAGGCGCGGTTCGAGGCGCCGGTCGTGCCGGACCTCGCCCGCTGGCAGTACGCCAAGCTGCTGTCCAACCTCGCCAACGCCGTCGAGGCGGTCACCGGGCCCGTCGAGAGCGAGGCGGCCCTCGCGCTCGTCGACCGGGTGCGGACCGAGGGCAGGGCCGTCCTCGACGCGGCCAAGATCGCCTGTGCGAGCGCTGACGAACAGCGCGCGCTGCGCGGCGACAAGGTGACCCTGCGGCCCCTCGACGGCGCCCCGCGCGGCGGGGGCTCCTCCTGGCAGTCGCTCACCCGCGGCACCGGCACCGTCGAGGCCGACTACCTCAACGGCGAGATCGTCCTCCTCGGCCGCCTGCACGGCGTACCGACCCCGCTGAACGAACTCCTCCAGCGGCTCGCCACCACCTATGCCCGCGAACGTCGGCAGGCCGGGTCGATGCCGGTGGCGGAGCTGGTCCGGCTGGCCGACGAGGCCGAGGCCGCCGCGGGGAAGCCGTCACGGCCGTAGCAGCGCAGCGCCGCCTCGTGGCGGAGCCTCACGCGCTCACCCTCAGCAGCGGCCGCGCCGACGCGCTGTCGTAGCGCCGCAGCAGCACCCGGGCCACCTCCGGCGCGGGCCCGAGCACCTCGGCCAGGACGTCCGCCTGCGCCGCGCCCCGCGCGATGCGGTCGGGCAGGAACCCGGGGGCGAGGACGTAGGGGGCCACGGCCACCTTCGCGCAGCCGAGGGCCCGCAGTTCCCGTACCGCGTCCTCGGTGCGGGGCAGGGCCGCGGAGGCGAACGCAGGCCGCACGGCGCACCAACCGGTGTGCCGCCACTCCCGCGCGATGTCAGCGATCACTGCGATCGCCTCCGGGTTGGAGGACCCCGCCGAGGCCAGCACGACCCCGGTCGAGGACTTGTCGGCGGGCGTCAACCCCGCCTCGTAAAGGCGCCGTTCGAGCGCCGACAACAGCAGCGGGGACGGGCCCAGCACCTCCGCCTGCCGGATCCGCAGCTGCGGCGGCGCGTCCCTGAGGACCGCGGGGATGTCCGCCTTCGCGTGGAACGCCCGCGTCAGCAGCAGCGGCAGCGCCACGACGTCACGGACACCCTCCGCCGCGAGCGACTCCAGCACCCCCTGCACGGACGGGATGTTGAAGTCCAGGAAGCCCGTCTCCACCCGAACGTCCGGGCGCAGCGAACGCACCCTGCGCACCAGGGCGTGCACCGTCGCGGCGTGCCGCGGGTCGCGGCTGCCGTGGGCGATGACCAGGAGGACAGGCTTCACGGGATATCAGCCCTTCACCAGCAGACCGCGGCTGCGCAGCACCCACCGCTCCAGCGGGCTGAAGATCAGCAGGTCGATCGCGATGCCGACGAACAGGATGAGCAGGATGGCCTCGAACACCATGGCCATGTCGCTGTTGGTGCGGCCGTTCTCCAGCAACTGGCCCAGCCCCACGCCCAGATCGGGGAACTGGGCGATGATCTCCGCGGCCATCAGCGAGCGCCAGGAGAACGCCCAGCCCTGCTTGAGCCCCGCCACGTAGCCGGGCAGCGCGGCGGGCAGCGTGACGTGCCAGATGCCCTTGACGCCCGTCGCCCCCATCGTGCGGCCGGCCCGCAGGAACAGCGGCGGCACCTGGTCGACACCGGACACCAGGCCGTTGGCGATGGAGGGGACCGCGCCGAGCAGGATCACCGCGTACATCATGGAGTTGTTCAGGCCCAGCCAGATCACGGCCGGCGGCACCCACGCCACCGACGGCAGCGACTGCAGACCGGACAGGATCGGGCCGATGGCCGCGCGGATGAACTTCACCCGGGCCACGATCAGCCCCAGCGGGGTGCCGATGAGCAGGGCGAAGAAGAAGCCGAGCAGGCCGCGCGAGACGCTGGTCCAGATGTAGCCGAGCAGATTGCCCTGGAGCCAGGCCTCCTTGAAGGTGGCGCCCACGGCGGCCGGCGAGGGCAGCTTGGACGGGTCGTCGACGACCGGGTAGAGGAGCGTCCAGACCGCGAGGACCACCGCGAGCGCGACGACCGGCGGCAGGATCTTGTCGACCAGGGTCTGCCGCAGGCTCGGGCGCCCGGTGACCTGGGGCTCCAGCGCGTCGAGGCCCGCCTCTACGCTCCCGGCGTCCTGGGCCGGTGTCGTGTCAGTGCTGGCCATGGCGGCGGATCTCCCCACGCAGTTCTTCGGTGATCTCACGGGCCAGTTCGGCCACGGGCGCGTCCTCGATGCGGCGCGGCTGCGGAATGTCGACCGTCCACTCGCGCGCGATCCGGCCGGGGCGCGAGGACAGCAGGATCACGCGCTGCGCGAGCCGCACCGCCTCGCGCACGTTGTGGGTGACGAACAGGACGGACAGGCCGGTCTCCGCCCAGATCCGGGTGATCTCGTCGTGCAGCACGTCCCGGGTGATGGCGTCCAGGGCCGCGAACGGCTCGTCCATCAGCAGCAGGCTGCTCTCCTGGGCGAGTGCGCGGGCCAGTGCCACACGCTGGCGCATACCGCCCGACAGCTCGTGCACCCGCTTGCCGTACGCGCCCTTCAGCCGGACCAGTTCGAGCAGTTCCTCGGCCTTGCCGCGCCGGTCGGGCTTGGGAACTCCCCTGAGTTTCAGGGCCAGTTCGATGTTCTTGCCCGCGGTCAGCCACGGGAACAGGGCGTGTTCCTGGAACATCAGGGCGGGCCGACCGTCGGTGGTGATGGCGCCCGCGCTGGGCCGGTCGAGGCCCGCCACCAGGTTGAGCAGCGTGGACTTCCCGCAGCCCGAGGCTCCCAGGAGGGTGACGAACTCGCCCGGCGCGACGTCGATGCTGACGTCGTCCAGGACGAGCTGCTGTCCGCCCGGTCCCGCGAAGGACTTCGAGACGTGGTCGAGACGCGCGGCGTACTCGACCGTCTCGTCGGCCTTGGCGAGCGTCGTGGTCGTGGCCATGGTCGTCACCTCCTGGGAACTCATCGGGGAACGGGGTCAGCTGGTGCCGAGACCGGCGGCGTCGACGGTGGACGCGCCCTCGGCCTTGAGGACCTTGTTGAGGATCGTCAGGTCGTAGATCCCGTTCAGGTCGGGCTTCTCCAGCAGACCGGCCTTGACCGCGTGCTCCGCCTCGGTGTCGAGGGTGGCCGCCAGCGGGTCGTCGGTGAACTGGATCGACTTCCAGGCCGGGTCCAGGACGTTCGCCTTCAGCGCCTTGCCGGAGTCCGCCTTCAGCTGCTCGTTGGCGGCCGCCCTGGCCTCGTCCGGGTGGGCGTTGATCCACTTGTTGGCTTCCACCGACGCCTTCAGGACGGCCTCGACCGCCTTCGGGTGCTCCTTGAGGAAGTCCTGCCGCACGATGATGTTCGTGATCACGAACTTCTTGTCCGGCCACAGCGACGACTCGTCGAGGAGCACCTTGGCGCCCTCGGCGACCAGCTTGGACGCGGTCGGTTCCGGCACCCAGGCCCCGTCGATGGAACCGGACTTGTAGGCGTCCGGCGTGATCTTGTTGTCGGTGCGGACGACGGTGACGTCACCCTTGCCGCTCTGCGCGTCGACCTTCCAGCCCTGGTCGGCGATCCAGTTGAGGAACGCCACGTCCTGCGTGTTGCCGAGCTGCGGCGTCGCGATCTTCTTGCCCTCGACGTCCTTCAGGGACTTGATCCTGTCGGGGTTGACGACCAGCTTCACCCCGCCGGAGGCCGAACCGCCGATGATCTTCAGGCTCTTGCCGCCCGACTTGACGTAGCCGTTGATCGCGGGGGAGGGGCCGATCCAGCCGATGTCGATCGACTTGGAGTTGAGCGCCTCGATCTCGGACGGGCCGGCGTTGAAGGTCGCGTACGAGGCCTCGGTGGCCCCGAGCTCCTTCTGGAAGAAGCCCTTGTTCACCCCGACCAGTGCGGTGCCGTGGGTCAGGTTGCCGAAGTAGCCGATCTTGACGGAGTCGAGGCCGTCGATCTTCTTGGCCCCGGCGGCGACCTTGACGGCGCCGTCGTCCTTGGCCTGGGAGCCGTAGCCGCAGGCGGCCAGGGTGAGAAGGGGCAGCGCGGCTATGACCGCGAGGCTGCGGCGAAGAGCGGTTGTGGCAGGCACGGGAGGTGTTCCTCTCGGAGGCCCGGCGGTCACGGTCTCTCAGGTCGTGGCCGGGAGGTCGGCAGGTCTGCGTCTACGGCGGTGGGGGGTGAGGGCGCGCGAGCGGTGCGCGTACGTCAGCGCACACATCGCGCCACCCCGCCCTGCCCGCTGCCGAGCGCGCCGCTGCCGATGCGGCCGCCCTCCTTCGCGAACGTGGACCAGTAGTCGGTGGAGTTCATGTCAGAAGTCCCACCCGTCGTCCTCGGACTCGTCCTTGACGGGCTCCGGGGACGCGAACGACTCGCCGACCATGCCCGCGGTGAGCGTGGTGCCGTCGTTCGGGTCGATGAGGATGAACGAACCGGTGCGCCGCGAGTCCGAGTAGGAGTCGACGGGCAGCGGCTCGGCGGTACGGATCTTCACCCGGCCGATGTCGTTGGCGACGAGCTGTCCCGGGTGCGGGTGCAGGGACAGGTCGGCGAGCGTGAGCCGGGACGGGATGTCCTTGACGATCGCCTTGACCGTACGGGTGCCGTGCTTGAGCAGCACGCGGTGGCCCACGGTCAGCGGGGCGTCGGCCACGTGGCAGACGGTCGCCTCGATGTCCTGGGTGGTCGGCGGGGCGTCCTTGCTGGGCACCAGCAGGTCACCGCGCGAGATGTCGATGTCGTCCTCCAGGAGGATCGTCACCGACTGCGTCGTCCAGGCCACGTCGACCGGCTCGCCGAGCAGGTCGATCCCGGCGATCTTCGTGGAGCGCCCCGACGGAAGCACGGTGATCTGCTCGCCGACGCGGAAGGAACCGGCGGCGATCTGACCGGCGTAGCCCCGGTAGTCGGGGTGCTCGGCGGTCTGCGGGCGGATCACGTACTGCACGGGAAGCCGGGCGTGGCAGTGGGACAGGTCATGGGTGACCGGGACCGTCTCCAGGTGCTCCAGGACGGTCGGGCCGCCGTACCAGTCCATGTGCGCGGACGGCTCCACCACGTTGTCGCCGGCCAGTGCCGAGATCGGGATCGCGGTGACCTCGGGGACGCCCAGTTCGGTCGCGTACGCGGTGAACTCCTCGGCGATCGCGGCGAAGACGGACTCCTGGTAGTCCACCAGGTCCATCTTGTTCACCGCGAGGACCACGTGCGGCACCCGCAGCAGCGCCGCGAGGGCGGCGTGCCGGCGGGTCTGCTCGACGACGCCGTTGCGGGCGTCGATCAGGATCACCGTCAGCTCGGCCGTGGAGGCACCCGTCACCATGTTGCGGGTGTACTGCACATGGCCGGGGGTGTCGGCGAGGATGAACCGCCGCCGGGGCGTGGCGAAGTAGCGGTAGGCCACGTCGATGGTGATGCCCTGCTCCCGCTCGGCCCGCAGGCCGTCGGTCAGCAGCGCGAGGTCGGGGCCCTCGCCGCCGCGGCTCGCCGACGCGCGCTCCACGGCCTCCAGCTGATCGGTGAGGATCGACTTGGAGTCGTGCAGCAGCCGGCCCACCAGCGTGGACTTGCCGTCGTCGACCGAACCGGCGGTCGCGAACCGCAGCAGGGTCGTCTCGGTGAGTTCCGTGGTCGTGCTCATGCTTAGAAGTACCCCTCGCGCTTGCGGTCTTCCATCGCGGCCTCGGACATCTTGTCGTCGGCGCGGGTGGCGCCCCGCTCGGTCAGCCGGGAGGCGGCGATCTCGGTGATGACCTGCTCCAGCGTCACCGCGTCCGAGTCGACCGCGCCCGTGCAGGACATGTCACCGACGGTCCGGTAGCGCACCAGGCGCTTCTCGACGCTCTCGCCGTCCTTGGGGCCGCCCCACTCGCCGGCCGTCAGCCACATGCCGTTGCGCGAGAACACCTCCCGCTCGTGCGCGAAGTAGATCTCCGGCAGCTCGATCCCCTCCCGGGCGATGTACTGCCAGACGTCCAGCTCGGTCCAGTTGGACAGCGGGAAGACCCGCACGTGCTCACCGGGCGCGTGGCGGCCGTTGTACAGGTTCCACAGCTCGGGGCGCTGGCGGCGCGGGTCCCACTGCGAGAACTCGTCGCGCAGCGAGAACACCCGCTCCTTGGCGCGGGCCTTCTCCTCGTCCCGGCGGCCGCCGCCGAAGACCGCGTCGAACTTCTCGGCCTGGATCTTCTCCGTCAGCGGCAGCGTCTGGAGCGGGTTGCGGGTCCCGTCCGGACGTTCCTTGAGCACACCGCGGTCGATGTAGTCCTGTACGGAGGCCACATGGAGGCGCAGACCGTGTTCGGCGACCACACGGTCGCGGTACTCAAGGACCTCGGGGAAGTTGTGTCCGGTGTCCACATGGAGCAGCGAGAACGGGATCGCCGCGGGCGCGAACGCCTTCAGGGCGAGGTGCAGCATGACGATGGAGTCCTTGCCGCCGGAGAACAGGATCACCGGCCGTTCGAACTCGCCCGCCACCTCACGGAAGATGTGCACCGCCTCGGACTCCAGCGCGTCCAGGTGGGACAGGGCGTACGGAGCCTCCGTGCCCTCCGCCGCCTGGGCAACGGTCGTCGTCATGCCAGTCCCCTCTCGGTGAGCAGCGCGTGGACCGCCGCCGCGGACTCCTGGACGGTCTGGTTCTGCGACTCGATCCGCAGATCGGGCGTCTCGGGCTCCTCGTACGGGTCGTCGACCCCGGTCAGCCCGGACAGTTCACCCGCCGCCTGCTTGGCGTACAGGCCCTTCACATCGCGTACGGAGCACACCTCGACCGGAGTCGCCACGTGGATCTCCAGGTAGGCGGCGCCGCTGTCCTGGTGGCGCTTGCGCACCGCCTCACGGCTGTCGGCGTAGGGCGCGATGACCGGGACCAGCGCCTTGACGCCGTTGCGGGCGAGCAGTTCGGCGAGGAAGCCGATGCGCTGCACGTTGGTGTGCCGGTCCTCGCGGCTGAAGCCGAGGCCCGCGGAGATGAACTCGCGGATCTCGTCGCCGTCGAGCACCTCGACGAGGTGGCCCTCCTCGCGCAGCCGGCCGGCCAGCTCGTACGCGATGGTGGTCTTGCCGGCACTCGGCAGACCCGTGAGCCAGACGGTGGCTCCGGTCGTCACGTGCAACTCCTTGGTCGATGTCGTCATCCGTGCAGCCCGCACTCGGTCTTGGCACGCCCGGCCCAGCGGCCGGCGCGCGCGTCCTCGCCCTCCAGGACGCGGCGGGTGCAGGGGGCGCAGCCGACGGACGCGTAGCCGTCCATCAGCAGGGGGTTGGTGAGCACGCCGTGCTCCTGGACGTACGCGTCCACGTCGTCCTGGGTCCAGCGGGCGATCGGGGAGACCTTGACCTTCTGCCGCTTCTCGTCCCAGCCGACCACCGGGGTGTTCGCCCGGGTCGGGGACTCGTCGCGGCGCAGCCCGGTCGCCCAGGCCAGGTAGTCCTTCAGGCCCCGCTCCAGCGGCTCGACCTTGCGCAGCTTGCAGCACAGGTCGGGGTCGCGGTCGTGCAGCTTCGGGCCGTACTCGGCGTCCTGCTCGGCGACCGTCTGACGTGGGGTCAGCGTGATGACGTTGACGTCCATCACGGCCTCGACCGCGTCCCGGGTGCCGATGGTCTCCTCGAAGTGGTAGCCGGTGTCGAGGAAGACGACGTCGACGCCCTTCATCGCGCGGGACGCGAGGTGCGCGACCACCGCGTCCTCCATCGACGAGGTCACGCAGAACCGCTTGCCGAAGGTGTCGACCGCCCACTGGAGGATCTCCAGCGCGGAGGCGTCCTCCAGGTCACGGCCCGCCTGCTCGGCGAGCGCCCTGAGATCGTCGGTCGTGCGCTCTTCCTGAATCGCCGTCATGTCCGGTCTCCCCCCGGGTCGGTGGGCTGAAGGCCCCGGGCGAGCAGCCCGAGGAACTTCAACTGGAATGCGCGGTTGCACGCCGCGCATTCCCACGCGCCGTGGCCCTGCTCGCTGGGACGCAGGTCCTCGTCGCCGCAGTAGGGGCAGTAGAAGGGGGCGGCCCGCTCGCTCATGAGAGGGACTCCTCACTGGCGCGCGAGGCCCAGGCGGCGAAGCGCTCGCCGTCCTCGCGCTCGGCCTGGAACCGCTTCAGGACCCGCTCGACGTAGTCGGGCAGCTCCTCGGAGGTCACCTTCAGACCGCGCACCTTGCGGCCGAACCCGGCCTCCAGGCCGAGCGCGCCGCCCAGGTGCACCTGGTAGCCCTCGACCTGCTCGCCCTGGTCGTTGAGGACCAGCTGGCCCTTGAGACCGATGTCCGCCACCTGGATACGGGCGCAGGCGTTCGGGCAGCCGTTGAGGTTGATGGTGAGCGGCTCGTCGAAGTCCGGGATGCGGCGCTCCAGTTCGTCGATCAGCTGCGAACCGCGCTGCTTGGTCTCGACGATGGCGAGCTTGCAGTACTCGATGCCGGTGCAGGCCATGGTGCCGCGCCGGAACGGGGAGGGCTTGGCGGTGAGGTCGAGCGCCTCCAGGGCCTCGACCAGCGGCTGGACCTGCGCCTCCTCGACATCGAGGATGATCATCTTCTGCTCGACGGTGGTCCGGATCCGGCCCGAGCCGTGGGCCTCGGCGACCTCGGCGATCTTCGTCAGCGTGGTGCCGTCGACGCGGCCGACGCGCGGGGCGAACCCGACGTAGAACAGGCCGTCCTTCTGGCGGTGCACACCGACGTGGTCGCGCCAGCGGCCGGCCGGGTCGGCGGGCGCGGGGCCGTCGGCCAGCTTGCGCTTCAGGTAGTCGTCCTCCAGGACCTGGCGGAACTTCTCCGGGCCCCAGTCGGCGACGAGGAACTTCAGCCGGGCGCGGTTGCGCAGCCGGCGGTAGCCCCAGTCGCGGAAGATGCCGACCACGCCGGCCCACACCTCGGGCACCTCGGCGAGCGGCACCCAGGCACCGAGCCGGACGCCCAGCTTCGGGTTGGTGGACAGACCGCCGCCGACCCACAGGTCGAAGCCGGGTCCGTGCTCGGGGTGTTCGACGCCCACGAACGCGACGTCGTTGATCTCGTGGACCACGTCCAGGAGCGGGGAGCCGGAGATCGCCGTCTTGAACTTGCGGGGCAGGTTGGAGAACTCCTTGCTGCCGATGTACCGCTCGTGGATCTCGTCGATCGCCCAGGAGCCGTCGATGATCTCGTCCTCGGCGATGCCGGCGACCGGCGAGCCGATGACGACCCGGGGGCAGTCGCCGCAGGCCTCGGTGGTGGACAGGCCGACCGCCTCCAGGCGGTTCCAGATCTCCGGGACGTCCTCGATGCGGATCCAGTGCAGCTGGATGTTCTGCCGGTCGGTGACGTCGGCGCTGCCGCGCGCGAACTCCTCGGAGATCTCGCCGATCACGCGCAACTGCTGGGTGGTCAGGCGTCCGCCGTCGATCCGCACCCGCAGCATGAAGTACTTGTCGTCCAGCTCCTCCGGCTCCAGGATCGCGGTCTTGCCGCCGTCGATCCCGGGCTTGCGCTGGGTGTACAGGCCCCACCAGCGCATGCGGCCGCGCAGGTCGTTGGGGTCGATCGAGTCGAAGCCGCGCTTCGAGTAGATCGTCTCAATGCGTGTCCGCACATTGAGACCGTCGTCGTCCTTCTTGAACTGCTCGTTGCCGTTCAGCGGGGTGTGGTGCCCCGCGGCCCACTGACCCTCGCCGCGGTGACGGCTCACCTTGCGGCGGGGCGCTGCGGCAGCAGGGTTCTGCGGGGTGGCGGCCATGGTTCTACGTCCTTCGGGACAGGCGGAAAGCGGCTCTTGCCTGCGCATACGGGCGCACGGGAGTGCCTGCGCGGCATTGCGCGGGGGCGGAGAGGAGGGAGAGGTGCCGGGTGACGCTGAGGCTCGTCAGCGCACCGGACAGATGGCGCTGGACATGCGGCCGAGGTCGACGTGCCGCCGACTCACCAAGGCAATTCCAGTTCCAGACATGACGGAAGCGTGGCACGGCGATCTGGACACAGTCCAGCTTTATCCGCCATGTGGACACCCTTGTCTCGACAGGCGAGACGAGGGTGTCGTTGGTCACAAAGATCGCGGGCCCTCTTGTTCCCGCAGGTCAGGCCGGGTAGGCCCCCGGCCAGGGGCCCGGCGCGGACGCCTCCGCCTCCTCCTCGACCTTGGTGTCGAAGAGGTGAAAGCCACGGCGCTGGTAGTTGGCCATCGCGTGCTCGCCGTCCTTGGAGCAGGTGTGCAGCCAGACCCGCTTGGTGTCCGTCAGTCCCGGCCAGCGGTCCGCCAGGTCCCAGGCGCGGGCGGTGCCGTACGACAGGAGGTGGCCGCCGATCCGCCGGCCCCGGAAGGCCGGGATCAGGCCGAAGTAGACGATCTCCACGACCCCGTCGTCCTGCGGCTCCAGCTCGACGTATCCAGCCGGAGTGCCCCGGTCGTACGCCACCCAGGTCTCCACGCCCGGCCGTTCCAGGTGCTCCTGCCAGCGCGCGTAGGTCCAGGAGAGCCGGTCGGTCCAGCGGATGTCGCCGCCCACGGACGCGTACAGGAAGCGGCTGAACTCGGGGGAGGGGATCTCCGCGCGGCGGACGTGGACGTCACCCTCCGGGGGCTCGGCCGGCAGGAGGTCGGTGGGCGCGGTCTGTTCCAGGGACCAGGTGGTCACGGCGATGTTCGGCATGCCGGCCAGGGAATCATCTACCCCAGAGATCTGTCGATCGAGGCCAGCGGCAGCGCGAACAGCACCCGGCCCGACTGGGACCACACCTGGCCCGTCTGCTCCCAGTACGACAGGGACTCCGACTCCCCGCTCCAGCAGTTGCGGGTCTCGTCGGCGCCGCAGCGGGTGGTCTTCGCGGGGTTCGTGGTGTTCTGGCGCCACAGGGTGCCGTGGTCGCCCTCGGTCCCGGCGGCCCGGCCCAGGTACCACTGGGAGTCGTACGACAGCACGGGGCCGGAGCCGGAGGCCTTGGTGACGTAGGCCTCGGACGCGCGCGCGGAGCCGCCGCTGCCGGTGGCGAGGAGGCCGGAGCGGCCGGGGGCGCCGCTGAAGCCGTAGCGCCACATCCGGGCGCCGGTGTCGCCCTCCCCGGAGACCCACTCGCTCGCGACCAGGCTGTCCGGCGCGGTGCTGCGGTCCAGGGAGAGGTAGTCGGGGCGGGCCGCGCCCGCGTCGTCGGCCGGGCGGTACGAGCCGACGGCCGGCAGGACCCACTGGGCGCCGTGCGCCGACCAGCCGCCGCGGACCCGGCCGACCGCGGCGCTGTCCACGGTGGCCCGCTGCACGCGGTTCATGTCGTAGACGTACAGCGCCTGGCCGTCGTCGCCGCTCGCGGTGACCAGCAGCTTGTTCTGGTACCAGACCATCCCCGAGACCCGGGAGACCAGGCCGCGGAAGTCGTGTCCGTCGTCGACCGGGACGGCGAGCAGGGCCCAGGAGTAGGTGGGCCGGTCCAGGTCGTTGGCGTCGACGAAGGCGACCCTGGCCAGGCCCCCGTCGTCCGCCGCGGTGCCGGTGCGGCTCCACGCGGAGAGGATCACGCGGTTGGCGCCCCACAGGCCGTCGTCGTCGGCGTCCCCGGAGGTGGTGACCGCCCCGGCCTGCCAGGAGCGGGTGTCGGCGGCGTCCCAGCAGTAGGCGGCGGTGGCCGTCGGCTTCACGGGCAGGGCCGCGCGCTCACCGGCCGTGCAGTCGAGCGCGTCGCGCAGGGGCCGGTCGGCGGAGCCGAGGACGGCGGAGACCCCGACCGGACGCCCCATCCCGGCGGAGAGGCGGTCGAGGGCGGCCTTCGGGACGAGGGATTCCTTCAGACGCAGCGGAGCGGTCTCGGCCTGTGAGGTGAGCGGCTTCAGCGTCCCGGGATTGGCGGCGACCGTGGCCTGCGAGGCGCTGATCATGGTGGCGGCGGCGGTCAGCGCGAGGGCGGTGCCGGCCAGGAAGGCGCGCAGCGCTTGGCCCCGCTTGCGCCTGCGGTGTCTGCCACGTTGCTTCATACCGTCCTCCCGAGGCGGGCCAACTGCGCCTGTTGATCCGTACGTTGACCGAGGAGCAGGTGGGGTGGCCCGTAGGGGATGCTACGGCAGTACGGCACGACTGGGGGCGAAGATGCTGCAATTATGCGGAAGATGCACCATGAGCGAGGGTTTTCACCCGGTCTCGGTGGTGGCGCGGGCCCCGAGCACCGCCGGGGCCGTCGAGTGCGGCAGCAGGTCGGCCGGGTCGCCCGGCAGCAGCACCTCGACGTCGGCCTCCTCGCAGAAACGATACGGCCGGTGTTCCAGGAACGCCCCGAGATACCGCCGGACCCGGGACATCTCCGCCCGTACGGTCACCGTGCGGCCCGGATCGCCGAACATGTCCTCGGCCAGGCCCGCCGCGCTGCGGCCCGCGCGGTGCAGCGCCAGCAGGTACAGCAACTCCGCGTGCCGGGGACTGAGTTCGTGACTCCACGAGCCCGCCCCGCCCGACACCGTCACCGTCCAGCGGCGCGGGTGGCCGAGATCCAGCACGATCCGGGTGGCGCCCCGCGGCTCCGGCTCCTCGGTGGCGCGGACCAACCAGCCGCCCGCCAGCGGTTCCAGGGTGCACAGGCCGAGCGCCGGGAGCCACCGGCGGCCCGGCGAGAGGGACTTGGGCAGCGCGATCCGGTGCTGGTACGGCATTCCGGTCACCGCCGCCGTCCAGCCGTCCCGGTCCACCACCAGGGCCCGGCCCGTGAGCCGGGCGAGCACCGGCGCGGCCACGGCCCGCAGTTGCTCCAGCGAGGCGTGGTGCAGCTCGCGCAGCCGTGCCTCGGCGAGCCTGGCCACCGATTCGACCCAGGCGAGCGTCGCCGGATGCATGGTCTCCAGCGGGCCGCTCACGTCGACCACGCCGATCAGCCGGCCGTCGCGCGGGTCCTTGACGGGGGCGCCGGTGCAGGTCCAGGTGGTCTGGGAGCGCACGAAGTGCTCGGAGGCGAAGACCTGCACGGGACGGCGCACCACCGCCGGGGTGCCGATGCCGTTCGTGCCGACGACGTTCTCCCGCCAGTCGGCGCCGAGTTCGAAGCCGGTGCCGTCGGCCTTGCGCAGGACGGCGGAACTGCCCTCCCGCCACAGCACACGGCCGTCCTCGTCCGCGACCACCATGATGTGGTGGGCGATGTCCGCGACCGACAGCAGCCCCTCCCTGAGCACCGGCAGCACATGCCTGAGCCGGGAGCACTCCCGGCGCCGCTGCACCTCCTCGGGGGGCAGCAGACCCGAGCGGAAGTCGTGGTCCGGGTCGACGCCGCCGCGCAGCATACGGCTCCAGGACTCCTCGATCACCGGGCGCGGGGCGAGAGGGGCGGGCCGGCCGGACAGGGTGGCGGAGCGGATGTCGTTCAGCACCCGGGCCGCACGGGCGGTGTCCATGGTGGCCAGATGGGTCGCATGCGTCGGCGAGAGCGGCACTGGTCCTCCCGGTCCCGGTTCCGTTGACTGTCCGTCTCATAGTGCCGGTCGCGGCGCGGGGCGGCACACAGTCCGCGGACAGTCACCAGGAAGTTGCAACCCCCTGCAACCCTGGTGGTGGGGTCCCGCTTGTTTGAAACTTGGGCGAACGCCGTCTCGCAGCGGCGTGCCACGGCCTCTGGAGGCCGCAACGGGGGTGGTGCCGTGTCGGCGCAGCACCACCCCCGTTCTGCTGCGAACTCACTCCACGGGCCGGGCCCGTTCCACCACCGACGCCAGGTCCAGGGTCGTGGGCAGCGTGCCGAAGGCCGTTCCGCCGTCGCCGCCCAGGCGGGACGCGCAGAAGGCGTCGGCGACCGCCGCCGGGGCGTACCGGACCAGCAGGGATCCCTGAAGGACGAGCGCCAGTCGTTCCGTCAGATGGCGGGCCCGGCCCTCGATGCCCTCCAGATCGGCCAGTTCGGTGAGCAGGTTCTTCGTCGCCGCGTCCAGGCGGTGGTCGGCGCCCCGGGTCCGGCCGATCTCCAGGAGGTAGGCGTTCAGGGCCTGCGGTTCCCGCCGCAGGACCCGCAGGACGTCCAGGGCCTGGATGTTGCCCGCGCCCTCCCAGATCGAGTTGAGCGGTGACTCGCGGACCAGGCGGGGCAGGCCCGACTCCTCCACGTAGCCGTTGCCGCCCAGGCACTCGGCGGCCTCCACCGTGAGCGGGGCGCAGCGCTTGGTGACCCAGTACTTGGCCGTCGGCACCGCGATCCTGAGGAAGGCCCGCTCCTGCTCGTCGTCCGTGTCGTAGGCGGCCGCCAGGCGCAGGGCGAGGGTGGTCGCGGCCTCGGACTCCAGGGCGAGGTCGGCGAGCACGTTGCGCATCAGCGGCTTGTCGACGAGTTTGCCGCCGAAGGCCTGGCGGTGCGTGCAGTGGTGGATCGCCTGGGCGACGGCCTGGCGCATCAGGCCCGCCGAGCCGATCACGCAGTCCAGCCGGGTCGCCGCGACCATCTCGATGATGGTGCGGACCCCGCGCCCCTCGTCGCCCACGCGGCGGGCCCACGTGCCGTCGAACTCGACCTCGGCGGAGGCGTTGGAACGGTTGCCGAGCTTGTCCTTGAGGCGCTGGAGGAGAAACGTGTTGCGGGTGCCGTCCTCCAGGACGCGGGGGACGAGGAAGCAGGTGAGCCCGCCCGGGGCCTGGGCGAGGACCAGGAAGCCGTCCGACATGGGGGCCGAGCAGAACCACTTGTGACCGGTGAGCTCGAAGGTCTCCCCGTCCGGCAGGGCCCGCGCGGACGTCGTGTTCGCCCGGACGTCGCTGCCGCCCTGCTTCTCGGTCATCCCCATCCCGAACAGCGCCCCCGCCTTCAGGTGGGCGGGGCGCAGCTCGCGGTCGTAGACCATGGACGTCAGCCGGGGCTCCCACTCGGCCGCGAGGTCGGGGTCGGTGCGCAGCACGGGGACCGCCGCGTGGGTCATCGACAGGGGGCAGCAGTTGCCCGCGTCGACCTGCGTCCACAGCAGGAAGGCCGCCGCCCGCCGTACGTGGCCGCCGGGGCGGACCCAGGCGGCGGTCAGGCCCGCGGCGACGCCCTTGCCGAGCACCCGGTGCCAGGCCGGGTGGAACTCGACCTCGTCGACACGGTGGCCGTGGCGGTCGTGGGTGCGCAGCCGGGGCGGGTTCTCGTTGGCCTGGAGACCCCACTCCTGCACCTGTGCCGAGCCGCAGGCCCGGCCGAGCGCGCCCAGCTCGCCGTGCACCTCGTCGAGCAGGTCCGGGTCGAGGTGCCGCTCGACGGCCTCCTTGAGGGCGCGGTCGGCGCCGTAGACGTCGTAGCCGGTCAGAGGTGGGGGCTGGTTGGTCACGGTGTGCGTGGTGCCTGCCATGCCTGCGAACGTACCCCGGGCGACCGGGTGGGTCACCTCACGGACACGGCTCCGGGCGGCGTGATCGCGCAGGGCGTGCCGGGGCCGCGTGCGCTGCCGTGACGTGGGGCGGCGGGTCCCGGTGCCGACCGGGGCGTGTTCTCTGCCGGAGGCGACTGCCACGCCGGACGCGGCCGAGGCCGGGAGACGCGCGAGTGCGTCACGGCCGGCTTCGTGGTCGTCCCGGTCGGGAGCGGCACTCCCCGCGGCGGGCCGGGTTTCGACGCGCGGACGCTCCGGAAGCTCCGTGCGGTTCCCGGCACCGCCGCCTCCGAGAGTTCGTCGAGCGCCGTCTTCGTCCTGGAGGACTGGATGGCCCTCATCAGGTCCGGGGCCCCGCGCCGCCGAGGCCGCACCACTCGCGGCGACCACCCACCTGCCCCTGACCGCCGGAAGGATGTGCGATCTCGGTGGTGGCTGAGGCCCCGGGGTCTCTCCGTTCTGCTTGCCGCCGCTCGCGGAGCCCGTGCCGCCCGCGGGACCGAGCAGTGACCCCCGCCGCCCTGTCGCCCGCTCCGCGCAGGGGCGACAGGGGTGCGGTGCGGTGTGGGGGCTCACGCGAGGTAGGCCATTGCCTCCGCCGGCCGGTGCCGTTCCGCTTGCCTCCGTTCGCGGACCCCGTGCCGGCCTGCACCATCGAGCAGCGCCCCCGCCGCCCCGTCGCCCGCCCCGCGCAGGGCGGCGCGGGGCTCACGTGAGGTGGGCCATTGCCTCCATCGGTGGGTGGAGCGGGGCCGCCTCGGGTGTGCCGTCGTGCGGCCAGCCGGGGCGGTACACCGTGTCGAGGTAGCGCTCGCCGAGGTCCGGGGCGATCGCCACCGCGGTGAGGCCGTGGCGGCCGTGGGCGGACAGCCACTGGTGGGCGCCGCTGACGACCGTGCCGGTGGAGCCGCCGAACAGGAAGCCCCGGGCCGCCAGCCCGCGGCAGACCTGGAGGGTGTCCGGTTCCCCGACGAGGACCACGTCGTCGATGTACGACCTGTCGAGCAGCTGCGGCGGCACGCTCGTGCCGAGCCCCGGGATCATCCGGACGCCGGGCGGGCCGCCGAAGGTGACCGAGCCGACGCTGTCGACGGCGACGATCCGTACCGGCCGCCGCCACTGCCAGAACCAGCGGGCGCAGCCCATCAGCGTCCCGGTGGTGCCGGCCCCGACGAACAGCACGTCCAGGTCCGGGAAGCGCCGCGCGATCTCCGGGGCCGTGGTGCGGTAGTGCGCCCGCCAGTTGCCCTGGTTGCTGTACTGGTTGAGCCACACGTACCGCTCGTCCGAGGCGCACAGCGCCCGCACGTACGCGAGCCGCGCGCCCAGGTAGCCGTCGTGCAGGTCCGGCTCGCCGACCACGTGCACCCGGGTGCCGAGCGACTCCATCAGCCGGATCGTCGCCAGGTTGCACCGCGAGTCGGTCACGCACAGGAACCGGTAGCCCCGGCTCGCGGCGATCACGCTCAGGGCCACCCCCAGGTTCCCCGACGACGACTCGACCAGGACCGACCCTGGCCGCAGGGTGCCGTCCCGCTCGGCGGCGTTCACCATCTCGCGGGCCGCCTTCAGCTTGATGGACCCGGCGAAGTTGAAGCCCTCGCACTTCAGGAACAGCGGAAGCTCCAGCGCGGCCCTCAGGTCGACGTAGAGGTCCGGCTCGTTGAACTCCGAAGGATCGGAAATGACGGGCATGACGCCCCCCTCCTCATGCGCGCAGCTCGTTCAGCCGTACCGGCGCAGCTCGTTGAAGAACCCGTCGACGACGTGCAGTTCGCCGCGCCGGGCCAGTTCGTCGTGGACGTACCGGCCGACGGCGAGGTCGAGCACCCCCAGGCCGAAGGGGGAGAACACCACCGTCCGGTCCGTCGGGACGGTCACCCGTCCGCTCAGCACGTCGTCCAGCGTGCCGTCGATGAAGTCCCGGTTCCCCGTGAGCCGTTCGGCCAGGTGCGGGGAGGTCTCGGCCTTGAGGCAGTGCTCGACGTCGTCGACGAAGTTGGCCGACGCGAGCAGGATCTCCGGGGCGAGATCGCGCAGGGACACGTGCAGGACCAGGGGGTGATGGCCGAACCACGACGGATCGTGGACGTGCGGGGTGCCGGCGACCGTGGCGAAGACCACCAGGTCGCTCGCGCGGACGAGGGATTCGGCCGAGTCGTGCACGGTCACCTTCCCGGGCGCCCCCGACCGCTCCAGATATCCGCGGAACCCGGCGGCGCTCTCGGCGGACAGGTCGTGCACGCCCGTCTCCTCGAACTCCCAGCCGGTGCCGGTGAGATGGGTGTGGAGGTAGCGGGCGATCAGTCCGGTGCCGATGAAGCCCACCCGGGCCGGGCGGACCCGGCCCGCGCTGAGCCTTGCGGCCGCCAGCGCCGCCGAGGACGCGGTGCGCGTGGCGCTGATGACCGAGCTCTCCAGACACGCGAACGGGTAGCCGGTGTCGGGGTCGTTGAGGATCAGCACCGCCGACGCGCGCGGCAGCCCGGACCCGATGTTCTCCGGGAAGCTGGAGACCCATTTCAGGCCGTCCACACGCAGCGGTCCGCCCAGCGAGGCGGGCAGCGCGATGATCCGGGACGACGGACGGTCCGGGAACCTCAGGAAGTACGACGGCGGGTTCACCGAGTCGCCCGCCCCGTGCAGCCGGTAGACGGCCTCGACGAGGTCCGCGATCTCCGGTTCCCGCCCGTGCAGGACCTGTTGCACCTGGGCGCCGGTGACCAGCGCGAAGGACGGGGCGTCGACGGTGCTCATACGCCGCTCACCTCGCCGTCGGCGCGCAGCACCGGGTCGCCGAGCGCGGCCAGCACCTCGCGCGGCCCCTCGAAGGGCTCGCGGCCGTGCGCCGTACGGATGTTGTCGACGAGCAGCAGGTCGCCGTCCTGCCAGGGGGCGCGCACGGTGTGGGCGTCGTACACCTCGTTGATCGTGCGCACCACGTCCGCGTCGATCGGACTCCCGTCGCCGAAGCGGGTGTTGAAGGGCAGCCCGTCGGCGCCGTACATGTCCACCAGGTATTCGCGCACTTCGGGCTCCGTGGTCCACTCGTTGAGGAAGGCGATCTGGTTGAACCAGCAGGGCGGGCCGCCGTCCGGGTGGCGGAGCACCGCGCCGCGCCGCTGCCGGGTGCGCAGCGAACCGTCGTCCTGCCAGGCGAACTCGATGGCGTGCCGGCGGCAGTAGCGTTCGACGGCGTCGCGGTCGTCCGTGCCGAAGGCCTCCTCGACCGAGGCGCCGATCTCCTCGTGGTAGGCCCGGGTCAGCAGCCAGCCATCCCGCTCGAAACGGGAGACCAGCTCGCGGGGCAGGTCCCGCAGTACCGCGGAGGCGTCGGCGAGCGGGGTCGCGCCCCCGGACGCGGGTGCCTCCAGACAGGCGAACAGCAGCAGGCCCGGGAACCGGAGGCCGTAGCTGAGCTCGTGGTGCATGCACATCTGCTGGTTCGGCGGCCACTTGGTGGACGAGTACACGCCGTCCGCGTAGCGGCGCCGGGGCGCGAAGGGCTCGTGGTCGGGCATCAGGCCGTCGGTCAGGTGCCGGAAGACCGCCTCGCTCGTGGCGGGGTCGGCGAGGCCCAGCCCCCGCACCAGGACGCAGCCGTGGTCGAGGACGAGGGCCCGCAGCGGGTCGCGGTGCTCGGCGGCCCACTTCACCGGATCACCGCCGGACTCGGCGTGCAGGAACGGCGGGCTGCCCGGGGCCGGTTCGAGGGGAAGGAGCGAACTCGTGGACGACATCTCGGGGTTCCTAATCCTTGAGTAAGCGATTCCGGTTGGCTTCGTCAGGGGCGGCCAGGACTGTTGATGTGGTGCGGTTTGCGGCGGCCTCGTGGGCACCGGGCTGACCCCTCTGGGTTCCTGGTCCTCTGAGAC